>CAZQXQ010000122.1:0-8562 GCA_964597235.1 uncultured Burkholderiaceae bacterium | reverse complement strand
GCCGCTACCGGCGTGCAAACAAGGGCAAAACGGGGCAGGCGGGGAACAGGCTTCGTCCGCCAAAGCCGGCGATTATCCCCAGAAGGAGGTGCTACCTTGCCCCCGAACGCAGTCGCTGCAACAAAAAGGCCCGCCGGAGCGGGCCTGGGGACGCAGCTTTGAGCAGCTGTTGGCTCAGGCGAACACGCCCGCCGTGTCCTGCATGCGGGCCGAGACTTCGCCCAGGTGGTGCAGGGTGTCGCCCCAGCTCATCTCCAGCTGGGTCAGCTTCTTGAAGTAGTGGCTGACGATGTACTCGTCGGTCACCGCGATGCCGCCGTGCAACTGCACCGCCTGCTGGCCTACGAAGCGCATCGATTGGCCCAGCTGGACCTTGGCCCGGGCGATGGCCTGGCGGCGCTCGGCGGCGGGGGCGCCCAGCTTGAGGCTGGCGTAGTAGCTCATCGAGCGGGCCAGCTCCAGCTGCATCTTCATGTCGGCCGCGCGGTGGCGCAGGGCCTGGAAGCTGGCAATCGCCACGTTGAACTGCTTGCGCTGGTTCAGGTAGTCAAAGGTCACGGCGGTAGTTTGGTCCATCACGCCAACCGCCTCGGCGCAGGCGGCGGCAATGCCCACATCCACCGCCAGTTCCAGTGCGGCCAAGCCGTCCGTCGTCACCAGCGTCGCGGGGCTTTGGCTGAACTGCACTTCGGCGGCGCGGCTACCGTCCTGGGTCAGGTAGCCCTTGGTGGCCACGCCCGCCGCGTTGCGCTCGACCAGGAACAGCGCGAGGCGGCCATCCAGTTCGGCAGGCACCAGGAAGGCATCGGCCAGATCGCCGACAGGTACTATGCTTTTGAGAGCGGATACCGCATATCCTGTGGGCGTTGCAGTCGCTTTTGCCTCGCAACGGTCGAGGTGGTAGCGGGCCTTGCGTTCCTGCTGGGCCAGCACCACCAGCGCTTCGCCGCTGGCCACCTTGGGTAGCCAGGCGGACTGGACGGATTCGGGTGCGTACTGGCTGAGCACGGCGCTGGTGATAAAGGCCTGGGCCAGGGGCTCCAGCACGATCCCGCGGCCCAGTTCTTCCATCACCACCATCGCATCGATAGCCCCCTGGCCCATGCCGCCGTGGGCCTCGGGTACGGTGAGCGCGGTCAGGCCCAGATCGGCCAGTGCGTTCCAGTTGTCGCGGGAGAAGCCGCCTGCCGCCACGGTGGCACGGCGGTGCTCAAAGCCATAGGCCTTGTCCACCCAGCGGCGCACGGCATCACGCAGTTGTTCCTGATCGTCAGAAAAATCGAAATCCATGGAATATCTCCTCAGCCGAGCACGGTTTGGGCCACGATGTTGCGTTGAACTTCGTTCGAACCACCGTAGATGGTGGTTTTGCGCATGTTGAAGTAGGTGCCGGCCAGCGGGGCATTGGCCAGCGTGCCGCCGGGGAAGCCGCCCAGCGCGCCGGCGGCCTGGTCGCCCTGCCAGCCCGCTTCCATGGCTTCCTCAATGAAGGGCAGGCTGTAGGGGCCGGCGGCCAGCATCATCAGTTCGGAGTAGCGCTGCTGGATTTCGCTGCCCTTGATCTTGAGCAGGCCGGCGATGTCCAGCGCGTTCTTGCCCGACTTGGCGGCGGACAGTACGCGCAGCACCAGCATTTCCAGCGCCACGATGTCCACCTCCAGCAAGGCAATCTGATCGCGGAAACGCTGGTCATCCCACACGCCCTCGGCCTTGGCGATGCGCTTGAGGCGCTCCAACTCGCGCTTGGCACGGTTGACGTCGGCGATGTTGGTGCGCTCGTGGCTCAGCAGGTGCTTGGCGTAGGTCCAGCCCTTGTTTTCCTCGCCAATCAGGTTCTCGGCCGGCACTTCGACGTTGTCGAACCAGACTTCGTTGACCTCGCATTCACCGTCCAGCAGCTTGATGGGCCGCACGGTGACGCCAGGCGATTTCATGTCGATCAGCAGGAAGCTGATGCCCTGCTGGGGCTTGCCTTCGGTACTGGTGCGTACCAGGCAGAAGATCCATTCGCCGTACTGGCCCAGCGTCGTCCAGGTTTTCTGGCCGTTGACGATGTATTTGTCGCCCACGCGCTCGGCGCGGGTTTTCAGGCTGGCCAGGTCTGAGCCCGATCCCGGTTCGCTGTAGCCCTGGCTCCACCAGACCTCACCGCTGGCGATGCCGGGCAGGAAGCGCTGTTGTTGCTCGGCATTGCCGTAGGCCATGATCACCGGCGCAACCATCACCGGGCCGAAGGGGATGATGCGCGGCGCACCGGCCAGCGCACATTCCTCCTCAAACAGGTGGCGCTGCACGGCGCTCCAGCCGGGGCCGCCAAATTCCTTGGGCCAGCCGTAGGCTAGCCATCCTTTCTTGCCCAGGATCTTCGCCCAGCGCTGCATGTCGTCGCGCGACAGGCGCAGGGCATTGTGGACTTTGTGGGATAGGTCCTGGGGCAGGTTGGCGCGCACCCAGGCGCGCACTTCTTCGCGAAACGCTTGTTCTTCAGGGGTGAATGCAAGGTCCATGGGGGTGGTCTCCTAAAAGGAATGGTTTTGTAGCACGGTCGTTCGTTTTTCGCCTGTCCGGGGGGCGACATGGACGCCAGCGTTGCAGGGACTTTGGGGGAGCTGGGGGCCTGGTTCCCCGCAGGGATAATCCCGCGCCATGAAAAACATTGTGATTCTCATCTCGGGCGGTGGCTCGAACATGGCTGCCATCGTCAAGGCGGCCAAGCAGCAGGACTGGGCGGGCCGCTATGGCGCTCGGGTGGCGGCGGTCATCAGCAACAAGGCTGACGCCAAGGGCCTGGTCTTCGCCCGCGAGCAGGGCATTGCCACCGAGGTGCTGGACCACAAAGCCTTCCCCAGCCGCGAGGCGTTTGACGAGGCGCTAGCGCAGGCCATCGACCGCCACGCGCCCACGCTGGTGGTGCTGGCGGGTTTCATGCGCATCCTGACGCCTGGCTTTGTGGCGCGCTACGCCGGGCGGTTGGTGAACATCCATCCCTCGCTACTGCCGGCCTTTCCCGGCCTGCACACGCATCAGCGGGCGATCGATGCGGGCTGCAAATTTGCCGGCGTCACCGTGCACCTGGTCACTGCCGAGCTGGACGTGGGCCCGATCCTGGACCAGGCCGTGGTGCCGGTCCTGCCCGACGACACCGCCGACACCCTGGCCGCCCGGGTGCTGACGCAAGAGCATGTGATCTACCCTCGTGCCGTGGCACAGTTGGTGCAAAAACTATAGCTAGAACCGCTTTTATTTAAAAGCCTAGAGGCTGTTTTGACCTAAATTTTGGCGTGCCAGCCCAAGGGGGCTCAGGCTGCCGCAGCGCCGCCGCCTGGCATGCTCCCCGAGGGAGGCAGAGGGGTGCAGAACCCCAGCCCATCCCGAAGCACCAGCAAGCGGTGCGCCTTGCCGCCCACATCTTCGTGCTGGATGCGCAAGCCCCTGGAGCGCAGCCAAGCGCGGGCTGCGGCCACATTGCGTGCGCCCACGGGGCCTTCGCTGGCCAGTGACGGCAGGGGGGCGCCACCCCCGTACAGCTCCGCCTTCGTCTCTGCCCAGGGCAGATTGAAGAAAGAGAATTTGTACTCCAGCATCTCCAACGCCTGCTGGCTGAACCAGCAGGACCGCAAAGTGCGCCGGGTGGGCGGGCCGGGCAGTTCATAGCGCGCCACCGCCACCAGTTGGTGGCAACGCAGCACCACGACCACGCAGGCGCCGAGCAGTGCGGTGCGCTCGGTGAAGGCTGGCAGCACGCTCACCGTGCCCATGGCGATCGGCACCGGATGGGGCTTTGCCAGGATGGACAGGGGGTTGAGCGTCGCTCCCAGGTGGCCGGGTGTCAGCGTGCCATGGGCCTGCGCCATCCTTGAGGATTGGGGATGCACCAGCTCCATCAGTCCGCTCCTGCGGTGTTGGGGGAGGCCGCGATCCGCAGGAAGCGGGGCCGGGTCTGGCCGTCTACCACCACGGTTTCCTGGAACATCGCCAGCGGCCGCACCCACAGCCCTCGCTCGCCATACAGCGCCTGGTAGAGCACCAGCGGCTCCAGGGTCTCGCTGTGGCGCACCAATCCCAGCACCTGGTAATCCATGCCCTTGTAGTGGCGGTAGCGCCCAATGGGAAAACTTGGCAGGGGCGGTAACACGTCGTTCATGCCCGCAAGTGTGGCACGGCGCGGGCGCTGCAGTGGGACAATCGCCCCATGCATCCCAAAGCCCTTTTAGACGCCTGTGCCGAGCTTGTTCGGCTGACCCTGAGCTTCCAGCACCCCGCCGATGCGGTGGTGTCCCGCTACTTCCGTGACCACCGCAACCTGGGCCCGCGCGAGCGCGGCACGCTGGCGGAAACCGTCTATACCGTCTTGCGCAAAAAGCGCCTGTTCGACCAGCTGGCCCACTCGGGCAGCGGCCCGCGTGAGCGGCGCCTGGCCATCCTGGGTTTTTACGGCCCACGCGATTTTCTGAAATCGGCATTGAATGACCAGGAACGCGCCTGGGTCGATGCCTGCGACAAGCTGGACCCCTCCGAGCTGATGGAGCCTCAGCGCCACAACCTGCCCGACTGGCTGGCGCCCCCTCTCAAAGCCCAGCTGGGTGAGGGCTTCTGGCCCCTGGTGGACAGCCTGGCCCAGCCGGCGCCGCTGGATTTGCGCGTCAACGCCTTGCAAGGCAAGCGCGATGAGCTGCAAAAAGAACTCGCCAAGGCTGGTATCCAGACGGTGCCCATGCCGTATTCCCCCTGGGGCCTGCGCACCGAGGGCAAGCCTGCGCTGACCAAGTTGGACGCCTTCACCCGCGGCGCGGTCGAGGTCCAGGACGAGGGCTCGCAATTGCTGGCGCTGCTGCTGGACGCCAAGCGCGGCGAGATGGTGGTGGACTTTTGCGCCGGTGCTGGCGGCAAGACGCTGGCGATTGGCGCCACCATGCGCAACACCGGCCGCCTGTACGCCTTTGATGTGTCGGCCCACCGGCTCGATGCCCTCAAGCCCCGCCTGGCGCGCAGTGGCCTGTCCAATGTCCACCCAGCGGCGATTGCCCATGAGCGCGACGAGCGCATCAAGCGCCTGGCTGGCAAGATCGACCGGGTGCTGGTGGATGCACCGTGTTCCGGCCTGGGAACGCTGCGCCGCAACCCCGATCTGAAGTGGCGCCAGACGCCCAAGGCCATCGAGGAGCTGGTCGCCAAGCAGACCGCCATCCTGGCCAGCGCCGCCCGCCTGGTCAAGCCGGGCGGGCGCCTGGTTTATGCCACCTGCAGCATCCTCCCCGAAGAAAACGAAGCGATTGCCCAGTCCTTTGCTGCCGCGCATCCGGATTTCCTGCCGCAGGATGCGGGCGAGTTGCTGGCCCAGCTCAAGGTACCCGAAGCCACCACCCTGTGCAGCGGTGGCGAGACCGGCACGGCCTACCTGCGCCTGTGGCCCCACCGGCACCAGACCGATGGCTTCTTCGCAGCGGTGTGGACTCGCAAGCATTAGGCGGGGGGCTGGCCCTGCTTTCCGGTGCGACGAATCTCCCGGGTGATCCGTCCAGCCAGCCATTGGGACAGTCCCAAGGCCAAAGCCATGCAGGCCAAGGCCACTGCCACGAGTTGGACCAACTGCGCGCGCAATGGCGCATCCAGCACTTCGTTGGGCACCCCCACACCCAAAACCCAGTCGCCGTCAAGGATGGCGTGGGTGGCGTTGGTGATTGGAATGCCTTCCAGGCTCACGCTTTGGAACAGATGTCGCTCCTTGCGCTGGACGGCATCCAGGAAAATGCTCCCGGCACGCCGGCCCACAAAGGTGTCGGCATCCCTGCTGCGTGCCAGCACCGTGCCCTCCCGATCGACCACGCCAGCCAGCCAGGCGGGGTCCAAGCTGTCCTGTGTCAGCAAATCGCTGATCGAGGTCGATAGAAGGATCATCCGCAAGGCAAAGTGGCGTTGCTCTCCATGGGGGATGGGTACGGTGATGGCGATCAGCTTGTGGGGGTAGATTTTCGTGACAAAAGGCCCTGAGGCATTGGGCTTGCCTGTGGTGAGCGCTTGCTGAATGAGTTCGGTGTAGTTGGTGACCACGCTCTGGTCGCCATAAGGCAGACTGGTCAAGAACAGCACTTGGTCCGAGGCATCCACCAAGGTGATGGCCCGGAACTGGGGGTGTTGTGCCAGCACCCGCTGAGAGGTGTCATACAAGGTGCCCCAGTCGCGTTGTTGCGCAGCCGAAGATGCGGCCAAGCCTTCCAGCAAATGGATGGCGATCTGGAGCCGGGCTTCCACTTTTTCACCCAGAATCGTGGTTCTGCGTTGAAAGTCATTCAGGGCTTGTTGGCGCTGCTCTTGGTGAACTTTCACGACGGTATAAGCCGAGAACACCACCATCGGCAGCATGGCTGCCAAAGAAAGGCCGAACAGACTCCAACGCAGGCTGATGTGTTTGCCAAACAACTGAATCATGATGAAGACAAGCAACGGTAAAGTGCAAAACAACGCGTCCATTCTGCCGCATCGATTGCATCGATTGATCGCGGCAGCCTTCATTGTTCTGGTGTTGTTGCTGGGCCTGCCCACCTCGGTGTACGTTGCCCAACGGCAGGCAGACCAACTCATCCAGGATCGGGGGCAGCACTTGTACACGCTGGCCACCGCCACCGCCGCCGCCGTGGCCACCAACCTGCGTGAACGCATGCGCGAAGTGGAACTGCTGGCCCAGAGTTCGTTGTACACCCATGGCGCGCTGGACAGCAGAGACTTGGGCGAGAGCTTGAAACGGATTCGCAAGTCGTATCCGCACTACTCCTGGATGGGGGTGGCTGCCCTGGACGGGACCGTGCTGCACGCCACCGAAAACATGCTGTTGGGGCAAAGCGTGGCGGCCAGGCCCTGGTTCCAGCAGGCCCGCTCGGGCGCCTATGTGGGCGATTTGCACGAGGCCGCCTTGCTGGGAAAGCTGCTGCGCGATCAGCTGCATGAATGGCCCATCCGTTTCCTGGACTTTGCTGCGCCTGTCTTCGATGCGCAAGGCCAGTTGCGGGCCGTCGTGGGTTCCCATGTGCATTGGCGCTGGGCCCAGGAGGTGATTGCCAAGCTCAAGCCTCTGGATGTGGACAGCCATGGGATTGAAATCTTCATCGTCAACCAGGCGAATGCGGTGATTTACCCCGACCGGGTGGAATCGGTGCAAAGCCTGCCCAGCGTGCCCCGTATTTCCCAGGAAAAAACCTTCGGCTTTTATGCGTGGGGGGGAGACAAGTCGTATCTCACCGCGGCGGCGGCGGTGGCGGAGCCGCTGGCCCAGAGTCCGTCTCCCCTGGGTTGGCAGGTGGTGGTGCGCCAGCCACGCAGCGCGGTCCTGTCCGAGGTGCTGGCGCTGCAAACCGTGGTGGTCGTGGTCATGGGGGTGGCAGTGTTGCTGTTCATCGTCTTCGCCTGGCGCTTGGGCCATTGGTTCAGTCGTCCTATCACCCAGTTGTCCGAGGGGGCCTGGCGCATCGCCGAGGGCGATGAGACGGTGACCCTGGCGGTTTCCAGCCGAAGTTCCGAAATCCAGCAGTTGTCTGCGTCGATGGGTCGCATGGCGGCGAGCTTGCTGCAGCGCAAGAATGCGCTGGAGTCCATCAACCGCAATCTGGAGTCCATGGTGGCTGAGCGGACTGCCGCCTTGGAGGCGGCTAACCAGGAGCTGGCCTTGCTGGCCCGCAAGGATGTCTTGACCGGTTTGCCCAACCGATTGGCCGCCAATGAGCGCTTGCGCTTGGAGTTTCAGCAAATGAAGCGCAATACCGCCCCGTATGCCCTCATGGTGATGGACATCGATTTTTTCAAGAAGGTCAACGACACCTACGGCCATGCTGCTGGCGACGACGTCTTGCGCCATGTGGCCCAACTGCTGAAGACGGCCTTGCGCGAGACCGATTTTGTCGGGCGCGTGGGGGGCGAGGAGTTTCTGGTCATTCTTCCTCGCACCGAATTGGAGGCCGCTGTGTTGGTGGCGGAGAAGATCCGCGCCACGGTGGAAGGCCATCCCATCGAACCCGTGGGGCGCGTCAGCCTCAGCATTGGACTGGTCATGGCATCGCTGGAACAAACCAGCGAAGAGGTCGCGGTCAACCAGGCCGATGCATTGCTCTACAAAGCGAAAGAGGGCGGTAGGAACCGTGTGGTGTCTGCGTCAAGCAACGTAGCGCGGTAGTTCCCCTTCCCCGGTGGCGGCATGAAAAAACCGCCCGGCTTGCGCGGGGCGGTTTTTTCGGGGAAACGGTGCCGAATTATTTCAGCTTGGTTTCCTTGTAGTCCACATGCTTGCGAGCGACCGGATCAAATTTCTTGATCAGCATCTTCTCGGGCGTGGTCTTCTTGTTCTTGGTGGTGGTGTAGAAATGGCCGGTACCCGCAGTGGATTCCAGCTTGATCTTGTCGCGTCCGCCTTTGGCTGCCATGGTGCTTCTCCTTAAGCTTGGCCACGTGCGCGCAGGTCGGCGAGCACAGAGTCGATACCGTTCTTGTCGATCAGGCGCAGGGCAGCGCTGGAAACACGCAGGCGCACCCAGCGGTTTTCGCTCTCGACCCAGAAACGGCGGTATTGCAGGT
>CAZQXQ010000121.1:0-8588 GCA_964597235.1 uncultured Burkholderiaceae bacterium | reverse complement strand
TGAGCTTGTCCAGCGTCAGCACCACGGCGTCGAGCGATTTCTTTTCCTTGCCCAGTTCCTGGGCTTTCTTGGGCTCGTTCCAGACCGCCGGGTCTTCGAGGGAGGCGTTGACGGTTCTCAGGCGTTCAAATTTGGCATCGAAGTCAAAGATACCTCCGTAATTCCTCGGTCCGGGTGGACAGGTCTGCGAGGGTGTTGCCGATTTGGTTGATGCGTTCTGCTTCCATGGTCTTTTCCTGAGGATGTAAGGTGGGTGAAGGGTTCAAAAACAGCCCGGGATTCTCGCACGGGCTGCAGGGCGGGCTTTGAGCGATATGTTGTCTGCAGCGCGGGCAGCCGCGAAGGCGGTTTTTGCTATTGAAATGAGAGCTAGTACCGCTGGTATTCATTGGATTTGAAGCCAATTTGACCCTCACTCCGCACAGAACTCCTGAATCAGCGCTGCCACTGCCTCGGGTTGGTCATGGTGCAGCATGTGACCGGCGTCGGGCAGGATGGTGATGCGGTGCGCCCGCACGCGCGCCAGGCGCTGGTGAAATTCTTCCCGCGTGTAGGCGCCTTTCCACCAGCCTTGAAGGCTGTCGTCCTCAGCCTCGACCACCAGGGTGGGCGCGGTGATGGCCGCATAGACCTCCAGCATCTCGTCGGCGCGGTAGAGCTGGGCGCTGGTCACCTTGTGCGCGTCGTCGCCCAGGATGCGCCATTGCCCGTCGCCGCCTTCTTCGGCCCAATGCCCGGCCAGCCACACGGCCTTGTCCTGCGGCAGGCGCGGGTTAGTCTTGCGCAGGCGCTCGGCCACGGCCTGCAGGCTGGGGTAGGGCTTGAGGGCCAGCTGGCCCTGGCGCAGCTGGCGCATCTCGTGGAGCCAGCGGGCGTAACGGCCGGGGGCCTGGTCCGGCTGGGTGACGGGCAGGCCAAAGCCTTCCAGGTTGATCAGGCGGCGGATGCGCTCCGGCCGCACGCCGGCGTAGGTCATCACCACATTGCCGCCCATGCTGTGGCCGACCAGGTCCACGGGTTGGTCGGGGCTCAGGTGGTCCAGCAGCTGGTCCAGATCGGCCAGGTAGTCGGCAAACAGATAGTGCGTGCAAGGCGCCTGCAGCCGGCTCTGGCCAAAACCGCGCCAGTCCAGTGCGACGATGCGGCGGCTGGCGACGAAGTCGGCCCCGAGCGCATCGACCACGAACTGCCAGGACGCGCCCACGTCCATCCAGCCATGGGCGAGCACCAGTGGGGGCAGGGCGCTGTCCTGCGCGCCCCAGTGGGTCAGGTGGTAGCGCACGCCGGGTAGGTCCACGGTTTCGCTGCGCCAGGGGCGCTGGGGCACATAGACGGCGGGATTAGTGGGAGTTACGGAAGGGGTGGGGTGGGTGTTCACGTCGGTCATGCAGCCATTGTGGGCGCAGTGCCCGCCAAGGCCTGGCCACGTCGGTGACAGCCTTGACCGTGCCACGCCCTACACTTTGTCCCCTTGTTGGAACCGTGTTTGGGAGATACCGATGCAGACCCTTTACCTGGGCCAGAGCGACTTGCGCGTCACCCCGATTTGCCTGGGCACCATGACCTTTGGCGAGCAGGTGGCTGAAGACCAAGCCCACGCCATCCTGGACCGAGCCATCGAGCGCGGCGTGAACTTCCTGGACACGGCCGAGATGTACGCCGTGCCCGCCCGCGCCGAGACCGCTGGCGCCACCGAAACCATCCTGGGCCGCTGGTTTGCCAAGCAGCCCGGCCTGCGTCAAAAGCTGGTGCTGGCGACCAAGGTGGCGGGCCCCTCGCGCGGCATGCCCTGGCTGCGCGACGGCCAGGGCATGACGGCCGCCGACATCGTGGCGTCCTGCGAGGGCAGCCTGCGCCGCCTGCAGACCGACGTGATCGACCTCTACCAAATCCACTGGCCCGAGCGCCATGTGCCCGCCTTTGGCATCAAGTACTACGACCCGTCCAAGGAGACCGCGCAGACGCCCCTCCACGAGCAGCTCGACGCGCTGGCGGGCCTGGTCAAGGCGGGCAAGGTGCGCGCGATTGGCCTGTCCAACGAAACGCCCTACGGCGTGCACGAGTTCGTGCGCCTGGCCGAGCAGCATGGCCTGCCGCGCGTGGTCTCGGTGCAGAACCCGTATTGCCTGCTCAACCGCAGCTACGAGAACGCATTGGACGAGACCTGCCACCGCCTGGGGGTGGCGTTGTTGGCCTATTCGCCGCTGGGCTTCGGTCTGCTCACGGGCAAATACGACGACAGCGGCCTGGAAGGGCCTAACGCCCCGATGGACGCCCGCATTGCCCGCTACCCCTCGGTGCGCAAGCAGCGCTGGGGCCGCCCGGAAGCCCTGGCCGCCGCCCGGCGCTACAACGCCCTGGCCCGCGCCCATGGCCTCACGCCCACGAAGATGGCGCTGGCGTTTTGCTTTGGCAAATGGCAAGTGGCCAGCACCATCATCGGCGTGACCTCGCTGGCGCAGTTGGACGAGCAACTCGACGCCTGGGGCACGGTGCTGTCCCCCGAGCTGCTGGCCGAGATCGATGCGCTGCATTGGGAGCTGGGCAATCCGGCGCTGTGAGGTCGTGAAGCCGCTCGTGAGCAGTTTTGAGGGTCGAACTGGTCTCTAGCCCAATAGAATCGAGCGGTAGTAGCTCTCTTTTTGATAGTGATTGCGTGATTCTCATGGCCAAGAACGCCGCCAAAACCACCCATGTCAGCGAAACCCCGGCCACCCAGCTGCTGAAGGCGCACAAGGTGGACTATGTGGGCCTGCCCTACGACTATGTCGAGCACGGCGGCACGGCCGAGTCTGCGCGCCAGCTGGGGCTGGATGAGCACATGGTCGTCAAGACCCTGGTGATGCAGGACCAGGATGCCAAGCCCCTGATCGTGCTGATGCACGGCGACCGCAAGGTCTCTACCAAGAACCTGGCGCGGCAGATTGGCGCCAAGTCGGTCGCGCCCTGCACCCCCGAGGTGGCGAACCGCCACAGCGGCTACCTGGTGGGCGGCACCTCGCCGTTTGGCACGCGCCGGGCGATGCCGGTGTACATCGAGGACACCATCCTGCAGCTGCCGCGCATTGCGATCAACGGCGGGCGGCGGGGCTTTCTGGTGCAGCTCGATCCGCAGGTCTGTGTGCAGTTGCTGGGGGCCAAACCGGTGCAATGTGCGCTGGCAGAATGACGCCTCTTTGAAACACCACCCTAACCCCCTTCCTGGGCCGCAGCGCCCCGAGGACACTGCGTGAACATTGCTTTTCCCCTGCTGGCCACGGTGGCCGCGTATTTGCTGGGCTCCCTGTCGTTTGCCGTCATCGTCAGCCGCGTGATGGGTCTGAACGACCCGCGCACCTACGGCAGCAAGAACCCTGGCGCCACGAACGTGTTGCGTTCGGGCAGCAAGCTGGCGGCCGTGGTCACCTTGTTGTTTGATGCGCTCAAGGGTTGGGCGCCGGTGGTGTTGGTGCGGGCCTATGGCGCGCCCTATGGGCTGGAAGAAGGTACCCAGGCGCTGGTCGGGCTGGCGGCGTTTTTGGGCCATTTGTGGCCGGTGTTTTTCCGCTTCCAGGGTGGCAAGGGCGTGGCCACGGCGCTGGGCGTGCTGCTGGGCTTTAGCGGCTGGCTCGGTTTGGCTTGCGCGCTGACCTGGCTGATCGTGGCGGTGTTTTTCCGCTATTCCTCGCTGGCCTCGTTGGTGGCTGCGGTGTTTGCGCCGGTGTATTACTGGATCGCCCAGGGCGTGGTCTGGCAGGCCGATGCACGCATTGCCGCCGCCATCGTGGCGATGGCCGCCCTGCTGGTCTGGCGCCACCGCGAGAACATCCGCCGCCTGCTGGCGGGACAAGAATCGCGCCTGGGCAAGAAGGGCTGAGCTCAGTCCCTGAAGTTGTTAAAGGACAGCGGCACATCGCTGATGTCCTTGCGAATGAGCGCCATCGCAGCTTGCAGGTCGTCGCGCTTGGCGCCGGTCACACGCACGCTCTCACCCTGGATGGCGGCCTGGACCTTGAGCTTGCTGTCCTTGATGAGCTTCTGGATTTTCTTGGCCAGCTCGCTCTCGATGCCGTTGCGCACCTTGATGGTCTGCTTGACCTTGTCGCCACCGATCTTTTGCACATCGCCCCGGTCCAGGAAACGCACGTCCACATTGCGCTTGGTCAGTTTGTTGCACAGCACGTCGTCGATCTGGGTGAGCTGGAAGTCGGCATCGCCGGTCAGGACGATGTCCTTGTCCTTGAGTTCGATCGCGGCGGAAGTGCCTTTGAAATCGAAACGGGTGCCAATTTCCTTGGCCGTGTTCTCGACGGCGTTCTTGACTTCGACGAAATCGGCTTCACAGACGGTGTCAAAAGAGGGCATGGGGCAGAGGTGCTTTCAAAAAGGAGGGGTCCATGCAAAAGGGTCCACGCGGGACCCAATGCGAAAATCGCGGCAATGTTAGTCGAGAAAAACGCTTCCCTGCAGCCCTACAACAGCTTTGGCATCGCCGCCCGCGCCCAGACCCTGATTCGGGTCCAGTCCGAGGACGATTTGCACGCCCTGTGCGCCGACCCGGCCTGGGCGGGCCAGCCCTTTTTCGTGTTGGGCGGGGGCAGCAACATCGTGCTCACGGGCGATGTGAAGCCCGTGGTGCTGAAGGTGGAGATCCGGGGCCTGCGCTTGCTGGCAACCACCGACAAGGCTTGGATTGTCGAAGCCGGCGCCGGTGAGGTCTGGCACGACACGGTGGCCTGGACCCTGGCCCAGGGCCTGCCCGGGTTGGAGAATATGGCGCTGATCCCCGGCACCGTGGGCGCCGCGCCGGTGCAGAACATTGGCGCCTACGGCGTCGAGCTGCAGGACCGCTTCGAGTCCTTGGACGCCATCGACCTGCTCACGGGCCAGCGTTTTACGCTGAACGCCGCGCAATGCGCTTTTGGCTACCGTGATTCGGTTTTCAAGCACGCGCCTGCACCGGGCAGCGAGGAGGGCGATTTGCCCCGGGGCATGGGCCTGGCGGGCCGGGCGGTGATCACCAAGGTGCGTTTTCGCCTGCCCCGGCCGTGGAAGCCCGTGCTGGGCTATGCGGATCTGGAGCGCTACTTCGAGGCCCAGCCCACGCCTGTGCGCAATCCTGATGCCCAGGCCATTTTTGACGCGGTCTGCGCCATCCGCCGTGCCAAGCTGCCTGACCCAGCCCAGGTGGGCAATGCGGGTAGCTTCTTCAAGAACCCCACCGTGACGCCCGAGCAGTGCGCCGACATCATCGCCCGCGACCCCAAGATCGTGCATTACCTGCTGCCCGATGGCCGCTTCAAGCTAGCGGCGGGGTGGCTGATCGACGCCTGCGGCTGGAAGGGAAAGTCGATCGGCAAGGCCGGCGTCTATGAAAAACAGGCCCTGGTGCTGGTCAACCGTGGCCAGGGCGCCGACAGCGTCACCGGCGGCGAGGTGATGACCCTGGCCAAGGCCATCCAGACCAGCGTCTATGAGCGCTTCGGCATTCGGCTGGAGCCGGAGCCGGTGGTGGTCTGAGCGCCCCCAAACAGCCAGAAGCCTTATGCCAGACGGCGGCGGTTGTCTTCGATCGCGCTGCGAATGGTCTTGACCGTCGCCGGCCGAATCGGGTGCTGCCTGGCCTGGGTGGCGAAGGTGCCCGCCACCGTCAGGATGCGGTCCAGCACCGTTTGGGCAAACGGCAGGTCCACGCCACCCAGGCGGGCCAGTTCCAGCAGGTGGGTGCGTCCGATGTGGCCGCCTTCGCCGCACACGTCCATCTGGTGCTCTCCCCGGGGGCCGGCACAAAACGTCAGGTCATAGGCCGGTGCCAGGCGCCAGACGCGGTCCCGCCCCAGCCGGTAGGAAAGGTTCTTGGCATGGTCGTCGCGGTTGTGAAAGACCACGTTGAACACCGCACGCTCGTAGGCCTTGTGGACTTCCACCTGGCTGCGCGTGAGAAAGCGCGTGGCCCGCAGGAAGGTGACGTAGTCCACTGAGGACGGCAGGCGGAAATTGGCGTGCAGCAGGCCCGCCAGCGTGTGCACGGGTACCCGCAGCCCGTCTTCGACATCAAAGCGCGCGATGCCAAAGCCCGCCAGCTTCTTGTCCAGATCGAAGTAGCGCGTGGCGGGCAGCTCCAGGCCGCATTCTCGTGCCAGTTCGGCGTACAGCGCCTCGATGGCGCAGACTTCCTTGTGTTCGGATTGCGCCTGGAACTTGACCAGCCAGGGCACAGCTCCCGCGAAGGCTTGTGTTGCCATGAGTCCCGTGGCGGGGTCGTAGTGCACCAGCACCTTGGGCCGTGCGCCATGGGGCGAGCCCCCAATGAGCGCCAGCCGCCGCAAGGCCTCGCTGTCCTTGCCCGCAACGATGGCTTGCGCCTGTTGCGCCAACTGCAGCAGGTGCACGTCTTCCTGCGGCCAACCCAACGGCAGCGATGGCTCAAAGCACAGTGCGCCCAGGGCCCGGTCGTCGATGAACGCCAGGCGGTCCAGAGGCGAGAGTGTGGCGGGGTCCCGGCCCTGCTGGCGAAAGAAGCGGTCCATCAGCAGCAGCCCCCAGCCGTCAGGAAGGGCATCGCCGATCAGCCCGGGCAGGCGCAACTGGTGATCGGGAAAGTTGCCGTAGGCCGCTGCGCGCAGCGGCAAGTGCCGTGGCGACAGCTCCAGGCCTTGTTGCAGGGCCTCGGCCGAATACTCGAACAGCAAGTGCCGGCCATCGTCGGCCAGGGTGCCCAGCCGCCAGCGCTCGCCCCAGCCTGCGTAATGGACGGCAATCTTTTTCATGTGCTCACTTTGGGGTCTGCAGCGCCCAAGGGCCGGCGAGGGGCCCGGCGCCTTTGCGCTTGCTGGGCCTGTTGTTCCATGTCCGCAATCGAGCGCACCTGCAGCACGAAGGCCTGTTGCAGGTCCTTAGTAAGCCCCAGCGCCTGAACGACCCGGATCAGCGAGGCCACCGTGCTTTGCCCCGTGTTCTCCAGCGCCTTGACGGTGCCGACGGACACCCCCGCGCGCAAGGCCAGCTCCGGCTGCTGCAGGCCTTGTGAGAGCCGCGCTGCCTTCAGCCGGTGCGCGAGCTCCCAGGCGATTTCGTCAGGGGTGGAAAAGCTAAAGTCTAACATTCTGTCTTTTAAACAAATTTAATAAATTTAAGAGACAGAATTTTAGTTTTAATAACCTATCTTGGCCAGCGAGACGACGCCCCAAAGAAAAAACCGCCTGAAAAGGCGGTTTGCTTCGATGGTTTTGCTCCTGATTTAAGAGCTAGTACCGCGCGTGAAATAAGGGCTAGAGGCCATTTCGACCTCCACCCTCATGGTCTCGCTTACTTGCTGCCGTCGTTGCCCAGTTGGGCCAGCGCAGCGTTGCCGCCCAGGGACAGCAGGCCGGCCTTGGCATACACGCCCAGCTTGTCGCGGGTGTCCACGATGTCCAGGTTGCGCATAGTCAGCTGGCCGATGCGGTCCAGCGGGGTGAACGGGGCGTTTTCCACCTTTTCCATCGACAGGCGCTCGGGCGCGTAGGTCAGGTTGGGGCTTTCGGTGTTCAGCAGGCTGTAGTCGTTGCCACGGCGCAGCTCCAGCGTGACGGTGCCGGTGATGGCGCGGGCCACCCAGCGCTGGGCGGTTTCGCGCAGCATGATGGCCTGGGGGTCGAACCAGCGGCCCTGGTACAGCAGGCGGCCCAGCTTCAGGCCGTTGATGCGGTACTGCTCGATGGTGTCCTCGTTGTGGATGCCGGTGACCAGGCGCTCGTAGGCGATGTGCAGCAGCGCCATGCCGGGGGCCTCGTAGATGCCGCGGCTCTTGGCTTCGATGATGCGGTTCTCGATCTGGTCGCTCATGCCCAGGCCGTGGCGGCCGCCGATGCGGTTGGCTTCCAGGAACAATTCCACCGGGTCGTTGAAGGCCACGCCATTCAGCGCCACCGGCTGGCCTTCCTCGAAGGTGACCGAGACTTCTTCGGCCTTGACCTCGACCTCGGGTTTCCAGAAGGCCACGCCCATGATGGGGTTGACGATGCGGATGCCGCTGTTGAGGAACTCCAGGTCCTTGGCCTCGTGCGTGGCGCCCAGCATGTTGCTGTCGGTGCTGTAGGCCTTTTCGGCGCTCATCTTGTAGCCAAAGCCTTCCTTGGTCATGAAGGCCGACATCTCGGCGCGGCCGCCCAGCTCGTCGATAAAGGTCTGGTCCAGCCAGGGTTTGTAGATCTTCAGCGCAGGGTTGGTCAGCAGGCCGTAGCGGTAGAAACGCTCGATGTCGTTGCCCTTGAAGGTACTGCCGTCGCCCCAGATGTGGACGTCGTCTTCCTTCATCGCCGCGACCAGCATGGTGCCGGTGACGGCGCGGCCCAGGGGCGTGGTGTTGAAGTAAGTCACACCGCCGGTGCTGATGTGGAAGGCGCCGGCCTGCAGCGCGGCGATGCCTTCGTGGGCCAGCTGGGTGCGGCAGTCGATCAGGCGGGCTTTTTCCGCGCCGTACTCCATTGCTTTGCGGGGGATGGCGTCGTAGTCGGGCTCGTCGGGCTGGCCCAGGTTGGCGGTGTAGGCATAGGGCAGGGCGCCCTTGTTCTTCATCCAGCGCAGCGCGGCGCTGGTGTCGAGGCCGCCCGAAAAGGCGATGCCGA
>CAZQXQ010000120.1:0-8649 GCA_964597235.1 uncultured Burkholderiaceae bacterium | reverse complement strand
CTTCGCGCGCCAGGTAGCTGCCGGGCAGCACCGTGACATTGTATTGAGCCAGCAATTCCCGGGCGAACTCCGGGTCGGTCATGCTCAGCGCCTCGGGCACCTTGGCCCAAAGGTAGAAGCCAGCGTCGGGCAGCGCGACTTCCATCACCTGGGCCAACAGCGGCGTGACCTGGGCGAACTTGGTGCGGTACATGGCCCGGTTGTCGATCACATGCTGCTCGTCGCCCCAAGCGGCGATGCTGGCGGTCTGCACCACTGGGCTCATCGCGCTGCCGTGGTAGGTGCGATACAGCTGGAATGCCTTGACCAGGGCCGCGTCGCCGGCCACGAAGCCGCTGCGCAGACCGGGCACATTGCTGCGCTTGGACAGGCTGGTAAAGGCCAGCAGGCGCGGAAAGTCCGTGCGGCCCAGCTGCGCTGCCGCTTGCAGGCCGCCCAATGGGGGCTCGTCTCGGAAATAGATCTCGCTGTAGCACTCATCCGAGGCGATGACAAAGCCGTGCTTATCGCTCAGCGCAAACAGCTTTTCCCACTCGGACAGGGGCATCACCGCGCCCGTGGGGTTGCCGGGCGAGCAGACGAACAGTAGCTGCGTGCGCTGCCAGACGGCTTCGGGCACGCTGTCCCAGTCCACGGCGAAGTTGCGCGCTGGATCGCTGGGAGCGTAGTAGGGCGTCGCGCCGCCCAGCAGGGCTGCGCCTTCGTAGATTTGGTAGAAAGGGTTGGGGCAGACCACCACCGGGTCGGGCTGGCTGGCGTCCAGCACCGTCTGGGCAAAGGCGAACAGCGCCTCGCGCGAGCCGTTGATGGGCAGCACCTGGGTGGCAGGGTCCAGGCTCAGCTGGTAGCGGCGCTGCAGCCAGTCGGCAAAGGCCTGTCGCAGGGGCGGGTCGCCGGCGGTAACGGGGTACACCGCGAGCCCCGACAACTGGCTGCACAGCGCATCCTTGATGAACTGCGGCGTGGGGTGGCGGGGTTCGCCAATGCCCAGGCTGATCGGGCGCAGGTCCTGGGGGGGCGTTACCCCCGCAAAAAGCTGGCGCAGCCGCTCGAAGGGGTAGGGCTGCAGTTTGGAGAGCAGGGGATTCATAGGGGCGCCATTATGGTGGAAGCCATGGTGCTTTGAGGGATCGGAATCAGGACGGAAATATTCGGGTTTCGGCTCGTGTAGTACCCCCCGTCTGCACTTATATTTCTTGGCCCCGCGCTCACACACGACAACAAAACGAGACAAGTCCCTATGTCCAGCCTCTCCATGCTCCGCCCCGGCTATTTTTTGATGCGGCGGCTGCCGCTCCCCGCCAAGATGGCACTGCCGGGTGTACTGGCACTGGCAACGATCGGGGCTGCGGCGGCGGGCTTGCCCTGGCCCTGGCTGGCAGCGGGGGCGGTGCTGCTGGTCTATTTGCTGATCGAGGTCACGGCCAGTCTGTCGTCTGACCTGGCGCTGGTGGGGCAGGCCATGGAACAAGCCACCCAAGGCGACTTGCGCACCCGGGCCCAGATTCAGGGCCACGACGAGATCGCCACCGTTGCCCGTGCCCTGGACAAGATGATCGTGACGCTGTCGCACATGGTGGCTGACATCCGCAGCAACGCGGCCTTGGTCGCCCATGCTGGCAACAGCCTGGCCCAGGGTAACCGGGCCTTGTCCGACCGCACGGAACAACAGGCTGCAAACTTGGAGCAGACCGCGGCGAGCGTGGTGCAGCTTGCGGCCTCCGTTCAGCACAACGCCCAGACGGCCGAGCAGGCCGACCAGCGGGCCGCCGGGGTGCGGTCGGCCGCTGATGCCGCCGTCGAGGCCATGTCGCTTGCCGTCCAGTCGGTCGATGGCATCCAGCAAAGTGCCCGGCGCATGAGCGAGATCATTGGCCTGATCGATAGCATTGCGTTTCAGACCAACATCCTGGCATTGAACGCCGCCGTTGAGGCCGCCCGTGCTGGCGAGCAGGGGCGGGGTTTCGCTGTGGTGGCCAGCGAGGTGCGCAGCCTGGCGCAGCGTTCCGGCGATGCTGCCCGCGAAATCCGCAGTCTGATCCATGCCTCGGTGGAGCAGGTCGAGGCCAGCACCCGCTTGATCCGCGCCTCGGGCGATGGCATAGCCGACATTGCCAGCGGGATTCGCAGCGTCGCGACCAGCATGTCCGAGATTTCCCAGGCCAGCAGCGTGCAAAACACGGGGCTGAGAGAGGTCAGCGATGCGGTGCGGCAGTTGGACCAGATCACGCAGGAAAACGCCCAGATGGTGGGCCACGTGCTGGCGCAGGCCGAAGCCCTCAAGCACCGTGCGAGTGCCCTGACCACGGGGGTGGCGACATTCCAGTTGCAGCAAGGTACGGCCGAAGAAGCGGTCTCCCTGGTACGCAGGGCGGCAGCCCTGCACAAATCCATGCCCTGGAATCTGTTCCTGCGCACCATCACCGACAAGGCGCAGCCCTACCACGACCGGGATATGTATGTCTTTGTGCTGGACAGCGCTGGAACCTACCTGGCCTTTGGCGGGAATCCGGACAAGGTCGGAACCCGCGTGCAAGACATTCCCGGTATCGATGGCGACCGGCTCGTGCGCGACATCGTGGCCCAGGCGCAGCATGGGCCGGGCTGGGTCGAATACGACATCACCAATCCTGCCACCGGGGGCGTGCAAACCAAGATGTCGTTCGTGGCCAGGGCGGGTGATGCGTATTTGGGCTGCGGCGTTTACAAGTCGTTAGCGTCGTCTGGCTGACCCAGACCTCTTTGCCTGTTTCAGCGAGAGCGTTTGGCGCGTTGCTGGCGTGCCCGTTCGAGCGCGGCGGCAATCGCTGCGGAGCGGGCACTGGCTGAATCGCCGGCTGGTGCCGTCGTCCTCGGCGGCGAGACATTTCCATCCGACCTGGTCACTGCGGTGAGTACTGCGGGGGGAGACTGGGGCGTGTGCGCTGCAGCACCACTCAGTCGCTCCTCACGCTGACGGTAGCGCTGCAAGGCCTGCGCGGCCAGCGCTTCGGACCAGGCGTTCCAGCCGGTCGCGTCACCCGTGACGTTTTCCAGCTGGATGCAGTCCACGGGGCACACGGGAATGCAGCGTTCGCAACCGGTGCAGTGCGCTTCGATGACGGTGTGCATCCGCTTATTCGCACCAAGAATCGCGTCAGTGGGACAGACGTCCAAGCACAGCGTGCAGCCGATGCACCAGTCCTCGTCAATCACAGCGATGGAGCGTGGGCCTTCCTGGCCACAGTCCGGATCCAGGGGGAGGAGAGGGCGGCCGGTCAGTTGCGACAGGCGCTGAATGCCCTCCGCCCCGCCGGGAGGGCATTGGTTGATTTCAGCGTCTCCCTGCGCCACGGCTTGCGCGTAGCTGCGGCAGTCGGGGTAGCCGCAGCGGGTGCACTGGGTCTGTGGCAGCGCGGCCTCAATTCGCGCTGCCAAAGCTGCCAATGAAAACTGCGCTGGAATCAAGCTCTGCGACCGTTGCCGTGCTGACCACCCTTACCGTTGTGGACAGGCTTGTTCGCAGGGGGCGTGCTTGCCTCGACCGTGGCGGGCTTTTCGACCGGTTTTTCCGACAGCTTTTCCGCGGCTTCTGGGCTGGCGCTTGCAGTCGTTGCCACAATTTCTGTGCGATGGGGGGCGTCGTGTTCGCGGATGAAGTCACGAATCACCGGATAGGCCACTTCGCGCCAGCGACGGCCGCTAAAGATGCCGTAGTGACCGGCGCCAGTCACTTCGAGGTGACGGGGTTCTTGGCCCTGGCGCTCTAGACCGCTACACAAGTCGTGTGCGGCCTTGGTCTGGCCGGAACCGGAGATGTCGTCCAACTCCCCTTCGACGGTCAGCAAGGCGGTGGTCCGGATGTCTTGTGGACGCACGCGTTCCACATTGCCCTCGGGCGAACGCACATCCCAAGTGCCATTGACCAGCTTGTAGTCCTGGAATACGGTGTTGATGGTTTCCAGGTAGTAGTCGGCGTCCATGTCGAGCACGGCGTTGTACTCGTCATAGAACTGGCGGTGGGCTTCGGCGCTGGCACCGTCACCCTTGATCAAGTCCAGGAAGTAGTCGTAATGGCTGGTGGCGTGGCGGTCGGGGTTCATCGCCACAAAGCCGGTGTACTGCAAAAAGCCGGGGTACACACGGCGGCCTGCGCCAGGGAAGTTGCTCGGAACACGGTAAATCACGTTGTTCTCGAACCACTCGTAGCTGCGGTTGGCGGCCAGGTTGTTGACGGCCGTAGGCGATTTGCGTGCATCAATGGGACCACCCATCATGGTCATCGACAGAGGCGTGGTTTCGCCACGGCTGGCCATGAGCGATACGGCAGCCAGCACAGGAACCGTGGGCTGGCACACGCTGATCACGTGGCAGTTACCGTACTTGGCCTGCAGGTGGTGGATGAATTCCTGAACGTAATTGACATAGTCGTCCAAGTGGAATTCGCCCTCGGACAGGGGCACCAGGCGGGCATTGCGCCAGTCGGTGATATAGACCTTGTGGTCTTTGAGCAGGGTGCGCACGGTGTCGCGCAGCAGGGTGGCGTAGTGGCCCGACAGCGGAGCAACCACCAGGACCACCGGTTGGATCTTGAGCTTGCGCAGGGTCTCTGGATCGTCCGAGAAACGCTTGAAGCGGCGCAGTTCACAGAAAGGCTTGTTGATTTCCACGCGCTCGTGGATGGCTACGTCCACACCATCCACGTTGACCGTGGTGATGCCGAATTCTGGTTTTTCGTAGTCTTTGCCCAGGCGATAGAGCAGGTCGTAGGCCGCAGACACGCGCTGAGCCATGGGAACTTGACTGAAAGGCGACAGCGGATTGCTGTAGAGCTTGGAGGCTGCCTGGGCAAAGTCAGAGAAGGGCTCCATCAGGGAGCGTTGGGTTTCAAACAGGGTGTACAGCATGGGGATTAGAGAAAAATGTTGCAGTGCAATATAACAGCTGTTGCACGGATCGGTCCACAGTAAATTAACCCAGCCTGGAAGGTCTAATCTGAAACAGCACCAATTTCGTATCGCTCAGGCGACACCTTGGATGGGCCATGAAATGAAAATTACTCAATGTAACTTACATAATTTACATAAACAATTTAAATCAAAAGTCATCAATCAGAGTCCAGACACGACGGTGAACCTCCCGCGCAGAGAGATCTTTCAAGCGATGGTCACTCCAATGCTGACGCCAGCGGCGAGCACCTGGAAGGCCGTGCCGCAGGCCCAGCATGTGCCGAGCAATCGGATACCAAGGTGTTCCGTGGTCAGCGGATTCGCGTTCCATGTAGGCGACCATGGCTTCTTCCACGGCCTCGCGGGCGAGGTCATTGTTGGGTTGGCCAAAATAGCTGGCGTCCCAGGACGCCAGCCACCAGGGGTTGTGATACGCCTCACGACCAACCATTACACCGTCGAGAAGGGTTAGTTGGTCTTCCACCACATCGTCCGTCTTGATGCCGCCATTGATAGCAATCGTCAGATGAGGAAACTCCCGCTTGAGCTGGCCCACGATGTCGTAGCGCAGCGGCGGAATTTCGCGATTCTCTTTGGGGCTCAGACCTTGGAGCCAGGCATTGCGGGCATGCACGATGAACACGCTGCAGCCCGCCTCGGCGACGGTGCCCACAAAGTCGCGGACAAAGCTATAGCTCTCCTCGCGGTCGATGCCGATGCGGTGCTTGACGGTGACGGGGGTTTCGGGGACGGTATCCACCATCGCCTTGACGCAGTCCGCCACCAGTTGGGGCTCATTCATCAGACAGGCGCCAAAGGCACCGCGCTGGACTCGCTCGCTAGGGCAGCCACAATTGAGGTTGATTTCGTCATAACCCCATTGCACGCCCAGTTTTGCGGCCTGGGCCAGGTCGGCGGGTTCGCTGCCGCCCAACTGTAGCGCTACGGGATGCTCTTCGGCGTTAAAGCGCAGATGGCGCGCCACATCGCCATGCAGCAGGGCGCCTGTGGTCACCATCTCGGTGTAGAGCAAGGTTTTGCGGGTCAGCAGGCGGTGAAAAAACCGGCAATGCCGGTCTGTCCAATCGAGCATGGGGGCCACGCTCATGCGCCAGGGGCTGGTTGGGGGAGGGGGTAAGAGGGATTGCCTTTCCGGCGATAGGGCTTCGCGGGTATTCATGCGCCATTGTCGCGCATGCCATTCTGTCAATTGCCCAAAGCAAACGGCGCGCCGACCTTCTCAGGTTCAGCGCGCCACCGTGGGGTTCAACGCGGGCCGATAGTGCCTGCCTTCAACCCAAGGTCACCGTACCGGCAATCAGAAGCGCCAGCCCAGACCCACCCCAGCCAGGATTGGATCGACCTTGAATTCGCCAATCTTTGCGCCAACGGCCGACACGTCGGTGCGGATGTAAACCTTCTTCACATCGACATTCAGGTACAGGTTCTTGGCCAGAGGAATGTCCACGCCCACTTGCAGAGCGGGGCCAAAGCTGTTGCGGTCCACGGTTACACCGGCGGGCAGGTTCACCGAGCTCAGGCGGGTGTAGTTGATACCGGCACCCACGTACGGCTTAAAGCCAGGGGCATCAAAGTGGTACTGCAGCGTCAGCGTGGGGGGCAGGTGCTTGAAGGAGCCGATGGCAGCGCCGTTGGACGACAGCGTCTGCTTTTGCGGCACCGTCAGGATCAGCTCAGCAGCCACGTTCTTGTTGAAGAAGTAGCTGACATCGACTTCCGGGAGCCATTTGTTATTGATAGACAGACCCAGACCGGTGGAGTCGCCATTGCTGCTGTCCAAGTGCACGGCACGGGCACGCACCAACCAGGAGCCTTCGGTGAAAGCAGACTGGGCAAAAGCAGAAACGCCCAGGCAAGAACCCAGCAAGGCGGCGACAAGAGCGTGTTTTTTCATATTGGATCCATGCAAAAGTCAAGGGAACATTCCCTGAGTGCGATTGAACTGCGGTCGCCGAGGTTCTGAATTGATATGCATCAAATCCTGTGCAGCAGTGTTGCGCAAACGCCGCACTGAGCGGCATCAGCTGGCCGCTTCCAAGCCCTGGGCGAAATGGTCTTGCATGGCCCGGGTGGCGCCCACTGCATCGTGGGCCGCCAGCGCTGCCATGATGGCGCGGTGCTCCCGCAGCGAATCCTCGATCCGCCCCTGCTTGAGCAAGGAGTTATGCCGGTTGAGCTTCATCACCTTGCGCAGGT
Organism: uncultured Burkholderiaceae bacterium; assembly: GCA_964597235.1. Lineage (GTDB taxonomy): Bacteria > Pseudomonadota > Gammaproteobacteria > Burkholderiales > Burkholderiaceae_C > CAYZPX01. The sequence continues at coordinate 1,504 of CAZQXQ010000120.1, read as the reverse complement.
CTTCCACCATCTGGCTGCGCCAGCGGTTGTCGGCCAATTCCAGCAGCAGCAGGTGAAAGCGTTCGTTCACAGCAAAGAACCGCTCACGATCCTGGCTGGCGGCCTCCAGTTCGGCGTGCAGTGCTTTCAGCTGCGCCAGCCCGCTGTCTTGCAAGCGGCTGGCCACCACCCCAGCCGCGTCGCTTTCCAGCAACGACAGCAGGTGATAAACATCCCGCAAGTCCTTTTCCGACATTTCCGTCACATAGGCGCCACGGCGTACCTTCATCGTGACCAGACCTTCGGCCGCCAGCACCTTCAGCGCCTCGCGCAACGGCGTTCGGCTGATGCCGAACTCCTCGGCAATCTTCATTTCGTCGATCCAGCTGCCCGGTTCGAGCTCGCGGCGAAAGATGCGTTGGCGCAATTGCTCGGCCACTTCTTCGTACAGGGCGCGGGGGGTGAGGGTGACAGCAGACATGGCGGGATTGTAGGGCTTTGGGTATTTTTAATTCATAATTATGAATGATGTAAACTTTGCGCCGCGTCGGGAAAACGACCGACTTCGCCATCACACGACCTCTTTGGAGATGCTCCCGCCATGAGTGACCCGACATCGAACAACCCCTCTGAATTTGCCCCCGCCAGCCTGGAAGCCTGGACCAAGGCCGCCACCAAATCTGCTCCTGGCGGCAATCTGGATGCCCTGAACTGGGTCACGCCCGACGGCATCACGGTCAAACCGCTCTACACCGCCGAAGACACGGCCCATCTGCCCTACGCCAACACCCTGCCGGGTTTTGAGCCCTATGTGCGCGGCCCGCAGGCCACCATGTACGCGGTGCGGCCCTGGACCATCCGCCAGTACGCGGGCTTTTCGACGGCTGAAGAATCCAATGCCTTCTACCGCAAGGCGCTGGCCGCTGGCGGGCAGGGCGTATCGGTGGCGTTTGACCTGGCCACCCACCGCGGCTACGACTCCGACCATCCCCGCGTTACAGGCGACGTAGGCAAGGCCGGCGTGGCCATCGATTCTGTCGAGGATATGAAAATCCTGTTCGACCAGATCCCGCTGGACAAGGTGTCGGTCTCGATGACCATGAACGGCGCCGTGCTGCCCGTGCTGGCCGGCTATGTGGTGGCGGCGGAAGAGCAGGGCGTGCGCCAAGACCAGCTTTCCGGAACGATTCAGAACGACATTCTGAAAGAGTTCATGGTGCGCAACACCTACATCTACCCGCCCAAGCCATCGATGAAGATCATTGGCGACATCATCGAGTACACGAGCAAGAACATGCCCAAGTTCAACTCGATCTCGATCTCGGGCTATCACATGCAGGAAGCCGGCGCCAACCAGGCGCTGGAGCTGGCCTTCACGCTGGCCGATGGCAAGGAATACGTGAAGACCGCCATCGCCAAGGGCATGGACGTGGACGATTTCGCCGGCCGCCTGAGCTTCTTCTGGGCGGTGGGCATGAACTTCTACCTGGAAATCGCCAAGATGCGCGCCGCCCGCCTGCTGTGG
>CAZQXQ010000119.1:0-8674 GCA_964597235.1 uncultured Burkholderiaceae bacterium | reverse complement strand
TCAGGAACATTTCGGCCGTCCAGCGGCCCACGCCCCGAATGGCGACCAGCTCGCGAATGATGGCCTCGTCGTCCATGGCCTCCCAGTCGCGCACATGCAGCTGGCCCGATTCGAAATGCAGGGCCAGGTCCACCAGATAGTCGATCTTGCGGGCCGACAGCCCTGCCGCCCGCATGTCATCCACCTTGAGCTTGAGCACCTGGTCGGGCGCCATCACGGTCGGCAGTGCAGAAAAACGCTCCCAGACCTTCTGGGCGGCTTTGACGGAAATCTGCTGGCCGATGATGCTGCGCGCCAGGGTGGCAAACGCATCGCCCCGGGTGCGCAGGCGCGCATCGCCCAGCTGCGGAATCAGGCGCTTCATCACCCGGTCTTTCTTGACCAGGTATTTGCAGGCTTCAGCCCAATAGGCGGGCGTGGCCAGCTCCTGGGCGCCCGACGTCAGCCCGGCGGGGATTTGGGGTTCAGGGGCGGGCATGCTTGCCCCCCGGCACGGGCTGGTCTCTACCCACAAGACAAGGCATCACTGGGCGGCCTCCCAGGTGGTACCTGCCGGGCCGTCCTTGAGCACGATGCCTTGGGCCAACAGCTCCTGGCGGATGCGGTCGGCCTCGGCAAAGTTCTTGGCCGCCTTCGCCGCAGCGCGATCAGCAATGCGTGACTGAATGTCGCTTTCGCTCAGGCTGGCACCGGCCTGCAAAAATGCCTTGGGGTTGCCCTGCAAGAGCCCCAGGCAATCACCCAGCGCCTTGAGCAAGCCCGCCAGCGCGGGTGAACGGGTCTTGTTGACCTCGGTGGCCAGATCGAACAGCACGGCCACGGCTTCGGGCGTGCCAAAGTCTTCATCCATCGCCGCCTTGAAGCGGGCGGCGTGAGGCTCGGTCCAGTCAATGGCGGCGGGGGTCTGCGGCGCCACGGCGTCCAGCGCGGTATAAAGACGCTTGAGCGCGCTGCGGGCGTCGTCCAAATGGGCGTCGCTGTAGTTCAGCGGGCTGCGGTAATGGGTGCGCACGATGAAAAAGCGCACGGTCTCGGGGTCGTACTTAGCCAGCACCTCGCGGATAGTGAAGAAGTTACCGAGCGACTTACTCATCTTCTCGTTGTCCACCCGCACGAAACCGTTGTGGACCCAGAAGCGCGCCAGGGGCTTGCCGGTGGCACCTTCGCTCTGGGCGATTTCGTTCTCGTGGTGCGGGAACTGCAGGTCGGCACCGCCGCCATGCAGGTCAAAGCTCTCGCCCAGGGTGGCGCAGCTCATCGCCGAACATTCGATGTGCCAGCCGGGACGACCGGTGCCAAACGGGCTGGCCCACTGTGCCTCGGGCGGCTCACCGGGCTTGGCGGCTTTCCAGAGCACAAAGTCCAGCGGGTCTTCCTTGCCCTCCTGCACCGCCACGCGCTCGCCAGCGCGCAGCTCGTCGAGCGACTTGCCCGAAAGCTTGCCGTAACCCGGGAACTTGCGCACGGCGTAGTTCATGTCGCCATTGCCCGAGGCGTAGGCCAGGCCCTTGCCCTGCAGCTGGCCGATCAAGGCCAGCATCTGCGGCACATATTCGGTGGCCCGGGGCTCGACGGTGGGCGGCTCGATGCCCAGCTGGGCAATGTCCTGGTGCATCGCGGCGATCATCTCGTCGGTGAGCTGGCGGATGGTCATGCCCCGCTCCAGCGCGCGCTTGATGATCTTGTCGTCAATGTCGGTGATATTGCGCACATAGGTCACGCGCAGGCCGCTGGCCTTGAACCAGCGCTGCACCACATCAAAGGCCATCATCATGCGGGCATGGCCGATGTGGCACAGGTCGTAAATCGTCATGCCGCAGACGTACATGCGGACATGGCCGGGCTCGATTGGGGAAAAGTCTTCCAAGGCACGCGACAGCGTGTTGTAGATGCGCAAACTCATGGGATTTCGGTACAGGGTGGGGGGCGTGGCGCGGGGCGAGGTCCGGTTCCGCACGGAGATTTGCGGACAGGGACAGGGGCTTGGGAGTCCCGTGGAACAGTGGGCAGAGACACCCCCTCGGCTACAATCCGCCGCAGTATAAGGCCCCCTGCGGGCCTGATTTTTTAACCGATTTCCTCCGCCATGACGCACGCTTGCCGCCCCCTCTCCCGACTTCTGCGCCTGCTGGTTTTATCCGTCTGCTGCGCCAGTCCTCTGGCGTTTGCCAGCGACTATGCGGAAATCCAGCAACTGCTCAAGGCGGGCAAGGCCACCGATGCCCTGGCGCGCGTGGACCAGCGTTTGACAGCCACCCCGCGCGATCCGCAACTGCGTTTCCTGCGCGGCGTGGCCCAGACTGAAGCCGGCAAGCACAATGATGCCATCGCCACCTTCAGCAAGCTGACGGAAGACTATCCCGAACTGCCCGAGCCCTACAACAACCTGGCCGTGCTCTACGCCAACCAGAACCAGCTGGACAAGGCCCGTACGGCGCTGGACATGGCCATTCGCACCAACCCCAGCTATGCCACTGCCCACGAAAACCTGGGCGACATCTACGCCAAGCTGGCCAGCCAGGCCTACAACAAGGCCCTGCAGCTGGACCAAAGCAATGCCAGCACCGTCAAGCCCAAGCTCGCCCTGATCCGCGAACTGTTCTCCGGCGAAGCGGGCGCCAAGGCCGGCAGCCGCGCGGCGGCCAATACAACGGCCAATACAACGGCCAACACGACGACAGCCCGTACGCCCGCTGCGGCCACGCCCGCCCCGTCGCCCACCACAGCGGCCGTGAGCCCATCGTCCACCCCTGCCACCAGCAGCAAGTCCGCCAGCGCAGCGCCTGCGGCGGCCACTCCTGCAGCGCCCCCGACAGTGGCAGCAGCAGCCCCCGCCGCCACGCCCGCCGCAGCGACAGAGTCGGCGGCCAAAGACAGCAATGTCCAGGCCGCCACGGCAGCGATCAATGCCTGGGCCGCCGCCTGGGCTGGCAAGGACATGAAAGGCTATATGGCCGCGTACGATAAAACCTTCACCCCGCCGGGCGGCAAGTCCCGCAGCGCCTGGGAAAAGGAGCGCGAGTCCCGAATCATGGGCAAGTCCAAGATCAGCGTGAAGCTCTCCGACATGAAAGTGACCGTCAAGGGCGACAAGGCCACCGCGCAGTTCAAGCAGGCGTACAGCGCCGACGCCCTGAATGTGAGCAGCCGTAAAACCCTGGACTTGGTCCGCAGCGATGGCAGCTGGAAAATCGTGCGTGAAAGCTCGGGCACTTGAAGCGCCGCACCACCGCAACGGGCCCGCGTTTGCGGGCTTTTCAGCTTGGGCCGTTTGTTTTCTGGGACGTGACGGAAACCGGATGTATCTGACGAGGAAATCCCCCTGGCGGCAACGTGCCACCCTGTGGACCCTGCTGGGCGGTCTGCTGGTTGCTGGCTTGGCGTTTGCCCAAGACAAGGGACACACGGACCCCGGCTTAGCACTGCGCGACGGCCAGGCCGAGGCGCGGCTGCTCGAAGTGCTGCGCCTGACCAGCCAGGGCAAGGGCCGCGAAGCGCTGGCCAAAGCCGAAAGCCTGGTGCGCGACCATCCCAACTTCCAACTGGCCCAGTTGACGTTGGGTGACCTGCACGCCGCCCGCATCCGCCCGGTACGGCAGCTGGGCGATGTGCCCGGGAGCATCGCGGGCGCCATTCCCGACGCCCAATCCACCCTGAGCGACCTGCGCCAGGAATCCCGCCAGCGCATCGCGGCGCAAAAGCACCGCCCCCCCGCCGGCAGCATTCCCACCCAGTTCCTGGAACTGGCCCCACGCTACAAGCACGCCATTGCGGTGGATGCCAGCCGCTCGCGCCTATACCTGTTTCAGAACACGCCCCAGGGACTGCAGCTGGTGGCGGACTACTACGCCTCGGTCGGCAAGCTGGGCACCGAAAAAGTCGCCGAGGGTGACCAGCGCACGCCGCTGGGCATTTACTTCATCACCAGTCGGCTCGACCCCGCCACACTGCGCGACTTTTATGGCGCAGGCGCCCTGCCCATCAACTACCCCAACCCGCTGGACCAGCTGCGCGGCAAGACCGGCAGCGGGATCTGGCTGCACGGCACGCCGTCCGAGCAGTTCTCCCGCGCGCCCCTGGCCAGCGACGGCTGCCTGGTGCTGGCCAACCCCGACCTGGAACGGCTGCTGCGCACGGTGGAGCCCCGCTCCACCCCGGTGGTGATTGCCAAACAGCTGGATTGGGCACAAGCCCACCAGATCCAGGCCGAGCGCAAATCCTTCGACAAGGTGCTGGACGAATGGCGTACCGCCAAATCCCAGGGCGACCTGCAAAAGCTGCTGGGCTTTTACGCCCCCGACTTCCAGGGGCTGAAAAACAAGGCCCTGCACGAATGGAGCACCCAGCTGCACGCCGAGACCCAGGCCCTGCGCGGCCGCCCGCTGCAGCTCAAGGACAAGGCCACGCTGCGCTGGACCGACACGGCCGACACCATGGTCGTCACCTTTGGCGAGGTCGCCGAGGGCGCCCGCACCGGCCCCGTCAAACGCCAGTACTGGACCCGCCGTGGCAACCAGTGGCAGATCTTTTTCGAAGGAGTGATTGGATGATTTCCCGAAGAAAAATAGGCTTGCAGGCCGTGGGGGCTGCGGTAGTAGCTCTCTTTTCGATAGCAAATCCCGCCTTGGCCCAAACTGCACCCCAGGTCAAACTGAGCACCAGCCTGGGCGACATCGTGCTGGAACTGAACCCCGCCAAGGCGCCCAAAACCGTGGACAACTTCCTGCAATACGTCAAGGACAAGCACTACGACGGCACAGTGTTTCACCGCGTGATCGATGGCTTTATGGTCCAGGGCGGTGGCTTTACCGCGGACCTGCAGCAAAAGCCTACCCGTGCGGCCATCCCACTCGAAGCCAATAACGGCCTCAAGAACGAGCGCTACACCATCGCGATGGCGCGCACCAGCGATCCCAACTCGGCCACGGCCCAGTTCTTCATCAATGTGGTGAACAACGCCATGCTCAACGCCCCCCAGCCTGACGGCCACGGCTATGCCGTGTTCGGCAAGGTGGTCAAGGGCACCGAAGTGGTGGACAAGATCAAGGGCGTGGCCACCGGCAACCGGGGCATGCACCAGAACGTGCCCCTCACGCCCGTGACCATCCGGTCGGCCACCCTGCTCCCCTAACGCCCCGGGCTTGCCCGGATTTCCCCCTGTTTTTTCTTGAAAGCAACGCCATGAGCCAACCCCAAGTCGAACTCCATATCGCCGGTTACGGTGTCATCACCCTCGAACTCGATGCCGACAAGGCACCGAAGACCGTCGAAAACTTCCTCGCCTACGTGAAGAAGGGCCACTACGACAACACCATCTTTCACCGCGTGATCAACAACTTCATGGTCCAGGGCGGCGGTTTCGAGCCGGGCATGAACCAAAAGCCCACCGACGCCCCCATCCAGAACGAAGCCAACAACGGCCTGAAGAACAGCCCCTACACCATCGCCATGGCCCGCACCAGCGACCCGCACTCGGCCAGCGCACAGTTCTTCATCAACGTGGCCGACAACGGCTTCCTGAACCACACTGCCCCCTCCATGCAGGGCTGGGGCTATGCCGTGTTCGGCAAGGTGGTCAAGGGCACCGAGATCGTGGACCAAATCAAGGCCGTGAAGACCGGCCGCAAGGGCTTCCACGACGACGTGCCGAAGGACGATGTGGTGATCGAGAAGGCCGTCGCCCTCTGATCCCCCTGCGCTGCGCGTGACCATGACCGTGCCCCGGTTCGAGGTACTGACCGCACCCTCTGACTGGCGCACGGTCGATTTTTTGTCGGACCTGCATCTGCAGGCCAGCGAGCCAGCCACGCTGGCCGCGTTCGCGGACTACCTGGCCCGCACCGATGCCGATGCAGTGTTCTTGCTGGGCGACATCTTCGAAGTCTGGGTCGGCGACGACAGCCTGGACGAAGCGGACAGCTTTGAGGCCCCGATCTGCCGTTTGCTGCGCGAAGCCAGCCGGCTGCGCCCGCTGCATTTCATGGCCGGCAACCGCGACTTCCTGGCAGGTTCGCGGTTTTTGCAGACCACCGGCTTAAAGGGCCTGGCCGACCCCACCGTGCTGGTCCTGCCCCAGGGCGAGCGCCTGCTGCTCAGCCACGGCGATGCCCTCTGCGTGGACGATGTGGATTACCAACGCTTTCGCGTGCAGGCCCGCAGCACTGCCTGGCAACAGGGCTTTCTGGCCCAACCCCTGGCCACCCGCCGTGCCCAGGCCCGGAGCATTCGCACCGAGAGCGAGGCCCGCAAGCAGTCTGGCGCCGTCTATGCCGATGTGGATACCGCCACTGCCCTGGCCTGGCTGGATGCCGCCCAGGCCGGCACCCTGGTCCACGGCCACACCCACCGACCGGCGCATCACAAGCTGGACGCAAGCCGCGATCGCTGGGTGCTCAGCGACTGGGATGCCGCCGCCACCCCGCCGCGCGCCGAAGTGCTGCGCTGGAAAGCGACGGACGGCTGGCAGCGCCTACCAGTGCCCTGGTGGCCCCTCTCCGCCTCGGCGCAGGGCTGATCTGCCATGCCGTTCTGGAAGCGCCTGCGCCACTGGCTGCGCGCCCGCACCGCCCCAAGGCCCCACATTGAAGCAGGCCTGTGGCTCGCTACCGTCCAGCACCACCCTTTTCTGGCGGCCCTGAGCTTGGAAGAACAGGCCCGACTGCGCGCGCTGTGCGCTGAGTTTCTGCACCGCAAGGAATTTCATGGCGCCCATGGCCTGGCAGTGACCGACGCCATGGCGCTGGCGATCGCCGCCCAGGCCTGCCTGCCCTTGCTCCACTTTGGCCCGCCATCCGAAGCCCTGGATTGGTACGGGGACTTTGTCGGCATCGTCGTCCACCCAGCGCAGGCCGTAGCACGGCGGCAATTCACCGATAGAGCAGGCGTGGTGCACCAGCATGACGAGGTGCTGGCCGGCGAGGCCATGGACGGCGGCCCGGTCATGCTCAGCTGGCCCGACGTGGCCAGTGCGCCCGAGGATGCGGCCCAGGGCGTGAACCTGGTGATCCACGAATTCGCGCACAAGCTGGACCTGCGCAATGGTGAGGCGGACGGCTTTCCGCCACTGCCCAGCGGTTTTCTGGGCCTGGAGTCGGCCAGTGCCGCGCGGCGCCGTTGGCGGGATGCCTGGGAACAGGCCTACCAGGACTTTCGCGAAGCCGTCATCCGCCATGAGCGCTTTGGCGCCCCCGCCCCCTGGCTGGACGGATACGGTGCCACAGCGCCAGCAGAGTTCTTTGCCGTGGCCTGCGAGGCCTATTGGGTGCAGCGCGCCCGCTTTGCGCAGGAATTTCCGACGCTGCTGCCCCTGCTGGATGGCTTTTTCCGCCCCGCTCCACCCCGGGGCGAGGGCCAGACTCAGGCCAGTGCGGCCAGCAAGGCAGTGTGAAAGGCCTCGGGCGCCTCGAACTGCACCCAGTGCCCGGCGTTGGGCACCAGCGCAAAGCCCCGAAAGTCGGGCACGGTAGCGGCGTAGGCGTCTTCCAGCTGGTGGATCCAGGCCTTGTACAGCGCATCGTGCTGGCCGTAAATCGCATGCACCGGGCAGGCCACGCGGGGCAGCGAACGGGCCAGGATGTCGGTGTGGGCCAGGCGGCGGCGCGGCATCCGGTCGCGCTGCATGTTGGCCACATGGGTGTGCAGGGCCAAACCGTCGATCTGTGCCGGGTCGTGCAGCATCAGCGCGGCCAGGTTGTAACGGTGCACGGCTTCCTGCTCGGCGGGGTCGGTGAGATGGCGCCAGGCCTTGAGTTCGAACTGGCGCTCAGGCACCACGCCCATTGCCGGAGCGCCGACCAGCACCAGGCGCTGCGCCAGCGGATTGGCGGCCATCAGCAACCCGGAGGTGAGGCCGCCAAACGAAAAGCCGACCAGGTCAAACGGCCGCTCGCCCATCAAGCGGCGCAGGCCTTCGGACAACGGCGCCACCAGCGCGTCGGCATCGCTGCCGGTGGGCGGATTGGCCGAGTCGCCGAAACCCGGCAAGTCAGGAATCCAGAGTTCCAATCCCTGAGCCACCAACGGCTCAATATTGCGCACCCAATGGGTCCAGCTGCCGCTGCCACCATGGAATAGGACCACAGGCGGGCGCTGGGAGGCGCCCTGCCCCCACACGCGCCAGGCGATGGTGCCGTCGCCGCAAGGGGTGGTGAAACGCTGGGACCGGGCTTCCAGGGCCGCCACTTGCCGGGCGATGTGTGAATCGTGCATGGCCGCTCCCCTTACAGCCGAGCCAGGCCGTCGATGGCCATGGCATAGCCCTGCACGCCCCAACCGCACATCACAGCCTTTGCAGCGCTGGAGAGGTAGGAATGGTGGCGGAAGGCCTCGCGGGCAAAAACGTTGCTGATGTGCAGCTCGATCAGCGTCACGCCCGTGCCCTTGACGGCATCCAGCAGCGCCACGCTGGTGTGGGTGTAGGCGCCGGCGTTCAGCACCAGGCCGGCCAATTCACCCGCAGCGTGCAGGCGACCGGCTTCGTGGATCCAGTCCACCAAGGCGCCTTCGTGGTTGCTCTGGTGAAAGCGCAGCGCAAAGCCATGACGGGCACAGGCCTCGGCGCAGAGCTGCTCCACATCGGCCAGGGTCTGGGCCCCATACACCGCCGGCTCACGGGTGCCAAGCAGGTTCAGGTTGGGGCCATTGAGGACAAATACGGTTTTCAAGACAGGCACTC
>CAZQXQ010000118.1:0-8802 GCA_964597235.1 uncultured Burkholderiaceae bacterium | reverse complement strand
TCGCCCTCGGCGTTGCGCATCTGCTCCAGGCGCAGCTTGACGTTGCCGCTGGGGTGAATCACTTCCAGCAGATCGCCGACGGCGAAGCGGTTCTTGGTCTCGATCTCGGCCCAGCCGTCCTGGGCCGCACGCACCTCGCCCACGAACATGCTGCGGTGAGCCACGGAATGGCCAGTCTCGTAGTTCTGGTAGGCCTGGGCCGGGCGGCGCTGCAGCAGGCCGCCGGTATAGCCGCGGTTGGCCAGGCCTTCCAGCTCGGCCAGCAGCTCGGGGTTGAAGGGGCGGCCGGCCACGGCATCGTCGATCGCGCGGCGGTACACCTGGGCGGTGCGGGCCACGTAGTACAGGCTCTTGGTGCGGCCCTCGATCTTGAGCGAATCGACGCCGATCTCGGTCAGCCGCGCCACATGCTCGACGGCGCGCAGGTCCTTGCTGTTCATGATGTAGGTGCCGTGCTCGTCTTCCATGATGGGCATCAGCTCGCCAGGGCGGCCAAGTTCTTCGATCAGATAGACCTTGTCGGCCGCCGGGTGACGATTGCCATCGCCGCAGGTGGAGAAAGCCTGTTCAGCCTCTTGTTGCGCGGCGGCGAAGTTGAAGCCCGTGTCCATGCGGGAGGCAATGGCCTCGCCGGTGCTGGGGTCGGTGTCGGAGGCCTGGGTCTTGTACTCCCAGCGGCAGGCGTTGGTGCAGGTGCCCTGGTTGGGATCGCGGCGGTTGAAGTAGCCCGACAGCAGGCAGCGGCCCGAGTAGGCAATGCACAGCGCGCCGTGCACGAACACTTCGAGTTCCATGTCCGGGCATTCCTGGCGGATCTTTTCGATCTCGTCCAGACTCAGCTCGCGCGACAAGATGATGCGCTCCACGCCCATCTTCTGCCAGAACTTCACGGCGGCGTAGTTGGTGGTGTTGGCCTGCACCGAGAGGTGGATGGCCTGCTCGGGCCATTTTTCCTTGACCATCATGATCAGGCCGGCATCGGCCATGATCAGCGCGTCGGGCTTCATGGCGATCACGGGCTCGATGTCGCGCAGGTAGGTGCGAATCTTGTCGTTGTGCGCGATCAGGTTGCTGGTCACAAAGAACTTCTTGCCACGGGCATGGGCCTCGGCGATGCCCTGCCCGATCTGCTCCAGGCGGAATTCGTTGTTACGCGCACGCAGGCTGTAGCGGGGCTGGCCGGCATAGACGGCATCGGCACCAAAGTCGTAAGCAGCGCGCATCTTGTCGAGCGATCCGGCGGGCAGCAGCAATTCGGGAATGCGGGGGGTGGTCCTGGGGGGCTCCAGGCGAAAGGGCTTACAGGCTCACGACCGACAGGCCGGGCAGGGAGGGGGTGGGGAATTCCTCGGTGTCAAAGGCCTTGTCACCATCTTCGTCGGCCACGCCCGTGATCTGCAGGCCCTTGAAATCGAACTTGCTGTGGTCCATCAGGTGCGAGGGCACCACGTTCTGCAGCGCGGCGAACATGTTCTCGATGCGGCCAGGGTGCTTTTTCTCCCACTCCCGCAGCATGTTGCCGATCTGCTTGCGCTGCAGGTTCTCCTGGCTGCCGCAGAGGGTGCAGGGGATGATGGGGAATTCGCGGTGCTCGGCCCAGCGGGTCAGGTCTTTTTCGGCCACATAGGCCAGCGGGCGGATCACCATGTGGCCGCCGTCGTCGCTCATCAGCTTCGGGGGCATACCCTTGAGCTTGCCGCCGAAGAACATGTTGAGGAAGAAGGTCTGCAGGATGTCGTCGCGGTGGTGGCCCAGCGCGATCTTGGTGACCTTGAGCTCGTCGGCGACGCGGTACAGGATGCCCCGGCGCAGGCGGCTGCACAGGCTGCACATGGTCTTGCCCTCAGGGATCACCTTCTTGACGATGCTGTAGGTGTCTTGCGTCTCGATGTGGAAGGGCACGCCGATGCCCTGCAGGTACTCGGGCAGCACATGCGCCGGAAAACCCGGCTGCTTCTGGTCCAGGTTGACGGCGATCAGCTCGAACTGGATGGGCGCGCGGGCCTGCAGCTTGCGCAGAATGTCCAGCATGCCGTAGCTGTCTTTGCCGCCAGAGACGCAGACCATGACCCGGTCGCCCTCCTCGATCATGTTGAAATCCATGATCGCCTGCCCCACCTGACGGCACAGGCGCTTTTCCAGCTTGTGGAGCTCGCGCTCGATCTTGACGGTGTGGGCGGCTTCGGGGGCGCCTTCGGGGGCGTCCTCGGCAGTCCAGGAGGGGGTTTCGGTGGTGGCGTGCATAACTGGGGCTAAAAGCCCGCAATTATCCTTGCCAAGGCCCGATCACGCTTCCCGGCCCTGCCGAGCACCCTGCCCCACCCCGCCTTGCCCCGTTTTTGATTGACCCTTCGCCCTTGGAGCCCCTCGTGGACACCACCCGCCTCATCGCCATCCGCCACGGAGAAACCGCCTGGAATGTGGACACCCGCCTGCAGGGCCACCTGGACATTCCGCTGAACGAGCGCGGCCTCTGGCAAGCCGCCCAGGCCGGCCGGGCCCTGGCCGACGAACCCGTGGCCGCCATCTACAGCAGCGACCTGGCGCGCGCCCTGGTCACCGCGCAGGCCATCGCCCAAACCACCGGCGCCCCGCTGCGCACCACCGAGCACCTGCGCGAGCGCAGCTTTGGCTGGATGCAGGGGCGCACATTTGCCGACATCGAACAGAGCCACCCCGAAGAAGCCCGCCGCTGGCGCCAGCGCGACCCGGACTTTGCCGCCGAGGGGGGCGAATCGCTGCGCCAGCTTCAGGCGCGCATCGCAGCCATCACCGCAACCATCGCCCAGGCCCACCCCGGCGAGCTGGTGGTGCTGGTGGCCCACGGCGGGGTGATGGACATCCTCTACCGCCTGGCCACCCGCCAGGACCTGCAGGCGCCGCGCACCTGGTCGCTGGCCAATGCCGCCATCAACCGCCTGCTGTGGACCGGCGAGGGCCTCACCCTAGTGGGCTGGGGCGACACCAGCCACCTGGACCTTGGCAGTTTGGACGAAACTACGGCATAGCGGGTTTTGCTCGCAGTGGCTGGCTCTGCCCTGGCTTCGGCAACTGTCCGCATCAACAGAATGATTTTTGAGAGGCAGAAACTATGGCACTTTTTGTTCAAAAGCCCGTTTTTTGGAACACCGCAGCCTATCAACGCCCCTCGGGTGTTAAGGCTACCAGCGGCTACCCACAGAAGACGGGTTACGGCCACGAGGAGTGGAACAACTCGACACGGATGCAGCTGACCGCCAGTAACGGACAGCACTACCGCGTGTTTCACACTGAAGGTATTGGCAATGCACCGCTGGATGAAAACGCCGGGCAGACGTTTGTCTTCATGACGGCCTCGCACGGCGGGAGGCAGTATCTGGTCGGTATTGCAGGCAATGCGATGGGGCTCTTCGAGGATCACCACAAGCCGCAGCGTAAGGCGATTGCTCAACAGCTGTCGTTACACACCCTGTGGCAAGACGCTTGGAACGTTCCGAATGTACAAACGCAATACAGAGGCGACCAGAAAAAATTTCTGAGAGACTGGAACAACGATCTGCATTGGATTCCCAACTGGGTATGTCCGGACGAGTTTTTCTGGTGGCTTGGCACTCCAGTTTTACTGGATCCCGAAGTGATCACAGGGGTGCCGGGGCAACAAAGGTTGCTCACCATGTTCAACAGTTACACCAAGCTTGATCTGGCAACGGCCCAGCGGTACCTCGACGCAATTCCTGTCGCTCAACGCCAAGCAGCAGCAGGGAAGTGGCAACGCCTCAGGGATGCCATTGGGTGCGCCCCATCAGAACCTTTGGCCGCCGAAGACATGCCGGATGGCAGCACCCCGGTTACGACGGTCTTATCAACGGTTCATGCACGGCGTGGTCAAGGGCAATTTCGGGCGGATTTGATGCAGGTGTGGGGTGGTGCCTGTGCCGTTACCGGTCTGACCTGCAACGAAGTGCTCCGGGCTTCCCACGTCAAACCGTGGGCTGACTCGACCACCAAAGAACGGCTCGACAGCCACAATGGATTGCTGTTATCGGCAAACTTGGACGCGCTGTTTGACAAAGGATTAATCACGTTTGACAGCAGCGGGCAGATGCAAATGTCAGCGCGCCTGACCAGCCAGGACCAAACGACACTGGGTTTGCCCAAAGCGCTGCGGCATCCCCCCAGCCAGCAACTGGCTGCGTACCTCGACTACCACCGACAAAACGTATTTCACTGAAAAACGCTCTGATGGCGGGCCAAGCACGGACAGGATGGGTGGTGCCTCAAGCATGGGCCGCAGTCTGCGCTACCAGACGCACGCCCAGCGCCTTGCACACCCGGTAAATCGTGTCAAAGCGTGGTTGTGATTCGGGGCGCAGGGCCTTGTACAGCGCCTCGCGGGTCAGGCCCGATTGCTCGGCCACCGCCGTCATGCCCCGCGCACGGGCCACCACATTGAGCGCGTGGTTGAACTCGGACATATCGCCTTCTTCCAGAACCAAGGTCAGGTAGTTGGCAATATCTTCTTCGGTATTCAGCGCTTCTGCCATGTCGAAGGTGGCCAGCTCGGAAATTTTTGTTTTTTCGCTCATCGTCAGTTACTCCTCAAGGGTTTTGGACAGGGCAACAGCCGCGGCAATGTCTGCGGTTTGGCTGCTTTTTTCACCACCGCCCAGCATCACGATCAATACATCTCCCCGTTGCATGTAGTACATGCGCCAGCCGGGGCCGAAGAACTCGCGCATTTCGCTGACACCTTCGCCCACCGGGGCCACGTCCCCAAGCAGACCACGCTGCGCTTTGTCCAATCGTCTGTTGAGTCGGATGCGGGTCAAGTTGTCCTTGATACCGTCAATCCAATCGCTGAACTGCTGGGTTTTCTTGATGGTGTACATGACCGCATCGTAATCACTTGTTCGCACATTGACAGCGTTTGCGCTTTCAGTGGCAGACTTTGGTGGGCTGGGGCGATACCTCCCACCTCGAAGACGCTGAAGCAGCGCGGGACGAAACCAGCACCTGACGGCCCGTGAGCGGGCGCATCCAAACTCAAAAACCCAGCGGCGCTACTTGTTCAGCGCGCACGGCCTCGTCTCGGGCGATGCGGCCATCGACCAGTTCGATGCAGCGGTCGCAGCGCGCGCCCAGGCGGGGGTCGTGGGTGACGATGAGGAAGGTGGTGCCGCGCTCGGCGTGGATCTGGCGCATCAGTGCGAACACTTCGCTGGACGAGGCCTGGTCCAGGTTGCCGGTGGGCTCGTCGGCCAAGACCAGCGGCGGGTCCATGACCAGCGCCCGGGCAATGGCCACGCGCTGCTGCATGCCGCCGGACAACTCGCTGGGGCGCTTGCCCTCGACATTCGCCAAGCCCACCGCCGCGAGCAGGGCACGGGCCCGCTCGCGCTGCACGGTGCCGACATGGCCCTCGGCCATCAGCACCGGCAGGGTCACGTTCTCCAGCGCGGTGAAGGCCGGCAGCAGGTGGTGGAACTGGAAAACAAAACCCAAGGTGGCACGGCGCCGCAGGGTCAGCGCCGCATCGTCCAGCCCCAGCATTTCCTCGCCCTGCAGGCGGTAGCTGCCGGCGGTGGCGCGCTCCAGCAGGCCGAGAATGTTCAGCAAGGTGCTCTTGCCCGAGCCCGAGGGCCCCATCAGCGCAACGAACTCGCCGCGCGCGATGTGCAGGTCCAGACCGTGCAGCACCTCAAATTCATTGGCCTCGCCCAGGGCGTAGGTCTTGCGCAGGCCCTGCAACTGCACCAGCGGGGAGGAAGAGGCGACGTTCATCTGGCTCCTTCCGTTCACACTCGAATGGCCTGGGCCGGGTCCATCGCGGCGGCGCGTCGGGCCGGGGCGATGGCCGCCAGCACGCCACAGACGGTGGCAATCAGCGCCACACGCCAGGCAATGTCCAGAGGCAAAGCAATGTTGAACAGCGGCAGCCCGTCCGATCCGCGCACGAAGGTGGTGAAGCCCCAGATCAGCGCCACGGCCAGCGCCAGCCCCAGCGCCGATCCCACCGCCCCGACGATGGCGCCCTGCAGCAAAAACACCCGCAGGATCTGCCCCCGGGTGGTGCCCATGGCGCGCAGGATGCCGATTTCGCGGTGCTTTTGCACCACCGACACCACCAGCACGCTGGCGATGCCCAGCACCACCACGACCAGCACCACGCCCCGGATGATGGCGGTGCTGACCGACTGCGCGTTCAGCGCGGACACCAGCTGGGCGTTGTTCTCCTGCCAGCTGTCCACCTGATAGGGGTACTGGCGGCGCCAGTCGCGGGCCAGGTCCTGCGCCGCCCAGACGTCGCGCAGGCGCAGGTCCAGGCTGGTCACGCCACCGGGCAAGCCCAGCAGGCTTTGCGCGGCGCGCAGCGGGACGATGACGGTGCGGCGGTTCAGGTCGCGCACGCCCAGGTCCACCAGGGCCGTCACGCGCACGGATTCGGTCAGCGCCCCCACCGAGCCGAACTGCAGGGTGAGCCGATCGCCCGGGCGCACACCCAGGTCGCTGGCCAGCTCGCGGCCAATGACGGCCTCGCCCGGTGCCAGGCGGGCCGTACCGGCCACCACCTTGCCACGCAGGCCGACGATGCGGTCGTAACGGTCCAGGTCCACGCCCAGCAGCGCAATCGACTGCACCGCCTCGCCGCGCAAGGCCAGGCCGGCGCCGGATGCCATGGGCGAGACGGCTTCGACCAGCGGATGCGCTTCCAGAATCGGCACCAGCGCCTGCCAGCCCACCACCGAACGCAGGCGCTGGGCGCGCGGCTGGGTGTCGCTGAGCTGGGCCGTGCCGGGCTCAAAGCGAGCGGCCGGCAGAACCACATCGTCCGGCGAGCGCAGCTGCACATGCGCCTGCGCGCCCAGGGTTTTGGTGAGCGTGCTGGCCTGCAGGCCAGTGATGAGCGCCGAGATGTAGGCCACCACGGCCACCCCTGCCGCCACGCCCACGATGATGAGCAAGGTCTGCATGCGGCCCTCGCGCAGGAAGCGCACGGCCACTTGCAACTCGAAACCCCAGCGACGCCAGCGGGCCATGGTCCTGCCGGTGCTCATGGCTTAGCGCCCCATGGCATTGCTCAGCGCCGCACCGGCAGCACCTGCCTGCGCGGAAGACGGGGCCGAGCGCGGCGACTGCAGCCGGGGGCGCACCCGCTGGCCCTCCTCCAGGTTCGGGGCCAGGAGCACCTGGGCGCCTTCGGCCAGGCCCTCGCGGACCTCGGCGGCTTCGAGGGTGCGCAGGCCCAGCGCCACCGGGCGCAAACGGGCACGGCCGTCCTCGGCCACCCAGACTTGGGAGGTGGTTTCGGTCGCACCGCCCTGCAGGGCTGCCAGCGGCAACACCAGCGCGCGCTCGCGGCGGCCCGTTTCCACCTCGACGGACAGGGTCATGTCCTCGCGCAAGAAGGCCGGCGCCGCTTGCGGCAGCGCCAGCTTGACCTCGACCGCGCCGCGCTGGGCATCGACCAAGGGCGACAGCGACAGCACCTGCGCCGCAAAAGGCTGGCCCGCATGGGCGTCGGCCACTACGCTGGCCGGCTGGCCGGGCTGCAGCTGCGCCAAAAAGCGTTCATCGACCTGGGCCTTGAGCTGGGTGGGGCCGTCCAGCGCCAGGCGCAGCAGCACCCTGCCAGGCTGCACGATCTGGCCGGGTTCCACCTCGCGCGTCAGCACGCGGGCGTTGGTCGGGGCACGCAAGAGCGTCTGTTCCAGCCGGGCGCGGGCCGCCTGGGTGGTAGCGCGGGCGGATTGCAGCTGCGCCTCGGCCTGGACCAGGTCGGCGCCGGCCTCGGCATTGGCCTGCACCTGGGCGCGGGCGGCGTCGCGCTGCGCCTGCGCCACATCGAGCACCCGCTGCGCCTCGTCAATGCGGGAAGCGCTGACAAAACCCTGCGCCACCAGCTGCTGCGCCCGCGCCAACTCGGCTCGGGCCTGGCGCAAGGTGGCCTCGGCCTGGTCCTGGGTGGCTTGCAGGGCCTGGCGACCGGTGCCACGCAGACCGGCTAGCCGCGCCTCGGCCTGGCGCTGGGTGGCTTCGGCCTGGGCCAGGGCGGCGCGGGCCTCGTCGGACTCCAGCTGCACCAGCAGGTCGCCAGCGCGCACCGCATCGCCCTCGCGCACCCGCACGGCTTCGACCCGGCCGGTCACGGTGCTGCCAATTTCCACCCGCGACAGCGTCGCCACCCGCGCAGAAAACTGCACCGTGCGCACCAGCGGCTGCGCCTGCACGGCCACCGCATCGACCAGGGTGCCGCGCTGGGTCGTCCAGCCCCAAACCGCCGCAGCGGCCACCAGGGCGATGCCAGCCCAGACGGTCTGGCGCTTGCGGGCCGGTGACAAGGACTTGTTCATGCGGCACCGTCCGGGTTGACTGGGCCGCCGGCGGCCTGGGGCGGCGCCACACCCAGATGGCGGTAGGCCGCCAGCGTGGCGATGCGCCCCCGGGGGGTGCGCTGCAGGTAGCCCTGCTGGATCAGGTAGGGCTCGATCACGTCCTCGATGGTGCCGGGCTCCTCGCCAATGCTGGCGGCAATGTTGTCCAGCCCCACCGGGCCGCCGTCAAAGCGGTGGATGACGGCTTCCAGCAGCTTGCGGTCCATCACGTCGAAGCCCTCGGGGTCCACGTCCAGCATGGCCAGCGCGCGGTTGGCGATGTCCACGGTGATGCGGCCATCGCCCTTGACCTCGGCGTAGTCGCGCACCCGGCGCAACAGCCGGTTGGCAATGCGCGGCGTGCCCCGCGAGCGCCGCGCGATTTCGAAGCCGCCTTCCGCGTCGATGGGCGCGCCCAGCAGGCTGGCGCTGCGCAGCACGATGCGGTTGA
>CAZQXQ010000117.1:0-8895 GCA_964597235.1 uncultured Burkholderiaceae bacterium | reverse complement strand
GGAAGTTCTCGGTGGGCTCGCCATCCTTGCCGATGCCCATGTTGCCGGTGGCCACACCGCGCACCGAGCCATCGTCGTTGTAGAGCACTTCGGCGGCGGTGAAGCCGGGGAAGATTTCCACGCCCAGCGCTTCGGCCTGTTCACCCAGCCATTTGGTGACGGCGCCTAGGCTAATGATGTAGTTGCCATGGTTGTGCGCGAACGGCGGCAGGAACATGTTCGGCACGCGGAAGGCGGATTTTTCGCCCAGGAAGATGTAGGCATCGTCGGTGACGGGCTGGTTCAGCGGCGCACCCTTGGCCTTCCAGTCGGGGATCAGTTCGGTCAGTGCCTTGGGATCCATGATGGCGCCCGACAGAATGTGCGCGCCGGGTTCCGAGCCTTTTTCCAGCACGACCACCGAAAGGTCCTGGCCCTTTTCTGCGGCCAGTTGCTTGAGTCGGATCGCGGTGGCCAGGCCACCGGGGCCGCCGCCGACCACGACCACGTCGTATTCCATGGACTCGCGGGGGCCAAACTGGGCGAGGATTTCTTCGTTGGTCATTTCTGTCTCGTCAAAAGGGATTCGTTGGAGTGTAGGGGGGGGCGACCGAGGGCCCCGGCCCAGAAATGTCGTCTGGGCGACGGATTGTATGCATCCGATGGTGGACTCCTCCGTGTCCCCCCGCCCCGGGAAACGACCATCCCCGGGGCTGCTGCTCCTGTCTTGCCGCTACAGCTCCGCCCGGTCGCGAATGCGGTGAATGCTGGCGATGTCCACCGTCCACACCAGGCCATCACCGATCTTGCCGGTCCAGCAAGCGTCGATGAGGGTGTCCCGAATGGTGTCCACCATGTCGTCATCGGCCAGCACGCAGACCATCAGCTTGCCACTGAAGTCGGTCAGCTCTTCTTTCACGCTGCGTTTGTCCACGGCGGCAGGGGCGGTGAAGCCCTCCGCCTTGTAGATCGTCACGCCAGGAAAGTTCGGAATCGCCCGCAGGGCATCCCGCAGGCGTTCCAGCCGCTGGGGCCGGACGATGGCACGGATTTCTTTCATAGCATGTCTCCTCAGGCTTCGGTGGGTTGTTCGTCAAACCAGCGGTACAGCGTGGGCAGCACCACCAGGGTCAGCAGGGTGGACGAAATCAGCCCGCCGATCACCACGATGGCCAGCGGCCGCTGCACTTCCGAACCCGGGCCGGTGGCGAACAGGAAGGGCACCAGTCCCAGCAAGGCCACGGTGGCGGTCATCATCACGGGGCGGAAACGCTGCACGCAGCCTTCGCGCACGGCAGCGGCCACGTCCATGCCATCCTCGCGCAGACGGCGGATGCAGGTCACCAGCACTACGCCATTGAGCACTGCAATTCCCCACAGCGCAATAAAGCCCACCGAGGCCGGAACGCTCAGGTATTCGCCGGTGACGAACAGGCCGATCAGGCCACCAATCGACGCAAACGGCAGCACCAGGATGATCAGTCCGGCCAGCTTGACCGAGTTGAACAGCAAAAACAGCAGGAAGAAGATCGCAGCAATCGTCAGCGGCACGATGACCGACAGGGTGTCCATGGCGCGTTCCATGTTCTCGAACTGGCCACCGAATTTGAAGTAATAGCCCTCGGGCAGTTTCACTTCGGCATCCAGGCGCTGCTGGGCTTCAGCCACAAAACCACCCAAATCACGCCCCTCGACGTTGGCACCAATCACCACCCGGCGCTTGCCGCTTTCGCGACTGATCTGGGCGGGGCCATCGACCAGTCTGATCTTGGCGACGCTGGACAGCGGTACCAGCGCTCCGCCTGGCGTGGGCAGCAGGGTGGCACCAATCGCTTCAGCAGAATTGCGCACCTCGGTTGGGAAACGCACTACCACGCTGAAGCGGCGCTCACCTTCGTAGAGGGTGGTCACGTCCTTCCCTCCAATCGCGCTCTCGATCACGCCCTGCACGTCAGCCACATTCAGGCCATGGCGAGCAATGGCTTTGCGGTCAATGTCCACCGTGAGCGACTGCTGGCCAGTCAGGCGCTCGATTCGGATGTCCCGGCTGCCCTGCATGTTGCTGAGGATACGTGCTGCTTGTTCCGAAAGGCGGTTGAGATCAGCGAGTTCGTCGCCAAAGATCTTGATCGCAACTTGTGAGCGAACACCCGTCACCATTTCATCGACCCTCTCTGCAATCGGTTGGGAAAACACCAACTGAACGCCAGGCAATCCTGAAAGTGCTTGCCGGATTTCCTCGGTGATTTCGTCTTGCGATTTGTCTGAGCTCGGGTCGATCTGAACAATCGGTGTGGACTCATTGGGGCCTGGCGGGTCTGCTGGAGAGTCGCCTCGTCCCAATTTGGATACCACCATCCCAACGCCCGGTATTTTGGCGATTGCAGCAGTCGCCTCCATTTCCATTTTGATGGACTCCTGGATAGAGATTGAGGGCACACGGATGATGGCTGGAACAATGGCTCCCTCTTTCATCACTGGCATGAAGGACTTGCCCAGCAACGGGAACAGCGCTAGCGAGCCCAGCAGCAACCCCACAGCCACGCCCAGGGTCAGCCGGTTTTTCACCAGTGCGCCATCTAGCAGCGCCAGGTAGTGGCGCTTCAAGAAGGCGATCAGCTTGGTGTCATGGTCAGCCCCACCTTTGAGGAAGTACGAGCACAGCACTGGCGACAGGAACAGCGAGACCACCAGCGATACGGCCAGTGCCATGGCAATCGTCAGCGCCAGGGGGGCAAACATCTTGCCTTCGATCCCAGTCAAGGTCATCAGCGGCAGGAACACCAAAATGATGATCGCAATGCCGAAGATGGTGGGTGTGGCCACTTCGGTGGTGGCTGCCAGCACCGTGCGCACCCGCGCGCCCACGCTGTCTCCCGCCTGGCCGAGCTTGTGATAAACGTTCTCCACCACCACCACGGTGGCATCGACCATCAGGCCAATCGCAATCGCCAAGCCCCCCAGCGACATCAGATTGGCCGAGATGCCGTAACGGTTCATCAGGATGAAGGTGGTCAGCGGCGCGATGATGATGGTGCTGACCACGATCAGGCTGGAGCGCACATCGCCCAGGAAAATGAACAGGATCACGACCACCAGGAAGATGCCCTCGATCAGCACCTTACCCACGGTCCACAGCGCGGCGTCCACCAGGTCGGTACGGTCGTAGTAGGGAACGATCTGCAGGCCATCGGGCAGCATGCCCTTGGCATTGATCTCGGCCACCCGTTCTTTGATCCGGCTCACCACCTCTTTGGCGTTACCGCCGCGCATCATCAGCACGATGCCGGATACGCCTTCGGTGTAGCCGCCCTTGATGATGGCGCCTTGGCGCACCTCGCTGCCCAGCTGGACCTGGGCCACGTCGCGCACGTACACCGGTACGCCCTTTTCTTCTTTGACAACGATGTTGCCGATGTCTTCCAGGGTACGGATCAAGCCAACCCCACGGATCAGGTACTGCTCGGTGACCTGCGGCAGGATGCCGCCACTGGCGTTGGAGTTGTTGGAGGCAATCGCCTGGACCACCTGCTGTACCGACAGGCCGTAGTGGCGAAGGCGCCCGGGATCAACGAGGGCCTGGTATTGCTTGACATAGCCGCCCTGCGAGTTGATATCGGCCACGCCGGGAATCGAGCGCAAGAGCGGGCGTACCACCCAATCCTGTACGGTACGGCGCTCGGCCAGCTCTGCGGGTGTCAGGGCGCGTTGGCCATCGTCGGGTTTTTCGAGGGTGTACTGGTACACCTCGCCCAAGCCTGTGGAGGTCGGCCCGAGAACAGGCACGATGCCAGCCGGCATGCGTGGCGTGACCTCGATCAGCCGCTCCGACACCAGTTGCCGTGCAAGGTAGATGTCGGTTTGGTCTGTGAACACCAGAGTAATGATGGACAGCCCACTCTTGTTGAGTGAACGCATTTCGGTGAGACCGGGCAATCCGGTCATCGCGATTTCGAGGGGTACGGTCACAAAGCGCTCGATTTCTTCAGGCGATTGGCCTGGAGCCTCGGTCGCGATCTGGACCTGCACATTGGTCACATCGGGGAAGGCATCGACTGACAGGCGCAGTGCGGCCCGCAGGCCAAAGCCGCACACCACCAGGGCCAGGACGATCACTAGTAACCGCTGGCTGAGCGCGGCGCGGATCAGGGAAGTCAACATGGTGGTTTACTCCAGCTCGGCGCGCTTGCGCTCGTTGTTCAGGTGAAAGGCACCTTGCACGACGACAGGGGTGCCTTCGTTCAGGCCTTTCAGCACGGGGCGCAGGCCTTCGCTGGCAGGGCCCAGTTCCACGGGGGTCAGGCGGTACTGCTGTGGCGCCGTCTGCACGTACACATGGTCCTGGTCGTTTTCGCGCACCACGGCCACGGACGGCACGGCCAGCGCTTGCTGGCTTTGTCCCGCCAGGCGCATGGTGGCCAGCATCTGGGGTTTCAGCGTGCGTTGGGCGTTGTCCACCTGGGTGCGCACGGGCACGGTCCGCGTCTCCGGCGATACGGTATCGCCGACGAAAATGATCTTGCCCGAGAGTTTTTGGCCCAGGGCCGGCACATCGATTTCCACTTTTTGCCCGGTGTGCACCGATCGTGCGGCCTGTTCGGGCAGCTCACCCACCACCCACACGGTGCCCAGGTCGGCAACGGTAAACAGGGGGTCGCCGGGCTGGGCCACCTGGCCTTGACTGACTTTGCGCTCAATCACTACGCCCGCCTGAGTGGCCAGCACGTTGGCGTGGGGGTGAAGGCTGCCGGTCTCGCGCAGGCGCTGGATGGCGTCGGTGGGCATGCCCATCAAGCGCAGTTGATCGGCAGCGGCACGGTGCTCGGCCCGGGCAATCGCGAGTTCCGATTCCCGGCGCTGCAGCTCGGCGGAGCCGATCACATCGGCCTGGATCAGCTGGCGGGCGCGCTCTACCGCGCGTTCGGCCAGCTCGGCGCCAGAACGGGCTCGCAGGTAGGCGAGCTGTGCTTGGGTCAGCTCGGGGCTGGCCACCTGGGCCAGGGCCTGGCCCAGGGCGACGCGGTCACCGACTTCAGCGAGGACCGAGGTCACGCGCCCGGTGACGGCGGCGCCGATTCGGGTCACATTGCGCTCGTTGGCTTCGATGCGTCCGGCGACATCCTGGAAGGTAACCAGCTCAGCTGGGGTGAGCTTGGCCACCGCAAAGTTGGCATTCATGGCCTCGGGCACCGTGACCAGCATTTCATCGCCTGGGGCATTGGCGGCCGCAGTCGCCTTGGGGTCGGCGGATGCGGCTTGTTCGTTCTTGGTGTCACTGCAGGCTTGCAGGCCCAAAGCCAGTGCCAAGACCAGGCCAAGGTTCACTCGGCGGAGTGCGAAGGGGGCAAAAGAGCGCATGGCAATGTCTTTCATGGGGTGACCGTGGTTGGGGTGTGGGGGGTGGGCAGCGGTGCGCGGCTCCAGGTGCCTGCCAGCAGGGAGAGTTCAATGCGCGCCGCCTGGACTTGGTAGCGGGCTTGCAGCAGGTCTGCGCGCACGGTGCGCAGGACGCGCTGGGCGTCCAGCACGTCCAGAATGCCGCGCTCGCCAAAGCGGTAGGCCGCCTGGGCCACCTTGAGGGCCGATTCCGCTTCTTTGAGCACGCCTGCGCTCAGCGCCTCGGCTTGCAGGCGCGCCATTTCCAGGGATTTCCAGGCTTGGCGCAGCTGTTGCTCCAGTTCGGCCTTGCGGCCTTCCAGACGGGTTTGGGCGCGGGCCAGTTCTGAATCGGCCTCGGCGATAGGGCCGCTGCGGTCGTCCAGTAGCGGGATCTGGATGTTGACCCCCACCATGTTTTGGCGCACTTCCGGCTCGCGGCTCTGACCAATGCGTAACTCCACGCCAGGGTAGCGACTGGCGCGGGCCGCGTTTTGCTGGGCCCTGGCCCGCTCAACCTCGGTCTGCAGCTGGCGCAGTTCGGGGTTGGTTTCCAAGGCTTGCTGTTGCAGGGCCTCCAAAGAGGGCAGGGGGCGTTCATCTTCCAGAGAGCCTGCCAGGCCCCAGCGGGCGGGCAGGCGACCTGCCGCCAGCCGGTTCAGGGCCAGCAGCGCCTGCTCGGCCTGCAGCGCCGCCGTCTGCTGTTTCTGGCGGGCGTTGATGATTTCTGCATCGGCCTTGATGATTTCGTAGCGGGCGGCTTCCCCGCTCTCGACCCGCAGGCGCACGCGTTCGCGCACAGCTTCAAGGAGCTGCACGGCATCGGCGCCTGCCGCTGCTTCGGCCTTGCGCAGCAGATGTTCATAGGCGCGCAACAAGGTCTGTGCCACGACGGCGTTGCGGGTTTGCTCGATTTGGTAGGCATTGCCCAGGGCGTTGGCCTTAGCGGCATCCTGGCGTGCGCTTCGGGCCTGGGGGTTTTCGATCAGTTGAGAAACACCCCAGCCCTGCACGCTGCCCGCCGTGATGCCGGGAAGCCGGGCTTGGTTGCGTCCCATGTTCCATTCGATCCTGGGGTTGGCATAGGCGCTCGCGCTGCGCACGGCAGCCTCCGCCGTCACCTTGCCCTGGATGGCGTTGCGCAATTCGGTGTTGTGCTCCAGTACCAAGTTCACCAAGGCGTCGAGCTCCAGGCTGGAGGCTGTTGCCGTTGCGCTTACGGCCGCCTTTGGCGGGGCCAGCGCGGGCGTGATAGCGGTTGGCGATTCGGTTTGGGCCCAGGAGGGGAGGGCGGCCGCAGCCAGGCCTGCCAAGCTCAGGCGCAGCATGCGTTGAGTCCAAGGGTCAGTGGTGTGTTGCATGGAAATTCCCAGCGCCATGGGCGCCGTCAGAAAAGGTCGTGGAAAGGTTCTGGAAAAAATCTGGAGGCAATATGCCATTTATCCGCGGAGTCCAGACCCTGCGGCAGATGTGCCCCGCGGCGCGGAGGCCTGTGCTTGTTCAGCGGCCCAAGGCGATGGGAGGGCGTAACAGGACTGGCAACCAGAGTTCTGGAAGCACGGCCAGGACCCAGGGAGCCGGTGGGTCTTTGGGGGGCGGGGTCGGGGCGATGGTGTCCAGGGACGGTGCGTGTAGCTCGGTCCGTTCTTCATCGCCGGCAACACCAAACTGGTGGTTGGCGGCTGTTGGGGTTGCAGGCTCTTCCCAGGCCGTCAGCAAGGCATAGCGCGCGGAGCAGCGCACAGTACCTGTCGCATCCGCTTTCAACACCTGCTGTACTGCCGGGGATTTCACGGGGGCTTCCTTCGCATGCGCCCATGCTGGAACCCCCTGCATCAGCAGGGTGATTAACGTCAGCAGCAGTAGGCGGATGGCAGTGGGCATGGCGTGTGGCACGACTTTCATGGCCAGGAGGAGCCTCCATGACATGGAAATGACAGCTCGCTATTCTCAGGCAAAAATCCCAGGGTTTTCCCTTGAGCGGCAAAAAGCCCCGTCAGTGCGGGGCGGATTCTGTGCGTGATGGGGATTTACTTTTGTCGCGGAATGCGGCCCAGCAGATAGAACTCGGGGTTCGGTTGCATGCCGGCAAAGCTGGCCATGCGGTTGCTCAGGCCAAAAAAGGCGGTGATCGCGGCGATGTCCCAGATGTCTTCGTCGTTGAAGCCATGGGCCTGCAGGGCAGCAAAGTCGCCATCGTCGATTTCATGGGAGCGCTGGCAGACTTTCATCGCAAAGTCCAGCATCGCCTGCTGGCGCGGTGTGATGTCGGCCTTGCGGTAGTTCACGGCGATCTGGTCGGCCAACAACGGCGCCTTTTCGTAAATGCGCAGGATTGCCCCATGGGCGACCACGCAGTACAGGCACTGGTTGGCA
Source organism: uncultured Burkholderiaceae bacterium (assembly GCA_964597235.1). Classification (GTDB taxonomy): domain Bacteria; phylum Pseudomonadota; class Gammaproteobacteria; order Burkholderiales; family Burkholderiaceae_C; genus CAYZPX01. Next base: position 1,164 of record CAZQXQ010000117.1, on the reverse strand, counting down.
GCGCTGGTGGCGGTGACGATCATCTCGCGCTCGCCTTTGCTCAGGCCGCTCTCGCGCCCTACGGTTTCCGGGCTCATCAGGGCGTCGTGGTAGGCGAAGAAGGCCCGCCATTCGGCGGGGCGCCGCGCAAATGCCAAAAACACATTCGGAATAAAGCCCGATTTTTCTTGCACCTGCAGGATGCGGTCGCGGATGTCTTCGGGAAGGTCGTTCAGTTCGGGGTGGGGGTAGCGGGGCCTCATCGGCGTGTCTCCTGGTGGTTGTTGGAATTGACGGAAGATCTATTGTGTCGGCTGCGTCGGCTGTTCATCCGCCCGTGACCAATTTGTGCACCAGGTCCGCGGCGGTGGAGGCGCCGTATTTGCGCATCAGCCGGGCACGGTAAATCTCCACCGTGCGGTGACTGATGTTCAGGGCCTTGCCGATTTCCTTGGAGGTCATGCCCTCCAGCAGGCGGGCGGCCACCTCCCGTTCCCGTCCCGTCAGCTCGGATTTGACAGGCCGGCGCGCACTGAGGTCTTCGAAGCTCCAGATGCCGGCGGCATGGGGGGCGTCCCGATCCAGGGCCCGGCCGGAGACATGGCACCAGAACAGCTCGCCACTGGCTCGTTTCATGATGCGCTCATCGGCGTAAAAGCCCTTGGCATTCAGGATGGGCGCCATGCGTGCCCCCAGACGTTCGTACTCGTCCGCCGAGGGGTAGAGGATCTGAAACGACTGTCCCAGCAGCACCTCCCGGGAGGCGCCAAACATCTCGCACAGCTGGCGGTTGCAATCCACGATGGTCCGGTTGCGGGAGATGACCAGGCCCACGGGCGCCATGTCAAAAGCGAGGGCGTAATCAATGTCCATCGGGGTGTTCTTTACGAAATACTACGTAGCAGCTTACGTAGTATCGTCGCACTTTCATTCCCAAGGAGAGTGTGGTGAACAAGATATATCCCTCCGCCGCCGAAGCCCTGCAAGGCGTGGTGGCCGATGGCCAGCTGATCGCGGTTGGCGGTTTTGGCCTGTGCGGCATTCCCGAGGCCCTGATCGACGCGCTGCGTGATTCGGGCGTCAAAAACCTGACGGCGATTTCGAACAACGCCGGTGTGGATGGCTTTGGCCTGGGCAAGCTGCTGGAGACCCGCCAGATCAAGAAGATGATCTCCAGCTACGTGG
>CAZQXQ010000116.1:0-8940 GCA_964597235.1 uncultured Burkholderiaceae bacterium | reverse complement strand
TGCAATGGCGCCAGGACCTGGGCGACGCCGCCGAGGGCAATGCCCGCTGGTGGCAAGTGACCGCCGGTCGCCAGCGCCCGTCGCTGGGCCGCGCCATGGGCCAGGCCGGGCATTTCGACCGCTTTGGACTGATGCCCCTGGCCAAGCAGGCCACGCTGAACGGCGACTGGATCGACGATGGCCTGGAGCTGGGCTGGCACCAGGAAGGCGCCACTGGCCGCTGGCGCGCAGACCTGGGGCTATGGCGCGGCCAGGTGTTTCCGGGCGGCCAGGGGGCCAGCCCGGTGCCCTCGCTGCACTTGGGCTGGGAGCATGGCCCCTGGAACGTGGACGGCTGGGCCGCTCGTTTCACGCCTACGGCGCGCGGCAGCCTGGTGCAAAGCCTGAACGGCCACAGCCACAACGCCCCGGACTGCGCCCCGCCACTGAAAAACCGCGTCTGTTTTGCCGGCACCAGCACCGTGGCCGGCGCCAGCCTGGTCTGGGACGGCGAGCGCAGTGCCCAAGCGCTGCCCTGGACGGTCACCGCCACCGCCTGGCAGCGCCAGGAAAGCGGGCAGCTGGAATCTCCGAACGGCCTGGCCCACTACCACGGGCGCACGCAAGGCGTCTGGCTGCAGGCAGTCTGGCATATGCGTCCAGAGTGGGAAACCGGCCTGCGCCTGGAACGGGTCTGGTTACGCCAAAACCTGCAGGGGCCTGGTGCCAGCCTGCTGGCCACCGAGACCGGTGTGGCCCTCTACCAGCCAGCGCAGCGCATCGGCGCCCTGCTGGCCTGGAAGCCCCTGCCATGGGCACGCGTCGGCCTCGAATTGGGACAGGAGCAGGGGGTGGACGCCCGCAGCCCAACCGGCGCGGTGGCCCGCACGCCCTATGCAATGCTGCGGGTGGTGCTTAAAAATTGATAGCTACTACCGCTTGTATTCATTGGCCTTGAGGCACTTTTTTCATCAAAAATTCTGGGCCTCGGAGTTCCCAAATCTGGTGCCTTACAAGGCTGTCTGCGCCAAATAGGGAGCAAAGTGGTTCAGGCCCGGCACGGCCTTTCCAGGCACCTTGGCCAGGTCATCGTAGCGGCGCAGGCGCACCGCCTCCATCGCATACGGCTGGGCGATAAAGGCCTCGGCTTCGTCTTCGGCAAAGACGCCGCCCTGCAATTCCAGGCTGTGGCGCGATGCGGGCGACAGGCCCTCCCAGTAGGCCGGGTCGATCAGGCACAGGTAGCGCTTGGCGTCCATATGCAGCAGGATGGGGGCCAGCACCGCCTCGGGGAAGACGCTGCGCAGGAAGGGCAGCGCCAGGTACTGGTGCAGGTCGTCCTTGTCTGGGTTCACCTCCATCGGGCCATCGCGCTCGGTGGCCAGCAAATGGCCCAGATCGTGCAGCAGGCTGGCGGTGATGGTTTCGGGGGTTTCGCCCGCCTGCTCGGCCAAGTGTGCACATTGCAAGGCGTGTTCCAGCTGGCTGACGGCCTCCTGGCCGTACTGGGCGCTTCCTTGCTCAGCGAGCAGCGCGGTGATGGTGTCAAGCGTCAAGGCCATGAGGGTCTCCTGGATCTGGGATGGGACCACATTCTGGGAAGGCCTTGTGACGGATCGGTGACAGACAAGCCACCTCCACCCCATCGCCAGCAACGCTTACCCGTGAAGGACGCCGTGCGCTTTTGCCAAGCGAGGGCTGCATTTTTTGCACAATCGCCCCATGCAACGCTCTCACTTCCTTCAATCCGCCCTGGCCTGTGCCGCCCTGCTGGCCAGCCCCGTCACCTTCGCGCAACAAGCGCCCATCCGCCTGATCGTGCCCTACGCCCCCGGAGGTCCGCTGGACGTGACCGCCCGCGCCCTGGCCGAGCGCGTACGCGACAGCCTGGGAACGGTCATCGTTGACAACAAGCCTGGTGCTGGCGGCAACCTGGGGGCAGACGCTGTGGCCAAGGCCGCGCCGGACGGCCACACCATCGGCATCGCCGCCACCGCCACGCACGCGGTCAACCCCTGGCTCTACAGCCGCATGCCCTACGACGCCGGCAAGGACTTTGCTGCCATCACCCAGATGGTGCGGGTGCCCAATGTGCTGGTCATGAACGCCGAACGCGCCCGCCAGCTCAAGATCGAGACCGTGTCCGACCTGGTGGCCTACGCCAAGGCCAAGCCGGGGCAGCTCAATTACGGCAGCGGCGGCAATGGCAGCGCCGGCCACCTGGCAGGCGAGTTGTTCAAGCAGAAGGCCGGCATCTTCGCGCTGCACATCCCGTACCGGGGCGGCAATCCGGCCCAGCTCGCGCTGCTGGCGGGCGAGGTGGACTTCAACATCGACAACCTGGCCACCGCCGCGCCCAACATCAAGAGCGGCAAGCTCAAGGCCCTGGCCGTGACCTCGCTGCAGCCCAGTCCCGCCCTGCCCGGCGTGCCGACGCTGGCCGCCACCTACAAGGGCTTTGCCATCGACACCTGGTGGGGCCTGGTCGCCCCGGCTGGCACGCCCAAGGCGGTGATCGACAAGCTGAATGAGGCCTTCACCACCGCACTCAAGGCCCCCGAGACCCAGACCCGCTTCGCAGCCCTGCTGGCCGAGCCCGTGCCGACCACCCCGGCCCAGTTCGACACCTTCATGGCCGCCGAGCGCGCCAAGTACAAGGCGGTGGTCCAGGCCTCGGGGGCGAAGGTGGATTGAGGCATAGACCGGATCGCGCTGGCGCTTACCGACAAGGCCCCGGCCGTGATGACGCCCGTCACTGAAAAAAAACTCACGATAAACCCGCTTTCTGAAAAAAATCTCCAGCGACTGAAAATTTTTTCGATGCGTTTCCCGAAACTGAAATGAGCACCGCGATTGGTTACGCCTGGCTGCAGGAAGTGCTGCAAGCACCCGACTTTCTGGGTGTCCGCAAAGCCCGGCTGGCATCGGTCCAGAGTTTGCAGCGCCTGCCCGAAGGGGCCTTGCTGGTGCCCGCGAAACAGGCGCCCGGCGCGCGCCCTCTGGAGCACGCCCTGTTTGCGATCAAGCACGAAGGGGTGCGGCTCGATTACCTGTTGGCCGCGCTGCGCCAGATCGATGCCCAGGAGATGGTGGCCGAATTTCAGCGCACCCCCAACGGCAGCTACATCCGCAAGCTGTGCCTGCTTTGGGAACATGCCCACCAGCAGCCATTGCCGGGCGTGGAGGAGGGGCTGATCACCGCCGCTTATGTGCCCTTGTTTGACCCGCAGCAGTACCTTACCGGGGCCTCGCGGCGCAATGCGCGCTGGCGGGTGGATTGCAATGGTCTGGGCGAGCTGCACTTTTGCCCCGTGGTGCGTCGCACGGACGCTGTCCGCGAAGGGCTGCAGCGCAACGTGCTGGCAGCGGCGCGGGCCTTTGCCACCGCCATTGGCCCGCAGATGCTGGAGCGCGCCCTGTCCTGGGCCTATCTGAGCGAGACAGAGGGTTCGTTTGCCATCGAGGGGGAGACGCCCACTCAAGACAAGGCACGCCGGTTTGCTGCGTTGCTCCAGCGCGCGCACACGCCGCGCCCGCTGACCGAGGACCACCTGGTGGAGCTGCAAAACGCCACTGTCAGCAATCCGTTTGATCAAGCGGTGCAGTTTCGCACCGAGCAAAATCGCCTCCAGGGCAACGCCATGGGCGCTGCGGGGGTAACCTATGTACCGCCCGAGCCCGAGTTGTGCGCCCAACTCATGGAGCATTGGATGGCGCTGGCCAACCAGCGTCCTGCCGGGCTGGATCCGCTCGCCCATGCCGCCGTGGTGTCGTTTGCCTTTGTGTTTTTGCACCCGTTCATGGATGGCAATGGACGCTTGTCGCGTTTTTTGTTGCACCACTGCCTGGGGCAGTCCAGTAGCCTGCCAGCGGGTTTTCTGCTGCCCATCTCGGTGGCCATGAAACAGCACGAAGACCAGTACCTGCAGGCGCTCACCGCCTTCAGCCGTCCGGCACGCGAACTGTGCGAGGTGCAATGGGCAGGTGACGACGCCTACAGCTTTACCTGGCAGGCCGACGCCGATCGCTGGTTTCGGTTCATGGACGTGACCGAGGGCGTGGCATTTACTCTGGCCATGGCGCGTGTGGCACTGGAGATCGACCTGCACCAGGAGGTGGACTTTCTGGCCCTGTTCGACGACGTAGCGCGCCACATCAACCAGCGCTACGACCTGCGCAGCACCGACCTGACCACCCTCATCGTGACCATCCACCAAAACGGCGGCAAACTCTCCCACAACCGACGTAAACGTTTTGCCGAGCGCGTGCAAGCGCATGTGCTCGATGCCATCGAAAGCGCCGTGGCCCGGCGGATGCAGGGCCTGCTGCTGGCGGACGATGAGCCCGACGCCAACGCCACCGTCGCGGGCCCAGATACCAAGGTGTAGTGGGCGTCTTCGGGCATGGGAGGCCTTCAAGGCCAACGGCATCAAGGCGGAGTGAACGCTCCGGTGGGCATGGACAATGGCGCTTTTTCACCGAACCCTGAAAGCCCTTGCCATGCCCGCTGCCCTGCACATTGACTTTGTTTCCGACATTTCCTGCCCCTGGTGCGCCGTGGGGCTGTCTTCGCTGGAAAAGGCCCTGGCGGAGCTGAACGGCGAAGTGGCGGCGGAGCTGGAATTTCACCCCTTCGAGCTGAACCCGGACATGCCCCCGGGCGGCCAGGACATCACCGAGCACCTGACGGAAAAGTACGGCTCCACGGCCGAGCAACAGGCGCAGATCCGCGAAACGATCCGCCAGCGCGGCGCCGAGGTGGGTTTTGGCTTTCACCCCGGTGGCCGGGGCCGCATCTACAACACCTTTGACGCCCACCGCCTGCTGCACTGGGCGGGCCTGGAAAGCCCGGCCCTGCAGTTGGCGCTGAAAAAAGCCCTGCTGGTGGCCTGCCACGGCGAACAGCAGGCCATGGACCAGCACGCCGTGCTGCTGGCGGCTGCGCGCCAAGCAGGACTGGACGAAACCCAGGCCCAGGCCATCCTGACCAGCGATGCCCATGCGCAGGAGGTGCGCGAAAGCCAGGCGTTTTTCAAGGACAACGGCATCCACAGCGTACCGGCAGTCATCGTCAACCAGCGCTACCTGATCAACGGCGGCCAGCCCGTGGCGGCCTATGTGCAGGCGCTGCGGCAGATTGCATCCGAAGCAGCTGGCACAGCGGAAGCGGCCTGAAATCCAGAAAAAACGCTCTTAAAAAGAGAGCTATTACCGATGTTATTTATTGGCCTAGAAGCCAATTTGACCTAAAAATCTCCACCCGCTGATTTGCCACAGCGTCCAGCAGCGCGGGGGCTACCAGGTCCGGCGCAACCTCGGCCAGTGGCAGCAGCACAAAAGCACGCTCGTGCATGCGCGGGTGGGGCACCGTCAGGCGGGGGTGATCGATGCGCGCATCGCCATACAGCAACAGGTCCAGGTCCAGCGTGCGCGGGGCGTTGCGGTAGGGACGCTCGCGGCCGGCCTGGTGTTCAATGGCCTGCAGTGCGTCCAGCAAAACCAAGGGTTCCAGCGGCGTGGCGATTTCGGCCACAGCGTTGTAGTAGTCCGGGCCACCCGCGTCGATGGGCGCACTGCGGTAGAGCGAGGACAGGCGGAGCAAGCAGGTGCCCGGCAAGGACACCAGCGCACGGACAGCCCCTTGCAGTGCCGCTTCGCAGTCACCCAGGTTGGCGCCCAGGCCAATCCAGGCGGAGGTCATTCCCCGCCCTGGGCGGCCGGCGCACCGCCTTCACCCGTGGGTTTGCGGCGACGGCGGCGACGCTTTTTGGGGGCAGTGGCCTCGTCGCCTGCGGCTTCGGGGGACTCGTCCGTGTCTGCGGTGGGCCGGCTGGCCTCGGCAGATTTGGCGGCGGTGGCCTTGGGCACGCGATGCACCACAGGCTTTTGCGCACGTTGGCGGGCTTTTTGCTCTTCGCGGGCCTGCTCGATCAGATCGTCGCGCACGGCGTCGTCCTCGGCCAGACTGAAGTCTTCCCACCATTCAGCCAAGGCCTCTTCGATTTCGCCCACATCGGCGCGCAAGCGCATGAAGTCAAAACCGGCGCGGAAACGCGGCTGCGCGACCAGGCCGTAGGGTGTGCTGCCCACGCGCTTGTCAAAGCGCGGCTGCATGACCCAGATTTCGCGCATGTCGGCGGCCAGCTTGCCCCGACCGGAGACATCGCCGATGCGCGCGTCAAAGACCTCGTCGATGGCATTTTGCAGCGCCGGGAAGGGGTGCTCGCGGCGCGCCAATCGGTCTTCCCATCCCTGCTTGACGTCGTGCCAGAGCACGCAGGACAGCAAAAAGCTGGGCGCCACGGACTTGCCTTCGGTCACGCGGCGGTCGGTGTCTTCCAGGGCGGCCTTCACAAAAGGCTGGTCGGCACGCTCCACCACCAAGTCCAGCAGCGGATAAATGCCGCGCTGCAGGCCCAGCTTGCGCAGCTGTGCGATCGAGGCCAGCGAGTGGCCGGTCTGCAGCAGCTTGAGCATTTCATCGAACATGCGGCTTTGCGGCACTTCCTGCAGCAGGGGCAGGCAGTCCACCAGGGGCTTGGCGGTCTTGGGCTCCAGCGCAAAACCCAGGCCGCTGAGCTTGGCGGCAAAGCGCACGGCACGCACGATGCGCACCGGGTCCTCACGGTAGCGGGTGGCCGGATCGCCAATCATGCGCAGCACTTTCTTTTGCGCGTCCTGGATGCCCTTGTGGTAGTCCACCACGACCTGGCGGGCCGGGTCGTAGTACATGGCGTTGACGGTGAAGTCGCGGCGGGTGGCGTCCTGGTCCTGCGGGCCCCAGACGTTGTCGCGCAGCACCCGGCCCGAGGCATCGACCGCGTGCTTCATGCCCGCCAGCGCGTGCTTGCTGGTGCGCTCGTTGCCGCTGACCTGCTCAGCCGCGCTGTTGTCCAGGTGGGCACGGAAGGTGGAAACCTCGATCACCTCATGCTCGCGCCCCCGGCCATAGACGACGTGAACGATGCGAAAACGCTTGCCGATGATGAAGGCACGGCGAAACAGCGCCTTGACTTGCTCGGGCGTGGCGTTGGTGGCCACGTCGAAGTCCTTGGGGCGCAGGCCCAGCAGCAGGTCGCGCACCGCGCCGCCGACGATGTAGGCCTCGTAGCCCGCGTCCTGCAGGGTCTCCACCACGTCGATGGCACGCCGGTCCAGCAACTGCGGATCGATGCCGTGCACGGCGGCGGGCACTTCCTCGCGCTTGCCAAACGGATGGGCGGATTTGCGGGTACGGCTACGGCTGCCATTGGCCACGGCCACAGCCGTGTCGAGCAGCTTGTCGATGAATTTCTTGATCATTCGGGGGATCCAAACAGGTCCAGGATGCGCCAGCCACGGTCCTGCGCGAGGGCGCGCAGGCGGGCGTCGGGGTTGGTGGCCACGGGGTGGTTGACGCGTTCAAACAGGGGAGTGTCGTTGGCGGAATCGCTGTAGAGCGTGCTCTCGACCCCCTCCCAGTCCAGGCCCCGCGCGGCGAGCCATTGCGCCATGTTGTGCACCTTGCCCTCGCGCATATTGGGCTCGCCCAGGATTTCGCCGGTGATCCAGCCGTCCGGGCCGCGCGCCAGGTGGGTGGCTACCAAGTCGCTCACCCCCAGCGCCTGGGCGATAGGGGCGGTCACAAAGTCGTTGGTTGCCGTCACGATCACCACCAGGTCGCCCGCCGCCTGGTGGCTGCGCACAAGATCCAGCGCCTGGGGCTTGAGCACAGGGGCAATCACCTCGCGCATGAACTGGGCCTGGGCCTGGGCAGAGGCCTCGGGCCCGCGCAGGCGGATGGCCTCGGTGGCAAAGCGCACATAGGCACGGATGTCGAGCTTGCCGACTTGGTAGTCGGCAAAAAAGGCGTCATTGCGCTGGCCGAACGTGACCGGATCGGTCCAGCCGATGCGGGAGGTGAACTCGCCCCATTCGTAATCGGAGTCAACGGGCAGCAAGGTGTGGTCCAGGTCGAACAGGGTCAGGCGCGGACGGGAAACCGGAGAAGCAAGGGTCATGGGCAAGGCAAAAGGCCAAAAAACCGGCAAGGCAGCGGGCCCTTACTCGGTTTCCAGCATGGTTTTCAGCAAGGGAATGGTGATGGGGCGCTGGGTACGCAGCGCAAAACGGTCCAGGTGGGCGAGCAATTCCATCAGGCTGCCCAGGTCACGGGAAAAGCGCTTGAGCATGTAGTCCACCACGTCGGCGCTCAGCGCAATGCCGCGCGCCTTGGCTTCCTGCGCCAGCACCGCGCGGCGGGCAGCTTCGTCCAACGGCTGCAGGTGAAACACATGGCCCCAGGCAAAGCGGGTGCGCAGGTCTTCGCGCAGCGGCAGGTCGGCTGGGGGCACGCTGCCCGTGGCCACCACCCAGCGCTGCACGCCATTGGCAGGACTCATGGCGTTGATGAACCAGTTGAAGGCCACGGTCTGCTGCATGTCGTTGTAGCGCTGGACATCGTCCATCAGCACGGCGGACCACTGTTCGTCAAACGGCAGGGCAAAGCGGCTGGACGGGTCGCGCCAGCCCGCCTTGGCGCCCTGCTCCCGCAGCGCCTGGGCCACAGCCTTGAGCAGGTGGGATTTGCCACTGCCCTCCTCGCCCCAAAGGTAGATGGGGGCGGGCGGGCGCTTGCCCTGCGCAATATCGTCCAGGGTCTGCTGCAGCTGGGCCACCGCCGCCGCATTGGCACCAGGAAAAAAACCTTCCAGTGTGGGGCCCGGAGCGAGTCCGATGTCGAGGGCGAGCTGCTTCATGGCCAGCGGCGCCCTGAGCACCAGGCGGCGCCGGAAAAAAGGACAAAACAAGGCATGAATGGTTCGCAGGCAGACCGCAAAGGGGCAGAAACAAGGACAGAAGAGCGTCCGAAAGGCAGGAGACGCAACGCGTACCCCGTAAAATCAAAGGCAAATTTTAGTCTCCCTCGCACGCTGGTTCGTGCCATTCCTGCCATGAGCAATCCTGCCTCCTCCGTGACCC
>CAZQXQ010000115.1:0-9090 GCA_964597235.1 uncultured Burkholderiaceae bacterium | reverse complement strand
AGACCGTGCCGGTGGTGCTGCCCTACCTGGAAGGCGACGCCGCAGCGCTCTTGCAGTCCGAGCTGGCCTACCAGAACCACGTGGCGGCCAGTTCTGCCTACGCCGCCCTGCCCCGCGGACCGGTGCACGCCGACCTGTTCCGCGACAACGTGATGTTCGACGGCGAGCAGCTGACAGGCTTTTTCGATTTCTACTTTGCCGGGGTCGATACCTGGCTGTTCGACCTGGCCGTGTGCCTGAACGACTGGTGCATCGATCTGGCCACCGGCACGCACGACCCGGAACGTGCCCAGGCCATGCTGGCGGCCTACCAGGCCGTGCGCCCGCTCACGAGCGCCGAGCGTGAGCTGCTGCCCGCCATGCTGCGCGCTGGGGCGCTGCGCTTCTGGATCTCGCGGCTGTGGGATTTCTACCTGCCGCGCGAGGCCGCGATGCTCAAGCCGCATGACCCCACCCATTTCGAGCGGGTGCTGCGTGAGCGCATCGCCCATCCGGTCCTCCCCGCCTGAGAGGGCGCGCAACACCATCAGCGCCATCGCCACCGCAAAGGCCCCATGAAACTGAACATCGTCCCCGCCCGCACCGGCCTGGAATGGACCCGCCTGGGGCTGCGGGCCTTCTGGCGCCAGCCCATGGCCTTGCTGGCCCTGTTCTTCATGACCATGGCGGGCATGGCCATCGTCGGTGCCGTTCCGCTGCTGGGACCAGCCCTGGCCCTGGCCCTGCTGCCCACCGCCACGCTGGCCATGATGGTGGCCGCCGCCGAAGCCATGCAGGGGCGTTTTCCCACCCCGGCCGTGCTGCTGGTGGCCCTGCGCACCGGCCGCGAGCGCGTGCGCGAACTGGCCTTGCTGGGTGCGCTGTATGCCCTGGGCTTTGCCCTGGTGCTGGCCCTGTCGGCGCTGATGGACGGCGGCACCTTCGCGCTGGTCTATCTGGGTGCCGAGGAACTGAACCGCGAAGTCGCCACCGACGAAGACTTCCAGTCCGCGATGTGGCTGGCGTCCATCCTGTACCTGCCGCTGTCGCTGCTGTTCTGGCATGCGCCGGGCCTGGTGCACTGGCATGGCGTGCCAGCCGTCAAAAGCCTGTTCTTCAGCCTGATTGCCTGCATCCGCAATGGCGGGGCCTTCATCGTGTTTGGCCTGTCCTGGCTGGGCGTGTTCCTGGTGGGCGGGATTGCGGTGTCGGTGGTCTCGGGCCTGCTGGCAATGCTCGGCTTGCCCGCCTCGATGGCTGCGGGCCTGATGGTGATGATGGCCATGGCGATGGCGGCGATGTTCTTCACCTCGCTGGTGTTCACCTTCAGGGACTGCTTTGCTGCGCCGGTGCCTGGCCAGACCACAGATACCCTCGACTGAGCCCGGGCCCAGTCGTCACACCACCCGTCACACTTCCGTCATCCCAGCGACATTTTTCTGACGCGTCTTCGTCACACACGCTTTGTAGATTCCAGCGGGTTGATTCCCATGGACTTGCAAGGAGTTTTGATGTCCGACCTGATTCGCGATGACGACGGCGTTTCCAACCGTTCCGCCAACGACCACCTGAGCACCCTGATCGAGCGCGAAATCGCCCGCAACCCGGCCCGCCGTGGCTTTCTAAAGACCAGCGCCATGCTGGGCCTGAGCACGATGTTCGGCGGCGCCCTGTCCGCTTGCGGTGGCAGCGATGATCCCGTCGTTGCGCCCGGCACCATCAGCTTCAAGCCCGTGGCCGCCTCGTCTGGTGACAGCGTCATCGTTCCTGAGGGCTACACCGCCAACGTACTGCTGCGCTGGGGCGACCCCGTGGTGGCCGGCGCCCCCGAATTCAAGGGCGATGCCAGCCAGGGCTGGCGCGAACAGGAACTGCAGGCCGGCGATAACCACGACGGCATCTTCTTCTTCCCGCTCAAGGACGCCCAAGGCCGTGCCCGTAGCGACGCCGGCATCCTGGCGCTGAACCACGAGTACATCAACATCGAGTACTTCTTCCCCGCTGGCAATGGCGAGAACTGGTACCAGCCCGAAAACGCGGACAACGTCAAGAAGATGGTGGCCGCCCACGGCGTGTCGATCGTGGAAGTGCGCAAGACCGCATCGGGCGCCTGGGAATACGTGAAGAACTCCAGCGTTAACCGCCGTATTACCGGCTACACGCCGATGGAAATCACGGGGCCCGCCCGTGGCCACGAGATGCTGCGGACTGCCGCCGACCCGGCTGGCGTCGAAGTGCTGGGCACGCTGAACAACTGTGGCTCGGGCATCACGCCCTGGGGCACCTACGTGACCTGCGAAGAAAACTTCAACGGCTACTTTGGCACCGATTCCGCTGATTTCACCCCCACCGCCCACGAAAACCGCTACGGCATCAGCAAGGCTGGCTTTGGTTATGCCTGGCACAAGGGCGATGCCCGTTTTGACGTTGCCGTGAACCGCAACGAACCCAACCGCTTCGGCTGGATCGTGGAAATCGACCCCGCCAATCCGGCCAGCAAGCCCAAGAAGCGCACCGCACTGGGCCGCTTCAAGCACGAAGGCGCCGAGTGCGTGCTCTCCACCGGCCGCAAGGCGGTGGTCTATATGGGCTGCGACGAGCGCAACGAGTACGTCTATAAGTTCGTCAGCTCCGGCACCTACGACCCGGCCAACCCCGCTTCGGGCCGTGACCTGCTGGACAGCGGCACGCTGTACGTGGCCCGCTTCGATGCCGGCACCGTCGTGGGCGACAACCAGGGCACTGGTACGTGGATTCCCCTGGTCTTTGGCCAGAACGGCTTGACTCCGGAAAACGGCTTCGCCAACCAGGCCGAGGTCATGATCAAGACCCGTCAGGCGGCCGACCGCGTGGGCGCCACGATGATGGACCGCCCCGAGTGGATCGCTGCCAACCCGACCAAGCCCGGCGAGATCTATGTCACGCTGACCAACAACAACCGCCGTGGCACCACGCCGGCTTCCAGCAACAAGGTCGATGGCACGACCACCGCCGCTTCCGCCCGCCCCCCGGTGGACGAAGCCAACCCCCGCGCCGTCAACAACTGGGGCCACATCGTGCGCTGGCAGGAAGCCGGAGGCGACGCCGCTGCCCTGACCTTCACCTGGGACATCTTCGTGCTGGCTGGTAACACCAACCTCACGGGTGACAAGCGCGGCTCGGCCAACATCACCGCTGCGAACATGTTCAACTCGCCCGACGGCCTGCAATTCGATCCCGAAGGTCGCCTGTGGATTCAGACCGACGGCAACTTCTCGAACGTTGGCGACTACCTGGGCCAGGGCAACAACCAGATGCTGGTGGCCGACACCAAGACCAAGGCCATCAGCCGATTCCTGGTCGGCCCCTCGGGCTGCGAAGTGACCGGCGTGTGCTGGCCCCCCGACGGCAAGACCATGTTCGTGGACATCCAGCACCCTGGGGAAGTGGGCAACCACCCGAACGCACCGAAGGACCTCAAGGGCTTCAGCGGCATGGATTCCTTCATCGCCAACAACCCCACGGCCTTCTCCAAGTGGCCCGACGGCGCCAACGCCGGCCGCCCCCGCTCGGCCACCATCGTAGTGCGCAAGAACGACGGCGGCGTGATCGGCACCTGAGCGGTTCGACAGGTTCCCCGCAGGGTCTCTGAATAGACCCTGCACCGTAGGCCCGCCCCGTGCGGGCTTTTTGTTGGGCGCCGCGCCCCATGTGCGGGGACAAGCCCTAGCGGCATTGGCCTGCTGATGGCCACGCTGTTCTGGCGCGACGACGCGAGTCACGACGCCCAGACCGACACCCTGTTCGCCCAGCAGGCGCAAATCGGCCCCCCCGCCACCGGGCTGCTGCTGTCGCTGGTGGCGCTGCTGATTGCCGGCACGCTCTCGCACCTGCCGAGCAATCCTCTGCAAAAAGCAAGGGCTTGACCATGGTATCGGTGGGGAATGTTGTATGCCACCCGAAATGGAAGACAACCTTCAAAAAGGCCTCCAGCCCTTTAAATACCAGCGGTACTAGCTATCATTTTTGAAAATCTCGTCGCGAACTTGGGGCGCTCAGGCACTCACGGCTGTCACAAAACCTTCAAACACTTCAACTATCCTTGAAATATAAAATTACCTCAAGGAGTTGGACATGAACATCGGTATCAATGGCATAGGCCGCATCGGCCGTCTGGCGCTACGCGCCGCACTGGGCGCGGCCGAGCGCCCCAACGACGATCCCCGCGCGGGCAACCGGCTGAAGGTGGTGCACCTGAACGAACTCAAGGGCGGTGCCGAAGCCACCGCGCACCTGCTGGCCTTTGACAGCGTGCAGGGCCGCTGGCGCGCCGACATTGCGGCCGAAGGCGACGCTGCCATTCGCATCGACGACCAGCAACTGTCTTTCAGCAGCCACGCCACCCCAGGCGATATCCCCTGGGGCGATCTGGGCGTGGACGTGGTGCTGGAATGCACTGGCAAGTTCCTGACGCCCGAAACCCTGCAAGGCCACCTGGACCGTGGTGCCAAGCGGGTGATCGTCGCAGCGCCGGTCAAGGTGGGCAATGTGCTGAACATCGTGGTCGGCATCAACCACGACCAGTACGACCCGGCGCGCGACCGCATCGTCACGGCGGCGTCCTGCACCACCAACTGCCTGGCCCCGGTGGTCAAGGTGATCCACGAAAACCTGGGCATCCGCCACGGCCAGATCACCACCATTCACGACCCGACCAACACCAATCTGGTGGTCGATGCGCCGCACAAGGACCTGCGCCGGGCCCGCAGCGCCCTCTTGAGCCTGGCGCCCACGACCACCGGCAGCGCCAGCGCGATTGCGCTGATCTACCCCGAACTCAAGGGCAAGCTCAACGGCCATGCCGTGCGCGCCCCGGTGCTCAACGCCTCGCTGACCGACTGCGTGTTCGAGCTGCGCAACGCCACCACCGCCGAAGAGGTCAACGCCCTGTTCGCCGCCGCCGCAAAGGGCCCGCTGGCTGGCATCCTGGGCTTTGAGACCCGCCCGCTGGTCAGCGCCGACTACGCCCGCGACACGCGCAGCAGCATCGTCGATGGGCCCTCCACCCTGGTGACCGACGGCACGCTGCTCAAGGTCTATGCTTGGTACGACAACGAGATGAGCTACGCCTGTCGCATGGTCGATCTGGCCTGCCACATGCAAGCCACCGGGATCTGAGTCGCCATGTCGCCAACTGCCCCCGCTCCTGCCCCCACCCAGGCCACGTCGCCCGGCGCCGCCAAGGCCGTACGCAACTACGCCATCGTCACTGCGGCCTACTGGGGCTTCACGCTGACCGATGGCGCCTTGCGCATGCTGGTGCTGCTGCACTTTTATCGCCTGGGCTATTCGCCGTTCACGCTGGCCTTCCTGTTCCTGCTGTACGAGGCAGCGGGCATCCTGGCCAACCTGGTGGGGGGCTGGCTGGCCACGCGCTACGGCATCACCCGCATGCTGGGCGTGGGGCTGGTCACACAGATCACCGGCTTCACCCTGCTGTCGCTCTTGCAGCCCGACTGGGGGCCCACGCTGTCGGTGGCCTGGGTGGTGCTGGCCCAGGGCGTGTGCGGCGTCGCCAAGGACCTGACCAAGACCGCCAGCAAATCGGCCATCAAGGTCACGCAGGCCGAGGCCAAGGACCAGGGTGCGGGCCAGCTCTTCAAATGGGTGGCCTGGTTCACCGGCAGCAAGAACGCGATGAAGGGCGTGGGCTTTTTCCTGGGCGGTCTGCTGCTGCAGACCCTGGGGTTTCAGGCCTCGCTGTGGGCCATGGCCGGCCTGCTGGCCCTGGTGCTGCTGGGCGTGGCCACCGCGCTGCCCAAGATGATGGGCAAGAGCAAGGCCTCGAAAAGCGCCAAGGAGCTGTTTGCCAAGAACGCCGGTGTCAACATCTTGGCCGCTGCGCGGGTGGGTCTGTTTGGCGCGCGGGATGTGTGGTTTGTCGTCGGCGTGCCGGTGTTTTTGTATTCGGTGGGCTGGAACTTCACCATGGTTGGCGGCTTTCTGGCCGCCTGGACCATAGTCTATGGCCTGGTGCAAGCCCTGGCGCCGCAGATCGTGCGCCGCAGCCCGGACGGCCTGAGCCGCGAGGTGCCCGCCGCCCGCCACTGGTCCGCCGCGCTGGCCCTGGTGCCCGTCGCCCTGGCACTGGCCGTGGCGCTGCAGGCCCCGGCGCTGGAATGGGTGGTGGTCGGCGGACTGGCGGTGTTTGGCTTTGCGTTCGCGGTCAATTCCTCGGTGCACTCCTACCTGGTGCTGGCCTATGCCGGCTCGGAAAAAGCGGCTGAGGACGTGGGCTTTTACTACGCGGCCAACGCCCTAGGGCGCTTTCTGGGCACGCTGCTGTCCGGCCTGCTCTACCAATGGGGCGGGCTGTTGTATGCCTTGCTGGGTTCGGCCTTGATGCTGGCCCTGTGCTGGCTGGTGACCCTGGGCCTGCCCACCACCCGCCCTGCCACCACCAAACCCGCATGAGCACCACCGACTTGACCCCCATGAACGACGCCCAGGCCGTGCAGGCCCTGGCCGCCCTGGCCCAGGAATCGCGGCTGCGCGTGTTCCGCCTGCTGGTGGTGGCTGGCCCCGAAGGCGCCACCCCCAGCGAGATCAGCGAGCAGCTAAGCCTGCCAGCCACGGCCCTGTCGTTTCATCTGAAAGAGCTGACGCACGCCCAACTGGTGACGCAGGAACGCCAGGGCCGAAACCTGCGCTACCGCGCCCAGATCGCCACCATGGACCGGCTGCTGGGCTTTCTCACCGCCAATTGCTGCCAGGGCCAGCCCTGCCTGGAACAACCGGGCAGCCGTTGTGCCACCGATTCCACCCACCCTGGAGAAACCATGACAACTCCTATTTACAACGTTCTGTTCCTGTGCACCGGCAATTCCGCCCGCAGCATCATGGCCGAGGCCCTGCTCAACCAGCTGGGCAAGGGCAAGTTCCGCGCCTACAGCGCCGGCAGCCACCCCACAGGCAGGGTCCACCCGCAGGCGCTGGACGTACTCGTCCGCAACCAGGTCGATACCCAGGGCCTGCACAGCAAATCCTGGAACGAGTTTGCCCAGCCCGACGCCCCGGTCATGCACTTTGTGCTCACCGTCTGCGACAAGGCCGCCGGCGAAACCTGCCCGCTCTGGCCCGGCCAGCCGATGTCGGCCCACTGGGGCGTGCCCGACCCCGTGGCCACCGAAGGCAGCGAGGACGACATCCGCAAGGCCCATTCGGACGCCTTCCTGACCCTGCACCGCCGCATCAGCCTGTTCCTAAACCTGCCCATCGAGAAGCTGGACCGCCTCTCGTTGCAGAATGAGCTGAGCAAGATTGGCCGTCAGTCGGCCTGATCCCCAGCCCGCGAAGCACCCTTGCCGGAGACCACTCACATGGGACTGTTTGAACGCTTCTTGACCGTCTGGGTCCCCCTGGGCATTGCCGCCGGCGTGGGCCTTGGCCTTTGGACCCCCAGCGCCTTCCAGGCGATTGCCGCGCTGGAAATCGCCCATGTGAACCTCGTTGTGGCCGTGTTCATCTGGGTGATGATTTACCCCATGATGATCCAGATCGACTGGGGCGCAGTGAAGGAAGTGGGCCAGAAACCCCGCGGCCTGCTGCTGACCCTGGTGGTGAACTGGCTGATCAAGCCCTTCACCATGGCCGCCCTGGGCGTGCTGTTCTTTCAGCACCTGTTCGCCCCCTGGGTAGACCTGCAATCGGCCCAGGAGTACATCGCGGGCATGATCTTGCTGGGCGTGGCGCCCTGCACCGCGATGGTGTTTGTCTGGAGCCAGCTGGTGAAGGGCGATGCCAACTACACCTTGGTGCAAGTCTCGGTCAACGACCTGATCATGGTGGTGGCCTTTGCGCCGATTGCTGCCTTTTTGCTGGGCGTGACCGATGTCACCGTGCCCTGGGAAACCCTGGTGCTGTCCACCGTGCTCTACGTGGTGCTGCCGCTGGCGGCGGGCATGGCCACTCGCCATGCGCTGCAGCGGCGCCCTGGCCACGCGGTGGCAGACTTCGTCGCGCGCCTCAAGCCCTGGTCGATCGCCGGATTGATCGCCACCGTGGTGCTGCTGTTTGGCTTTCAGGCAGAAACCATCGTCGCCCAGCCCGGCGTGATCGGCCTGATCGCCGTGCCGCTGGTGCTGCAAACCTACGGCATCTTCTTTTTGAGCTGGTGGGCCGCGAAGTGGCTGCGCCTGCCGCACGCGGTAGCTGGGCCGGCCTGCCTGATTGGCACGTCCAACTTTTTCGAGCTGGCAGTGGCGGTGGCGATTTCGCTGTTCGGACTGAACTCCGGCGCGGCGCTGGCCACGGTGGTGGGCGTGCTGGTCGAGGTGCCGGTGATGCTCTCGCTGGTGGCCATGGTCAATGCCTGGCGCCCAGCGGGCGAGGGCTGAAGCGCCCTCCGCTCACTCCACCACCGTGAGCTTGGCCACCGACAGCGCCAGCCACTTGGTGCCGTGGCGCGGAAAGTGGACCTGGGCGCGGGCATCGTCGCCGCTGCCTTCCAGCGCCAGCACCTTGCCTTCGCCAAATTTGGTGTGAAAGACCTGCAACCCGACCTTCAGGCCATGGGCGGGGGCTGCCTTTTGCGGCGGCACGGGCGGGTTAGCGAAGGTTTCGGCTTTGAAGCCAAATTGGCCTCTAGCGCCCGTGGAATGGGCGGTACTAGCTCCTAAATTAGGAGCAAACGAACCAAATCCTTGCTGCTTGGGCGAGAGCCATTTGAGCGACTCGGTCGGCAGCTCGTCCAAAAAGCGGCTGCGCACGTTGTAACGGGTCTGGCCATGGAGCAGGCGGGTCTGCGAGTGGCTCAGGTACAAGCGCTTGCGCGCACGGGTAATGGCCACGTACATCAGGCGGCGCTCTTCCTCTAGGCCATCGCGGTCGCTCAGGGCGTTGTCGTGGGGGAACAGGCCCTCTTCGAGGCCGCCGATGAAGACCGCATCAAATTCCAGCCCCTTGCTGGCGTGCACGGTCATCAGCTGCACAGCGTCCTGGCCGGCCTGGGCCTGGTTGTCGCCGGCCTCCAGCGCCGCATGGGTGAGGAAGGCGACCAGCGGCGACAGGGTTTCGCCGGTGTCGGCATCGACCAGGCCGGGCAGCGCGCCCGGCAGGGGTTCGTTCAGCAGG
>CAZQXQ010000114.1:0-9144 GCA_964597235.1 uncultured Burkholderiaceae bacterium | reverse complement strand
CGCTGGGATAGGCCAGCGGCACCTGGTTGCGCTCGGCCAGCGCAAAAATCAGCTCGGGCTCCAGCGAGCCCTCGATGTGAATGTGCAGCTCGGCTTTGGGCATGGCGCGCAGCAGCGTAGGCAGGCGATGGGCGGGAATGGGTGGAACTTTGAACATGGGCAACCTCGGCAAACAACGGACTGAAAAACAGACGGAAACGGCGTGATGGAGCCTCTCGCGTTGATTATGGGAGCACCTCCTGCCAGTGCCGCACCACCACGCGGTTGCGGCCGGCACGCTTGGCGTCATAACAGGCCAGATCGGCCATGCGCAAAAGGGCCTGGGCTTCCGGCAGGGGCGCACCGCCACCACTGCCGCCATCCAGCACGCACACCCCGATGCTGGCGGTGAGCTGAAACGTGCCCTTGGCGGGATAACCCGGCTCCCAGGACTCCAGCACCGCCCGCAACTGCTCGGCCATGTCCAGGCCGCGTGCAGCGGAAAAGTCCGGCAGCATGACCGCAAACTCGTCGCCCCCCAGGTGGGCCAGCCAGCCCAGATGGTGCAACTCCATCTCCAGCAAGCGGGCCACGCGCCGCAGGAGCTCGTCGCCCACCGACTGACCGGCAGTCTCGTTGACCTGCGAAAAATGGTCCAGGTCCAGGTACAACAAGACGCCTGCGGGCGGGTCGCTCGGCCCGGGGGCATCCAGGGCGCCCTGCGGATGCAACAGGCGCTGCAGCCGCTGCACGAAAGCGCGACGGTTAAACAACTGGGTAAGGCTGTCGTGGGTGGCCTCCCAGGCCTGCTGGGCCTCGGCTTCGCGCTGGGCCGTGATGTCCTGCACCAGCCACAGCTTGGCCCCAAAAGGAGCGTTCGGATGCAGCAGGTAGCCGCGCAAACGGATCGGCAGCGCCCCCCCATCCTTGCGGGACAGCACCGCCGTGCCTTCGCACAGGCCATGGGCAGACATCTCGGCCCGCACCCAGTCGCCCGTCCGCTGCCAGTTTTCTTCCTCGGCAAAGAGCATGCGGATGGGATGGCCCTGCAGCTCCTGGGCGCTATAGCCCAGCATGCGACAGGCACGGTGCCCCACCGCCTCAATGATGCCTGCACGGGTCATGAAGATGCCCTCGTCGGAATGCTGCAGCAAACCGCGCAGCGCCTCGTCCACAGACTGCTGGGCTTCCTGTGCCTGGCGACACTGGTCTGTGAGCAGACGCAGTGTCTGCACGCATTCGCCGGCCTCCCCCCTCCAGTCCGGCCAGGACTGCTGCAGCTGGGTGGGGCGCTCGCGGATGCGGCGCAACAATCCGTACATCCGCACCTGGGGCCGCACTAACCAGAGGCTGCCCAGGACCACGGCCAGCCCCCCTAACGCCACCCCCACCCAGGCCAGGGACAGGGCTTCCGGCATCTGGCTCTGGTCCACCCCGCCCTGCAAGGTGGGGATTTGCTCAATGCGCGTGACCATCCATTGGGGCAAGGGCATGGCCGCGAGCGCGACCATATGGCCGGCGTGAAAGACGGTCAGAACCTGCTTCGGCGCCTCGCCGGCGTCGGCCAGCCAATCGGCATGCATGGCCCCCAGCCCAGGCTCGTCACGGACATGACCGAGCGCGCGGGCTGGATCCGAATGCGCCAGGATGAGTCCCTCCCGGGACCAGACCAGCAGCCGCGAGCCTGGCGCCGATGGCGGAACCATGGCCGGGGGCAAAAGGCTAGGAGAGTGCAAGGGCAGCCCGCCCACCAGCACCCCCGCCAGCCCCCCCCCAGAAGCGCGCACTGGCACGGTGAAATACACCCGCAAAGGGCTTGATTTGCCATCCAGTGGAACCGCAAACACCTGTGGCTTGTCCTGGGACAGCGCCTGTTGCACCACTTGGCGGTCGATCGCCGTGAGCTCTGCCTGCGACTGGAGCAGGCCCTGGCGCTGGTGCCAGCGCACGTGCCCTTGGGGGTTGGCCAGCAGGATCTGGTCAAACGTGCCCAGCCCCGAGGTCAGACGGCCACGGATCTCTTCGGAGACACCGCTGGCTCCCAGCGCCACCAGCGAGAGTCCTGAGCCCGCCTGACGCAACTCCTTGTGCACCAGCTCTACTTTGCCGGCCAGCAGGCGGGCCAGGGTCTCGACTTCTTGGGACTGCTGGCGGGCCAGCAGCTGCTGGACATCTTGCCGGGCCGCGGACGTGATCAGCACAATCGCCCCGCCGCCCGAGGCGACGACGGCCAGCATGGCCAGCGCCACCCAGCGCCAGATGCGCCGCCAAGTCTCCCACCCGCTAAGGGGAAAGTCCACAAAGGGGGGCGCTGACGGCGGCGGTGCGGAGGCCTCGGCGACCCATCGGAGATGCGTGCTCACGCCTGCCCCCCGACAGACCGACTCCGGAGGTCCAGACCTCCTGCGACAGAACAAGGCTGTGCAAGCGCAAACATGGACCCACTGTATGCAAGCCAAGGCCTGACGGGATGCGGGGCAACCCGCACATGGGCGCTCGGAAAGAGTCAGGAAAACCCCACCCCGGCCATCACGGCACAGCGCACGATGGCGCCAGCGCCCTGCGCTCAGTGACCGGCCACGGCCTCCAGGGCCCGGGGTTGCAGCAAGCTCAGAACCTTGCCGGTGCCGGCAATCAGTCCATGCTCGCGCAGCTGGCGCAGCACACGGGAAAACGTCTCCGGGGCAATGCCCAGCTGGGCGGCAATCAGGCGCTTACGCTGGTGCAAGGTGACCAGCCACCCCCCGCCCTCATCCTGCTTGGCGTGGGCGAGTAACCATTCGGCACAACGCGCCTCGGCGTCCTGCGCCAAGCGGCTGACCGAAATGTCCTGCTGCTGACGGGAAGCCTGGGCCACGTCCCGCAACAGCGCCTGCCCTTCGGCGGGCAAGGCAGCAAACCCCGCATGGAACTGGGCCAGGGGCACGCGCCGAATGCGCACCGGGGTCTCCGCCACCATGTCCAGTGCGGCGGGCAAGTCCAGGATGGCGTCCACGGCATCCAGCCAAAAAGGCCCCTCCACCGCACCAAACTGGTGGCGAAGACGCTCTTGGCCAGCAATGCCAAGCTGTACCCGCCCTTCGTCCAAATGCAGTACCGCATCCAGCCGCTGGCCACGGCAGCGCAAGCAGGCACCGGCTGGCAAGGATTCAGACTGGGCGGGGAGGACGAAAGCAGGGTTCAACATGGCGCCCAATGTGCTACAGACGACCTCCCAGAAATTTGAGCAAGATCAAATAGGCGACCCACCTCCGGTCAAACCCTGAGCTGCCAATCTCAAATTTCAGAGCGGAGGACGGGCGGAGGCAAGCCCGGACGGGTGATCCAGCTGACCAGCCAAGCCACCAAGGCACCCGCAGGCACCCCAAACACCCCGGCCGACACCGGCTGGATGCCCCACCAGAGGCCATCGGCACGCAGCCAAGCCGGCAGGCCCTGCAAGACCGGCGCGTGGGACAGCATGTAATACAGGGTGATTCCCAGGCCAACCAACATGCCTGCAATCGCTCCCTGGCGGGTGGTGTCCCGCCAAAAAATGCCAAGCACCATCACCGGAACAAAGGCAGACGCCGCCAGCGAGAACGACGCCGTCACCATGGGCAGGATGTCTGAGGGCTTGACGGCCGCCACAAAGGCAGCCACCAGCGCAACGCCCAGCAAGGTGAACTTGGTGAGGATCACGCCCTGCTCAGAATTGCGGGTTCGCAGGGTCTGCTCCAAGCGCAGGTCGCGGACCAAGGCATTGCTGATGGTCAACAGCAGGCCATCGGCCGTGGACAAGGCCGCCGCCAAGCCTCCTGCCGCGACCAGGCCCGACACCACATAGGGCAAGCCCCCCAGCTCTGGCGTGGCCAGCATGATCAGGTCGGCACCAAAACGAATCTCGGCAAACTGCACGATGCCATCGGCGTTGACGTCCTCGATCGACAGCAGGGCGCCGTCCACCCGCTGCCACTGGGCGATCCAGCTGGGCAAGGCATCAAACGGGCTTCCCACCAGGTTCTGCATGACCTCAAACTTGACCATCACCGCCAAGGCAGGGGCGCTCAGGTACAGCAGGGCAATGAAGAACAGCGACCACCCCACCGAGGCCCGCGCCGCAGCCACACTGGGGGCCGTGTAATAGCGGGTGAGCAGGTGTGGCAAGCCGGCGGTACCCACCATCAAGCAGAACATCAGCGCCAAAAAATTCCGCCGTGACAAGGTAAAGGCCTGCTGTTCCTCGGGCGTGCCTTTGGGATCGCCGGCAAACGCCTGACCGTGCGGAGGCAAGCCTCCCAGCGGCTTGGCACGTTCCAGGTTTTCACGCATTTCGCGGGTCCAGCGCTCACGGGCGGCCTCGGCATCCCGGGGCAACTGCACCAGCGCGCGGTTGGCGGCGACGATGAGTGCCACATCCGCGTTTTGCGCCCGCAAGGTTTTGACCAGCGCCTGCGCCCGGGCACGTTCGTGCTCCAACGCAGCCTCCACGTCTTGCAGGCGAGACTCCAGCTCCAAGGCGCGCTCGCGGTACGCCATCACCACCTGGTGCTCGGACGGCGACTCCAGGAGCTCTGCCTCCAGGTCGCTGATCTTGCCCAGCTGGGCTCCATACACCACCGGGGCCAGCGGACTGCCCAATTGCTGGTACGCCAGCCAGGACACCGGGATCAAAAACGCTAGCAGGATTACCACATATTGCGCGACCTGGGTCCAGGTGATGGCCCGCATCCCCCCCAGAAAAGAGCACAGCAGCACGCCCCCCAGGCCCAGCATGATCCCGATCTCGAACTGCACCCCCGTAAGGCGCGACGCAATCAAGCCCACCCCGTAAATCTGGGCCACGACATAGGTGAACGAACACAGCACCGTCGCCCAGGCCGCCAGGATGCGCGGCCAGCGCCCACCAAAACGGACTTGAAAAAAATCGGGCACCGTGTAGAGCTGCATGGACCACAGCGCAGGGGCGATCAGCATCGCCACCAGGCAAAACCCGCCCGTCCAGCCCAGCACATACGCCAAGCCGCCCGGTTGCTCGGCCGTCCCGGAAAACCCTTGCAAGTACAAGGCGCCGGAGAGGCTGATGAACGAGGCAGCACTCATCCAGTCCGCCGCCGTGGCCATGCCGTTGTAGAAAGGAGGAATGCGCCGCCCCGCGACGTAGTACTCGTCGGGATCGGTGGTGCGGCCATAGACGCCAATGGCCGCATAGACCATCACCGTCAGGAACAGAAAGATGGGACCGATCCAGTGGCGCGAGAGGCCTTGCCGCTCGGCCCAGGCCATCAGCAGCAAAAAGCCCAGCACCCCCAACACATAGAGCGCCAGGATACGGTGCACTCGCCAGGCATAGGTCTTGCGGGCACTGGCCAGCGGCGCGACGTCAGAACCCAGGGGGGGCCGCATTCAGTTCTCCCGCTCGGAACCCGCGCTGTCGGCAGCGCGCGAATCTGCCGGTCGCTCCAGCCGGCGCATCACCCAAGCATGGACGACCACGATGGCGATGAACCCCAGCACCACGCCCTGGGCCGCCATCCAGTACCCCAGCGGCCAACCCCAGAGCACAAGGGACTGCAGCTCCCGGGCAAAGAACACCGTCGTAAGGACCAGCGCCAGCCAACACAGCAAAAGGCCCGTCAACCACCGGGGGTGGGACGGGCCATCGGGCACCAAATTGGCGGGCGTTGTAGCAAGGGACGGCTTGGTCATTGCACCATGTCCCTGCACCGCGCGGCCCGCCGCCTAACGGGGTGGTCAGGCAGAAGCGGCCAGCAGCTGCCAGGTCTCGATCACGCTGTCAGGATTCAGCGAGATCGAGGAAATGCCCTTATTCGCCAGCCATTCGGCAAAGTCGGGATGGTCGCTGGGGCCTTGGCCGCAAATGCCCACGTACTTGCCCTTGGCCAGACAGGTCTTGATGACGTTGTCCAGCAGTGCCAGCACGGCTGGATCACGCTCGTCAAAGTCGGCGGCCAGCAGTTCCAGGCCGGAATCACGATCCAAGCCCAGGGTCAGCTGGGTCAAGTCGTTGGAGCCGATCGAGAAGCCATCAAAGAACTCCAGGAACTGCTCGGCCAGGATGGCGTTGCTGGGCACCTCGCACATCATGATCAGCTTGAGCTCGTCCTTGCCGCGCTCCAGGCCGTGGGCGGCCAGCAGCTTGGTCACGCCATCGGCCTGGCCCAGGGTGCGGACAAACGGCACCATGATTTGCACATTGGTCAGGCCCATGTCGTTGCGCACGCGCTTGAGGGCTTCACACTCCATCGCAAAGGCTTCGCCGAAGTCCTCGCTGATGTAGCGGGCAGCGCCACGGAAGCCCAGCATCGGGTTTTCTTCCTCGGGCTCGTAGCGGCTGCCACCGATGAGCTTGCGGTATTCGTTGCTCTTGAAGTCCGACAGGCGCACGATGACCGGACGGGGCCAGAACGCGGCGGCAATCGTGGCCACCCCTTCGGCCACCTTGTCCACATAAAACGCGCGGGGCGAGGCATGGCCACGGGCCACGGATTCCACAGCCTTCTTCAGGTCGGCATCGACGTTCGGATAGTCCAGGATGGCCTTGGGGTGCACGCCGATATTGTTGTTGATGATGAACTCCAGGCGGGCCAGGCCCACGCCACCGTTGGGCAATTGGGCAAAGTCAAAGGCCAGCTGGGGGTTGCCCACGTTCATCATGATCTTGGTGCTGATCTCGGGCATGGCGCCGCGCTGCACTTCGGTCACTTCGGTCTCGATCAGGCCGTCGTAAATCTTGCCGGTATCGCCTTCGGCGCAGCTGACGGTGACCAGGGTGCCATCCTTGAGCTGCTCAGTGGCATGGCCGCAGCCCACCACGGCGGGGATACCCAGCTCGCGTGCAATGATGGCCGCGTGGCAGGTGCGGCCGCCACGGTTGGTGACGATGGCGCTGGCGCGCTTCATCACGGGCTCCCAGTTGGGGTCAGTCATGTCGGTGACCAGCACATCGCCGGGCTGGACCTTATCCATCTCGCTGATGTTGTGCACCAGGCGGACGGGGCCGGTGCCAATCTTCTGGCCAATGGCGCGGCCTTCGGCCAGCACGGTGCCCTGGCCCTTGAGCTTGTAGCGCAGCTCGGCCTGGCCGTTGGACTGGCTCTTCACGGTCTCGGGGCGGGCCTGCAGGATGTAGAGCTGGCCATCGGTGCCGTCCTTGCCCCACTCGATGTCCATCGGGCGGCCATAGTGCTGCTCGATGACCATGGCGTAGTGGGCCAGTTGCTCCACGTCGGCATCGGTCAGCGAATAGCGGTTACGCAGCTCGGCGGGCACATCGGTGGTCTTGACCAGCTTGCCGCTGGCGGCCTTTTCCTCGGGCGAGGAAAACACCATCTGGATCAGCTTGCTGCCCAGGTTGCGGCGGATGACGGCCTTCTTGCCGGCCTTGAGCATGGGCTTGTGCACGTAGAACTCGTCGGGGTTCACGGCGCCCTGCACGACGGTCTCGCCCAGGCCATAGCTGGAGGTGATGAACACCACGTCTTCAAAGCCAGACTCAGTGTCGATCGTGAACATCACGCCGGCGGCGCCCAGGTCGGAGCGCACCATGCGCTGCACGCCGGCAGACAGGGCCACATCGGCGTGGGCAAAGCCCTTGTGCACACGGTAGCTGATGGCGCGATCGTTGTAGAGGGAGGCAAACACCTCCTTCATCTTGTGCAGCACCTCTTCGATGCCCACCACGTTCAAGAAAGTTTCTTGCTGGCCAGCGAACGAGGCATCGGGCAGGTCTTCGGCGGTGGCAGAGGAGCGCACGGCAAACGAGGCCGCAGGGTTGCCGCCGCTCAGCTTGGCAAATTCTTCACGAATGGCCTGCTCCAGGTCGGCCGGGAAAGGCTGAGCCTCGACCATGGCGCGGATTTCCGCACCCACCTGGGCCAGGGCGCGTACGTCCTCGGTGTCCAGGGCATCAAGCTTGGCGTTGATCTTGTCGGTCAGGCCTTCAAAGGCCAGGAACTCGCGGAAGGCGTGCGCTGTGGTGGCGAAGCCAGTGGGCACGCGCACGCCCTGGGGCAGCTCGGCAATCATCTCGCCGAGGCTGGCATTCTTGCCGCCGACGACCTCGACGTCGCTCATGCGCAGGTTTTCGAACGGAACGACCAGGGCGGTCGGGCTGAAGCGTTGGGACATGGGAAGACTCCAAAGTTAAAAAACCAGTACTCCGCTTTCGCACCTGGGCCAAAAGCGAAAACCCCGTGCCTGGGGCGCGAATTTGTGTCGTTTTTTGGATCGCGCCTGCCCGGCAGGGGGTGAATTCATTCAGATAATGGGGCGGCATTGTATAGGCGGTGATCCCGGTTCACCCACAGGAACCAGGCCGCCCTCAGGAGAATGAAATGCATACCCGCACTGTTTTTTTTGTCTCGGACGGCACCGGCATCACGGCCGAAACCTTTGGCAACGCCATCCTCGCGCAGTTTGAAATGACGCCGCGCCATGTGCGCCTGCCCTTCATCGACACGGTGGACAAGGCACATCAGGCGGTGCGGCAAATCAACCATACCGGCGACATTGAGGGCAAAAAGCCCATCGTGTTCCTCACCCTGGTGAACATGGAAGTCCTGGAAGTGATTCGCGCCCAGTGCAAGGGCGTGCTGATGGACATGTTCGCCACCTTTGTGCATCCGCTGGAAGAAGAATTGGGCATCAAGTCCCACCACCGGGTCGGGCGCTTCAGCGATGTCACCAAGAGCCAGCAGTACCACGACCGCATTGAGGCCATCAATTTCAGCCTGGCCCATGACGATGGCCAGTCCAACCGCGATTTCGACAGCGCTGACGTGATCCTGGTAGGCGTGAGCCGCAGCGGCAAGACCCCCACGAGCTTGTACCTGGCAATGCAGCATGGCCTGAAAGCGGCCAACTATCCGCTGATCCCTGAGGATTTCGACCGCCGCACCCTGCCCCCCGCATTGGCGCCCCACCGCAAAAAGGTGTTTGGCCTGAGCATCAATCCCGAGCGACTGTCGGAAATCCGCAACGAGCGCCGCCCCAACTCGCGCTACGCCAGCCTGGAGAACTGCCGTCACGAGGTGGCCGAGGCCGAAGCCATGATGCGCCGCGCTGGCATCCGCTGGCTGTCCACCACGCACAAGTCCATCGAGGAAATCGCCACCACCATCCTGCAAGAGGTACGGCCGGAGCGGCTGGATTACTGATGGTGCG
>CAZQXQ010000113.1:0-9151 GCA_964597235.1 uncultured Burkholderiaceae bacterium | reverse complement strand
TTCCCTTTTTAGCCGTCTTTAGCCCTGCAGGGGCTTAACTGACTGGCATTGGCCCGCAGGCCGCTAGGAATAGCTCGGGAGTATGACGATCGGTCAGTGCGCCACGATGGAAGGACACCCCTCAGCGGGACACGTTCAGCAGCTCCACATCAAACTTGAGTGTGGCATTTGGCGGAATAACGCCGCCTGCACCCCGCGCACCATAGCCAAGCGCTGCAGGAATGATCAGGGTCCGTTGACCGCCAATCTTCATGCCTTGCACTCCTTCATCCCATCCTTTGATGACCATCCCGGCACCCAAGGCGAAGATGAAGGGATCGTTGCGATCGCGGCTGGAGTCAAACTTGACACCTTGTGTGCCGTTTTCGTAGAGCCAGCCGGTGTAATGAACTGCTACATGGGCGCCTGCACGGGCTTCAACGCCGTCGCCCACGACAGTGTCTTCGTATTGCAGGCCAGAAGCGGTGGTGGTGAAAGCCATGATGTTTTCTTTCTCTCAGAGTTGCTATCTATATATAGGAATGAGGCGATCAAGTCTTGGCACGCTGACTAGCCCAGCGACTGGCAAACGCCTGCACATCGGCCAAGCGCTTGAGCAGATCAGTACCTGCGGCCGTCAACACATAGCCCTCGCTGCCATGATCAAGCAAGCCGGCTTCGCGCAATTCCTTGATGCGGGTATTCAGGGTATTGGGTGTGATGCCTCCCACGCTGTCCTGCAGCAGACGAAAGGTCTGTGGATGCCCATCGCGCAGCGACCAAAGCACGCGCAAGGCATAACGGCATTCCAGCCGTTCAAACAATTGGTAGATGGCGGCGTTCTCTTTGGCGCTCATAAATAGGTTCTCCTTGCGCAGTTCTTGGGGGCGTTGCAGCCCACTGGCTGCCAACAAATACTTGCTTGAAACTATAGCGCGGAACCTGGACTGCTACAAGTTTCGTAGCTTCTGGCGCACGTTCCACATGCAAAAGAAGACTTTTTCAGCTTTGGACACACACACCAAACACAGTAAAGCCCACCCAAAAATCCGTAGCCATCTGCAATCGCCTCAACATGTCCGAATTCGCCCGTCCCAACACACTGCCCGAGCACGACATCACCGCTTTCACCGCGCCAATAGCCAGCCGACTGCCGCTAGAAGGCCTGCGAGGGTCGTTGAGTTCACCCACATGGCGATGCCCCCCTTGTTGGATGGTGTTGGCGGCGAGCGCATGGTCATTCGCCGCGATTAACCCACCCTGGAGCAGCACTGCCGAACTACTGACCGAACTGGGGTACAGCGCTGACGCTATTCAGCAGTTGCACACTGCTGGGGTATCAGCCGAAACCCGCATCAGATTTGCTATTAAATTAATAGCTTAAACCGCTGGATTTCATTGGCCTAAAGACCCGTTTCATTCTGAACCTAAGCCCACCATTACCGCCACCTCCGCACCCCGCCCATCCCAGGCGGCCGGCTTACAATTCAACGCCAACGCCCCTTCGGGGGCCTATTTTTTGCCGACACTGCCTGAACGTACTGGATTGCGCCGGGCTCTGATGTCTACTGACACACCAATACGCGCTCCGATGGTCACTTACCAAATCACCACCACCATGATGGGTCTGGGCCTCGCGGCCACCATCCTATGGCTGGTACGCCGCGACCACCTCTATTTGCTGCATGGCCTGTTCTGGGTGATGGTTGCGAGCGCTGCCGCCATGCTTGGCGCCTGGCCAGGCCTAATCGACCGCCTGGCCAATCTGGTCGGCATCAGTTACCCGCCGGCTTTCCTGCTGCTGGGAGCGGTGGTCATCTTGTACCTCAAAGCACTGCACAGTGACATGGTCAACACCCGGATTGAGCGCGACGTACGCCGGCTCAACCAGCGCATCGCCCTGCTGGAGCTGGAAATGGAATCACGCGGCCAAGCCGGTCCACCCCCCAGCGCTTGAGGCCATCCGTCCCCACAGCCACTGCTTTCATCCGTCTTCTTCTTTCTTCATGACCGAACTTCTTCCCGTCATCCTCTGCGGTGGCTCTGGCACCCGGCTGTGGCCCCTCTCGCGCGAGACTTACCCCAAACAGTTTCTGAGCCTGGCTGGCGAGCAGACCATGCTGCAAGACACCGCCCTGCGCCTGCAGGGCATGCCGGCGCATGTGCCCCTGGCGTCCGCGCCCATCCTGGTGTGCAACGCCGAACACCGCTTCCTGGCCGCAGGCCAACTGGCGGCCATCGGGATTGCCCAGCCGCAGATCGTGCTGGAGCCCACAGGACGCAACACCGCCCCGGCGCTGACGCTGGCGGCGCTGCAGGCCACCGCCCACGGCGCTGACCCCCTGCTGCTGGCCATGCCCGCAGACCACGTCGTGACCGACCGCCCTGCCCTGCACGCCGCCGTGGCCCAGGCCCATGCAGTCGCCAGCGCAGGCGCCATGGTCACCTTCGGTATCGTGCCTAACAGGCCCGAGACCGGCTACGGCTACATCCAGCGCGGCGCCGCTCAGGACCGCGGGGCCTACGCCATCGCCAGCTTTGCCGAAAAACCCGACGCCGCCACCGCCCAGCGCTACCTGGACTCGGGCGAGTACCTCTGGAACGCCGGCCTGTTCCTGGTGCGCGCCAGCGTCTGGCTCAAGGCGATTGGCGCCTGCCGCCCCGATATCCTGACCGCCTGCGAAACCGCTATGCAGCATGCCGTGCGCGACCTGGACTTCATCCGCCCCGACACAGCCGCCTTCCAGGCATGCCCGTCCGACTCCATCGACTACGCCGTCATGGAGCGCCTGCCTCAGCGCGCCGACCTAGGCATTCCCGCCTGCGTGATCCCGCTGCAGGCCGGCTGGTCCGACCTCGGCGCCTGGGACGCGCTGTGGGACGTGCTGCCCCACGACGCTAACGGCAACGCCACAGTGGGCGATGCCGTCCTGCACGACTCGCACGACTCCCTGCTGATGGGCAACAGCCGCCTAGTCGCCGGCGTGGGGCTGAACCACATCGTCGTAGTGGAAACGCCCGACGCCGTGCTGGTCGCCGACAAGCGCCAGACCCAGAACGTCAAGCACATCGTCGCCCAGCTCAAGGCCCAGGGCCACCAGCTGGCCAATAGCCACCGCAAGGTGCACCGGCCTTGGGGCTGGTACGACAGCATCGACAGCGGCGAACGCTTTCAGGTCAAACGCATCGTGGTCAACCCCGGCGCCAGCCTCAGCCTGCAGATGCACCACCACCGCGCCGAGCACTGGGTCGTCGTCAAGGGCACGGCCCAGGTCACCAACGGCGACAAAACCTTTTTGCTGGGCGAGAACGAATCCACCTTCATCCCCCTGGGCCATGTGCACCGCCTGGCCAATCCCGGCAAGCTGCCGCTGGAAATCATCGAAGTCCAGTCTGGCAGCTACCTGGGCGAGGACGACATCGTCCGCTTCGAAGACACCTACGGCCGCGCGCCCGAGGCGTGAGCGGCTCCGCCCGCGTCGATCCGTCCGCACCATGCCACTCGACCTGATCCTGGGCGCCGACAGCATCAGCGCCCCGCTGACCGGCATCGGCCGCTATGCCTACGAGCTCGCACGGCGCCTGCCCGAGCAGGCGGGCGTGAGCAGGGTACGCTACTTTGCGCTGGGGCGCTGGGTCTCGCTGGAATCACTGCTCGGCGCCGACCGCGCAGGCCGGCCCGACCAAGCCCCCAGCCTGCGGAGCCTGCTGGCAGGCAACCGCCTGGCAGTGCAGGCATTTCGTACGCTCATGCCTGCCGTGCAACGCTGGCGCTTGCGTGGGGAAACCGAAGCAGTTTTCCACTCCCCCAACTTTTTCCTGCCGCCCTTCCCGGGCCGCACGGTCACCACGGTGCACGACCTCTCGCACCACATCTACCCCGAATTCCACCCGGCCGCCCGCATCGACTACATGCGCCGCATGCTGCCCGACAGCCTGACGCGGGCGCACCATGTGATCACCGTGTCGGAATCCGCCAGGCAGGACCTGATCACGCACCTGGGCTACCCTGCCGAGCGCATCACCACCGTGCCGCTGGGCGTCAACCCGATCTTTCGCCCGCACAGCGCCGAGGAATTGGCGCCTGTCCTGACCCGGCTGGGACTGCAGCCCCAGGGCTACACGCTGTACGTGGGCACGATCGAGCCCCGCAAGAACCTCGACCGCCTGCTCAGCGCCTACGAGGCCCTGCCCCCCGCGCTGCGCCAGCGCACCCCCCTGGTGATGGCCGGCAGCCCCGGCTGGCGCTCCGAACACACCCATGCCCGCATGGAACGCGCCGCCAGCGCTGGTTGGCTGCGCTACCTGCGCTTCGTCGCCCAGGCCGACCTGCCCGCGCTGTACGCCGGGGCGGCGCTGTTCGCCTACCCCTCGCTGTACGAAGGCTTTGGCCTGCCCGTGCTGGAAGCCATGGCTTCGGGCGTGCCCGTAGTCACCTCCAATGTGTCGTCCATTCCCGAAGTGGTGGGCGATGTGGCACTGAGCGTTGCCCCCGAGGACACCGCTGCATTGACCGCCGCCCTGGCCCGGGGCCTGGAAGACACCGCCTGGCGCGCCCAGGCCGCCTCGGCTGGAAGGGAGCGCGCAGGGAGCTTTACCTGGGATCTGTGTATGGAACAGACCGTAGGGGTGTATGCCACCCTAGCAAACACACCACATCGTTCATAGCGGTAAGGCCAATCTCACACGCATCATCACACCACTTACGGCTGGGCC
Organism: uncultured Burkholderiaceae bacterium; assembly: GCA_964597235.1. Classification (GTDB taxonomy): domain Bacteria; phylum Pseudomonadota; class Gammaproteobacteria; order Burkholderiales; family Burkholderiaceae_C; genus CAYZPX01. The sequence continues at coordinate 4,456 of CAZQXQ010000113.1, read as the reverse complement.
TCTAACAAGAAGGCCACGTGCGCGCGCCAATCGCCTGGCACCAGGCCTGCCCGCTGCAAAGCGCGCTGCTGTACCGCCTGCGCCCAACGCTCGCGGCAACGCAGCCAGAGCGACCCCGGCTCGCCCGAGCCCAGCACCGCGGCCGGGGCATGGCCAAACACCCGCTCAAACAGCCAGCGGCAGCGCGGCAGATGGAAATCGTCCGACGCCAGCGCCAGCGCCGTGCTGGGCATGCCTTCGCGCAGCGCCAGCGCGCCGCCCAGCACCACATTCTGCAGGGTGTTACGCGCCAGGGTTTCGCGCCAGATATCGGCGGCGGGCACGCCCTGGTCTTCCAAGAACTCCGCCATCCACACCGCCTCGCTGGCCCAGCGGCCCTGGTGGCGCGCCAGGGCACCGCCGGTGACGATCAGCTTCGGGGTCGGCAAGCCCGCCAGCGCGCAGGCCTGGTAGTGCGCCAGGGCGGCGCGACTGCGCGGCCAGCGTTTGCGGTCCTCGCCGCCCAGGACCAACAGCGCGGCGATGTCCGGTGTGGACTCCAACCCGGCCATGCGTTCAGTTGACGGAATCCGACGCGGCCACCTGCTGAGACTCAGGCCGCAGCGCCGCCGCAATCGAATCCCAGCCATAGATCCGCTCCACCACGCCACGGGCGGCGGTGCGCAGGTCGTTGCGGGGCGCGGGCAGTTCGGAAACCAAGGCCTGCAAGACTGCGGCGAAGCCCTCGGGCTCCGCCTCCAGGTAATGCCGACCCGCCTCGAACGCCAGGCCGCGCGCGCCCACCGGGGTGCTCAGTACCAGCAGGCCGTGGCCCGCATAGTCCAGCATCTTCAGGTTGGTGCCTGAACCGCTGGCCATAGGATTCAGGCCCACGTCGGCCGCGCGCAGCAGCGCCGCCAGCGCCCCCTCGGAGACCACGCCCAGCGTGAACAGGTTGGCCGGCAGGCGCTGCCCCTGGAAGTGGTCGCACACACTACCCACCACCGCAAAACACCAGTCCGGGCATTGCGCTGCCAAGGCGCGCACCGACTCCACCGCCGTCAGGTTGGGGCCGTGGTAGCTGGCCACGAACAGCGCCAGCGGCCGCTCGCCCCAACCCAACTGGGCCTTCAGCGCAGCGCGGCGCGGGGCCTCCAGCCAGGCATCGGTGGGCAGGTGGGTGCCATTGGCCGCCACCTCCATGTGGTCCACCGGCCGGCCGTACAGCGCGGCAAAGCGCTCGCGGTTGGCGGGGCTCACGGCAAACACCCGCTCGGCATGCTGCACCAGCCGCGCCTCGTGGGCCGCCACCTGCTGCACCGCACGGCGGGCCGCCCCGGGGGCGTGCAAGTCCAACAGGGCGATTGGCGTTTGCGCGTCCGCCGCCGTGGGCAAGGGCTGGTCCAGCACCACCGCCTTCATGTCGGCTTCCACGTTGTGCGCGTCGTACCAGATCGGGCCCTTCCAGCGCGCCAGCACCAGCGGCGCCAGGTAGACATGGGCACTCACCACCACATCACTCTGGGCCGCCAGGCTTTCAAAGGCCGCCACATACTCGCTCAATTTCTCGCCATACAACAGCGCAGCGATGTCCGTGACGGAGCGCTGGAGCACGTCGGTCAGCGCTTTTTCCGCATGGCCAAAGGCCTCGGACGGTGGAATGCACACCTCCCGGAAATGCGGGCCAAACACCCGCTCCTGCGCCGGCTGACCCCAGGGGCCGATATTCAGCAGCGTCACGTCCGCCCACTGCGCCAGGCCGCGGTACAGATAAAACATGCGTTTCTTGCCGCCGTTGTCGGGCGGATAGACGCTGAAGGTGTTGACGACGAGCAGCCGCAGCCGCTCGCCCGGGCGGCGCACCCGGGGCTGGCCTGCGACCGGGCCTGGGCCGGCCTGGGCCACCGCCTGCTCGGCCTGTTCCGCTTTCAAGGCCTGCTGGCCCTGGGTTGCCGCCTCCAGCAGGCCCTGTGCGGTGCGTTCCCAGCTCACCGTGGCCGCCGTGGCCGAGGCCGCCTGGCCCATGGCCCGCAGCTTCGCGGGGTCAGACAGCAGCTCGTCCATCGCCGCGCCCAGCGCCTTGTCGTTGGGCGGCACGATGCGGCCGTTCACCCCGTCCTCGACAAATTCGGTCACGCCCCCGGCGTCGCTCACCGTCAGCACCGGCTTGCCGCAGGCCATGGCCTCCAGCGTGATCAGGCCCATATCCTCCAGGTGCGGCACAAAGGGCACCAGCGCCGCGCGGCTGTAGTGCTCCACCAGCTCCTCGTCGGTCAGCCGGCCCAGGAAGCGGATGCGCGCATCACCCTCAGCCAGCGCCTTCAGGCGCGGGGCTTCGGGGCCGTCGCCGGCGATCCACAGCGGCACTGAGGTTTGGGTGCGCTTGTAGCCATTGATGATCATGTCGATGCGCTTGGGGCCATCGAGCCGGCTGGCCGTGAACACAAACTCCGACGGCCCGGTGTGCAGCCCCTCCAGGTTCGAGGGATGGGGCAGCACCTCGACCCGCGCGCCTGGCGGAAAGTAATCCGCCCGCTCGGCCACCAGTTTCGAGATCGCCAGATAAGCACGGATCGCTTTGGGCTGCAGCGCAATCGCGTCCAGCTTGTGCACCAGGCCCCGCACCAGCGGCCCGGGCAGCGCCGTCAGGCTCGCCAGGTCTTGCGGGTCGATGGCGGTGCTGGCCAGCAGCTCGCGCACCCGGCCGAAAATCTCCGGCAGCTGGCGCCGGTCCGTCGAGGGCGAGGCCAGCACCTCCCACAGCGCCTGGGCCGCCGGCGGCAGGCGTCCGGGCTGCGTGGGCAGGTGGGTGGGATAGGTGTCGTACAGTCCGCGCAGCTTGTGCTGAAGATAGACGATGTGGTTGGGGTGCTCCACGATCCACACCGGGTACTTGGTGGAAATCACCGCGTCAAAATGCCGCAAGTCCAGCAGGCTCCAGCGCTCATAGCTGGCCGCAATCGATGCAAAGTCGTTCTCGGGCGACGGCAGCTTGATCAGCTCCATCTCGTGCGGCGTATGCCGGTTCACATGCTGGGCCAAGCCCCACCACAACTTTTCCGCCCCACCCACGACAAACGGCACCCCACTGGGGGCGATCAATGCAATTTTCATAGCTAAAAGCGCTGGTATTTATTGGCCCGGAGCCGGTTTTTATCAGTTATTGATCCGAAATAAAACCACTTGTGCAGCTCTGTCACCTGACGCTCGAAGGTGCGGGCCATCACCCGTTCACCCAAGCGCTTAAAGCAATGCATCTTGGTTTCCACCAAACTGCGCCGGTGGTAACCGCTCCATTTCTTCCAAATCCTGCGCCCCAGCTTCCATTCGCCTTCGCCCAAGAACTTGATGCCGGTGCTATCGACCAGCAAATCCAGGGCCGTGGTGCTACGGCGGTAAGCCAGCTGCACGGCCAAGTGGTTCTGACTCCGACACACAGTGCTGAAGTTGGGCACCCGCCAAGGCAGGCCCGCCAGGCGCAGCAGACTTTCGACCATCTCCAGACTTTGGCGCAAAGCCAGCCCAAAAAGGCATTTGATGCTCAGGCAAAACTGGATGGCAGCATCGGAAAATGTGTGCTGACGACCTCGCTTGCCAGTGGCGCTGGCATACCACTGCATCTGCTTGCCCAGCCAGATCGTCAGCGAGCCTCGGGACTTGAGTGCCGCGTTGTAGCTTGCCCAGTGGATTGTTTTGTACTTGCCCTTGGGGCGCTTGCTCTCACTCATGCCGTCAGCCTAACAGTTGCCCAGAGCCTTTGTGCAAAGCCGGGTGGCCCACCAAGTACTACAACACAGCAGAATCTAACCCGCCAGTTTGGCACTCGCCAGGCGATTGAGGCTGACGCCTTGCTCTGCCGCCATCAGCGCAAGCTGGCGGTGCAGTTCGGGCGGAATACGCACGCGAAACTCACCGCTGTAGTGCTTTTCTGCCAAAGGCGTTGGGACTGCTTCACCGCACGCTTGCAGATCGGCAACCACCTCGGCAACCACATTCCGGATCCCGGCAAGTGCTTCTTCGGGTGTTTTTGCCAACCAGCTTAGCGAGGGAAACTCAACGCACAAGCCCACATGTTCGCCATCTTCGGGTGACCAGGTGACGCGATAGGTGTAGTGATCCAGCTTCATGGCTTCCCCTTCAGTTTGTCAATGGCCTGCAGCACCTGCCGCACCTGGTAGGGCTTGGCCTTGCCACCCGCCTCTTGAATATTGATGCGCGGATCGCCCTGCCACGGTGTTTTGAAAATCAGATGGCTGGTACCGTTTTGCCGAGGCTCACCAAAAAACGATTCGCAGACTTTGCGCAAATCCGCAAAGCGGACATTGGCCGGCTCCTTGCGCAATTGTTCGAGGATTTTTTCGACGGAGCTCATCGTTGAATAGTCTCAATATTGGCACCATTTGTCAAGTCATCTTACCCAACGCCAGCAATTCTCAATTTGGCCGAACGGGAGCACACTGGTGGCGTAGAGACTTCA
>CAZQXQ010000112.1:0-9231 GCA_964597235.1 uncultured Burkholderiaceae bacterium | reverse complement strand
CGCGCAACGGCTACCTGAGCCCCACCGAGCGCGCCGAAGCGGTCGCCCTGTCCCAGGCCCTGCGCACGCTGGCCGACCAGTGGACCACCCAGCCCCCCGCCGATGCAGCCCAAGCGGCAGCACTCGAAGCCCAGGCCATGGAGACTCTGCGCCAACGCGGCTGGGCGCCCGACTACCTGACCGTGCGCCGCCGTGCCGACTTGCAGCCGCCCATGACCAGCGATGGCCCCGGCAGCTTGGTCGCCCTGGGCGCCGCGCGGCTGGGCAGCACCCGGCTGATCGACAATCTGGAGTGTTGACCCAGGTGGGGGCTACACTGTTTTGCACCTTTTGACGGAGACCGTGCCATGCCCCACCTGACCATCGAACACACCCAAAACCTGTCCGGCTTTCCGGCCGACCAGGTGCTGGCAGAGATCAACCTGGCCTTGAGCAGTCACCCCGACATTGGGGGTGAAGTCGGCCTGCGCAGCCGCTGCATTGCGCTGGAGCATTTCGCGGTGGGTACCGTCCGCGAACACCGCGCCTTTGTCCACGCCAAACTGCAGTTGCTTTCCGGTCGCAGCCACGCCTCCAAAAAGGAGATGACCGAGCGCATCGCCCGGGTGCTGCGCCACGCCACCCCACGGCCAGCTGGAATGCACATCCAGCTGAGCATCGATGTCGTGGACATGGATCGGGACAGCTATTTGCGCGAGAGCTGGTGAACCCGCATCGCCCCTTGACCACCACGGCCCCTCCATCGCTCCTAAAAAGAGAGCTAATAGCGCTGGTATCTATTGGCTTGAGGTCACTTTTACCCACATTGATAAATTTCAAGCACTCACAGCGACGTTGCACGGACCCCACAAGACGCGCTGGCAAGTTAGGGCAATTGGCAAAGACCCGCTACACTTGATTTTGCTGCACTGCAACATAAGTCGCGTGAATCGGTCACCGACAGGGCTTGCGGGCAATTTCTGAAAGGGTTCACCATGAAAGCACTCAACACCGAAACGTTCACCGCCGCTGGCAAAGCCGCTGCCGACGAAGTCAGCCACATGGCCCAAACGGCCTACGCTGGTTTTGAAAAGCTGGCCAATGTCAACCTGGCTGCCAGCAAGGCCGCACTGAACGACAGCCTGGACTCGCTCAAGGAAATGGCCGCCGCCCAGTCGCCCCAAGAAGCCCTGGCCGCCCAGGCTAAGCGCCTGCAGCCCATGGCTGCCAAGGCTGCCGAATACGGTCAGACCGTGATGCAAATTGCCGCTGAAACCGGCGCTGCTCTGGGCAAAGCCTCGGAAGGCAAGCTGGCCATGGCCCAGAAGACCTTTGGCGAGTTCGTGGAAAACGCCAGCAAGAACGCCCCCGCCGGCACTGAAGCCATGATGGCCGCGTTCAAGCAAGCCACTTCCGCTGGCGAACAAGCCATGAAAACCGCGCAAGAAATGGCGCAAAAAGCCTTCGCCCAAGGCAATGCCGCAGTGACGGACGTGGTCGCCAAGTCGGTGAGCCCCAAGGTCTGATCCCCGCAAGGCTTCAGCCCCCAAACAGAGGCCGGTTCACCGGCCTCTTTTTTTCGGGTCTCCGATCCTCAATCCAGCCAGGTGCGGCTGCCCTTGCCAATGCGCTCGGCCAGGCGGCGCAGGGCAGGCACAAAGCGGTGTTCCAGGTCGTGTTTGGAGACGGCGGCCTTGGGAAAGACCATGTTGAGCCCGGCGATCAGGCGGTCTTCGCAATGCACAGGCACGGCGATGGCGGCGAAGTGGGCTTCGCGGATCCATTCGCCGTCGTTGACACCGTAGCCGCGCTGCCAGGTGTCTTCCAGGATTTTTTGTACCGCAGCGCTGTCCCGGGCCAACTCGCCAATCCAGTCGCTGCGCTGGGCCTGCAGGCGCAGCAGGGCCTCGCGCTGGGCGGGGTCGCAGGCGGCAAGGTAGGCGCGGCCCAGGGCGGTGACCAGCATGGGCAGCTTCTCGCCAATCATGGCGCGGTGCTGGGACAGGGCGCTCCAGCGGTGGGTGGATTCGCGCACCACCATGAAACCGCCCTCCACCGTGCTGAGGTCACAGGGCCAGAGCAGCTCCGACACCGCCGCGTGCATCAACGGCGTCGCGACGTTGCTGATCCAGGCCTCGTCTTCAAAGCCTTCGCTCAAGCGACGCACCTCGAACGTCAGGTAGTACTGCCCTTCACGATCGCCCCGGCGCACAAAGCCCTCCCCGCGCAGGGTTTCCAGCAGGCGTTTGGCGGTGGTGCGGTGCATGTCGCAGGCAGCGGCCAGCTCGCCGGTGGTAGATCGTCCGCCAGGCGCACGGTTCAGGGCCTTGAGCAAATCCAGCCCGCGGCTGAGGCTGCGCACATCCTTGTAGGCGCTGTGGGCCGAGCGCACCGCCGGGGAAAGAGAGGATTCGAGAGGCATAGGAAAGGTGAGAACCTAGGGTTAACCCTGATCTTTATGTGCACCAGGCGCACGCAGTTTACGTGCTGCCCGCCCTGTCACACAATGCGCAGGCGAAATGACACCGTGGTTCAGCCGTTCATTCACGCCATGGAGGCGGGACGCCCGAAACCAGCCTTTTCCCTTATTCCTCACAGGAGCGTTTTCCTATGACAAACCCATCCACTGTGGCCGCTACTGCGGCGTTTGATGCCGATGTCGTGATCGTTGGCGCAGGCCCCGTCGGTTTGACCATTGCCAACACGCTGGGCGTGGCCGGGGTGAAGACCCTGGTGGTCGAGAAGCTGGAACAGATCATCGACTACCCCCGTGCCATCGGTATCGATGACGAAGCCCTGCGCACGCTGCAGTCCTGCGGCCTGGCCGACAAGGTGGAAGCGCACATCACGCCCGAGCACTGGATGCGCTTTTTCACGCCCGACGGCCGCTGCTTTGCCTCCATCGAGCCCCGCACCGACGAGTTTGGCTGGTCGCGCCGCAACGCCTTCATCCAGCCCCAAGTGGACAACATCCTCTACCAGGGCCTGAGCCGCTTCCCCCATGTGACCGTGCTGTTTGACCACGGCCTGACCGATGTGTCCCAGGACGCCGAGGGCGTGACGATGCAGCTCGAAAGCGGCAAGGGCGAAAAACGCACCGTGCGCGGCCGCTATGTGGTCGCCAGCGATGGCGGCAACAGCCTGATCCGCCGCACGCTGGGCGTGCCCTTCGAGGGCCGCACCAAGGCCAACCAGTGGATCGTGGTGGACGTGCGCAACGACCCGCTGGGCACCCCCCACATCGACATGTGCTGCGACCCCGAGCGCCCCTATGTGTCGGCCGCGCTGCCCCACGGCATCCGCCGCTTTGAATTCATGGTGATGCCTGGCGAGACGGAAGAAGAACTGTCCAAGCCCGAGAACCTGGCCAAGCTGATGCAAAAAGTGGTGCCGGATCCTGACAAGGTGGACTACATCCGCAAGCGCGTCTATACCCACAATGCCCGCCTGGCCGCCACTTTCCGCGTGGACCGCGTGCTGCTGGCCGGCGATGCCGCGCACATCATGCCCGTCTGGCAAGGCCAGGGCTACAACAGCGGCATGCGCGATGCCTTCAACCTGGGCTGGAAGCTGGCCATGGTCGTGCAAGGCAAGTGCGGCGAAGGTCTGCTGGACAGCTACAACGACGAGCGCCGCGACCACGCCCGTTCGATGATCCACCTGTCCGAAGTGGCGGGCGACATCTTCGCGCCCGCCAACCCGCTGGTCGGCCAGGTGCGCGACAAGGTGATGCTGGCCTTGAACGCCGTGCCCGCCGTCAAGCAGTACTTTGCCGAGATGCGCTTCAAGCCCATGCCCCGCTACGAAAAGGGCCTGGTGGTGATCCCCGAGCGCACGGGCTCGCGCCCCATCCTGGGCGGGCTGCTCAACCGCTCGGGCGACACGCCCATGGGCCGCCTGATCGGTCTGATGGCCGAGAAGAAGGAATCCGTGGTCGGCCGCATCCTGAATGGTCTGGAAGCGCCGCAAGAAAGCCCCGTGGGCCGCATGTTCATCCAGCCCCGCGTGACCACCGAGGGCGGCGAGACTGTGCGCCTGGATGAGGTGATCGGCCCGAATTTCGCCATCCTGTCCTGGGGCACCGACCCCACCTTCAACATGAGCGCCAAGACCCGCGCCTTCTGGGAGCGTGTGGGCGTGAAGTTCATCAGCGTCAAGCCCATGGTGCAGATGGCCTACCGCGACGACCTGCGCGAAGGCGTGATCACGCTGGGCGATACCCAGGCCCGCATCAAGGACTGGTTTGGCAAGCAGACCAAGTCGGTGGTGTTCCTGCGCCCCGACCGCTTTGTGGCCGCCCTGTGCTCGCCGCAAGAGGTGGACGCCATCAGCGCGCAACTGGCGCGCCTGATGGACACCAAGCTGGAGGGCTAAGCCATGGCCGATAACCGCGCCCAACGCGCTTTTTTGGGCATGTCCCACTCGCCGCTGCTGGGCCTGAACCCGGTGCCGGCCGAGGTGGAAAAGTCCCTGAACGAGGCCGTGGCCCAGGCCCGCGCAGCGGTGCTGGCCTTTGACCCGGAGCTGATCGTTCTGGTCGGCCCCGACCACTACAACGGCTTTTTCAACGAGCTGATGCCGCCGTTTTGCATCGGTAGCCAGGCCACCGCCGTGGGCGACTACCTGACACCTGCCGGCACGCTGAACGTGGACGAGGCCGCCGCACTGGGCCTGGCCACGCACCTGATGGACGCCGACTTCGACCTGGCCCTGTCGCGCCGCATGCTGGTGGACCATGGCTTTTCGCAGGCGCTGCAGTTCCTGTGGGGCAGCCTGGAGACGCCGCCGGTCGTGCCGATCTTCCAGAACGCGGTGGCCCAGCCGGGCATTCCGCGCCTGCGCCGCTGCAAGCAACTGGGCGAGGCGATTGGCCAGTTCCTGGACACCCTGCCCCAACGCACGCTGGTGATTGGCTCGGGCGGCCTGTCGCATGAGCCACCGGTGCCCACGCTGGCCAACCCCGACCCGGCCGTGCGCGAGCGCATCACTCTCAAGCGCCTGCCCACGCAGGAAGAAAAAGACGCCAAGACCCAGAAGGTGATGGCTGCCGGCATGGCGCTGGCCTCTGGCACTTCGGGCATGAAACCGCTGAATCCTGATTGGGATAAGCGCTGGATGGACGCCCTGGAAACCGGCCAGCTCGACCAGCTGACCACCTGGACCGAGGACTCCATCGAGCAGGAAGCCGGCCTGTCGGCCCACGAGTCCAAGACCTGGCTGATCGCCCGTGCCGCCATGCCCCAAGGCCAAGCGCTGGAAACCAAGCTGCGGCACTACCAAGCGGTGCCCGAGCTGATTGCCGGCTACGGCGTGCTGTTCATGCAGACCTCCTGAGCCACCCAGGCGCAGCCTCCCTGCGCTGACTCTGCCACCAACACCTGCCCCACTCTTGGCGGGTGTTGGTTTTTGCATTTCTGAATGCTGCATTGCACACATCGAAATAATCGATAAAACACCGAAAAGCACCCATTGCTGCTACAGTTCGGCCCTCATCGCATTTCTGTGACAAGGGCATGACGGCAGGTCAGGCCCTTTTTGTCATCACACGGATCCGCCCATGAAGCACCTTCAACGCCGCTCTTTGCTTGCCGCCGCAGCCCTTGCGGGCCTGGCAAGCGCCCCCACCCTGGCCAGCGCCCAGAGCACGGCCTTCCCCAGCAAAACCGTCACCATCGTCGTGGGTTATCCCGCCGGCGGCATCACGGACACCATCGCTCGCGCCCTGGCCCAGAAGATGGGCGCCACCTTGGGCCAATCTGTGGTCGTGGACAACAAGCCCGGTGGCGGCGGCCAGATCGCGGCGAACCAGGTCAAGCTGGCGCCAGCCGACGGCCACACGCTGTTCGTCGGCGGCACGGAGATGTACGCGATCAATCCCACGCTGTACACCAAATTCAACTACGACCCGGTCAAGGACTTCACCCCCGTCACCTCGCTGGCTGCAGCGCCGCTGGTGCTGGTGGTACCCAGCGCCAGTCCAGCCAACAATGTGAACGAGCTGGTCCAGCTGGCCAAGACCCGCAAGGGTGGCGTGAACTTTGCCTCGCAAGGCCCTGGCTCCATCGGCCACCTGCTGGGCGAACTGTTCCGCGGCAAGACCGGCGGCGAATTCCACCATGTGCCCTACAAGGGCTCCGCACCGGCCTTGCAAGACGTCATGAGCAACCAGGTTGACATGATGTTTGATCCGGTGACCACCACCGCACCGCTGATCAGCGGCAAGAAGCTCAAGCCTCTGGCCATTGCCGCCGCCAAGCGCGCGCCGCAACTGCCGGATGTGCCCACCCTGACGGAGCTGGGCATCAAGGGCGTGGAAGCCGGCGTGTGGTTCGGCGCCGTGGCCAAAGCCGGCACCCCGGCCCCGGTCGTGGCCAAGCTGCACGAGGCTTTCACCAAGGCCCTCAACGATCCGGAGATTCTCAAGCGCTTCTCCGAACAGGGCATGCAGCCCTTCCCCTCCGCCAACCCGGGCCAGTTCGGTACTTTCATCCAGTCCGAAATCGGCCGCTGGGGTCCGTTGGTCAAAGCCAGCGGCGCCACCATTGACTAAAGACTGAAAGCACCTTCATGACCCGCAAACTCAAGGCTGCCATCATCGGCAGCGGCAACATCGGCACGGACTTGATGATCAAGATCCTGCGCCACGGCAAACACATCGAGATGGGCGCGATGGTCGGCATCGACCCCGCCTCCGACGGCCTGGCCCGCGCAGCCCGCATGGGCGTGGCCACCACGCACGAAGGCGTGGAAGGCCTGACCCGCCTGGACGTGTTCAAGGACATCGACTTCGTGTTCGACGCCACCAGCGCTGGCGCCCATGTCAAGAACGATGCCTTCCTGCGCACGCTCAAGCCTGGCATCCGCATGATCGACCTGACCCCTGCGGCGATCGGCCCTTACTGCATCCCCGTGGTGAACGGCGAAGACCACCTGGACGCGCTGAATGTGAACATGGTTACCTGCGGTGGCCAGGCCACCATCCCCATGGTCGCGGCGGTCTCGCGCGTGGCCAAGGTGCACTACGGTGAAATCGTGGCTTCGATCTCCAGCAAGAGTGCCGGCCCCGGCACCCGCGCCAACATCGACGAGTTCACCGAAACCACCTCCAAGGCCATCGAAGTGGTGGGTGGCGCCACCCGTGGCAAGGCCATCATCATCTTGAACCCGGCCGAGCCGCCGCTGATCATGCGCGACACGGTCTATACCCTGAGCGAGTTCGCCGACGAGGACAAGATCGCCGAGTCCGTCGAGCGCATGGCGGCCGACGTGAACGCCTATGTGCCGGGCTACCGCCTGAAGCAGAAAGTGCAGTTCGACCGCATCGAAGCCAGCCACCCCATCAACATCCCCGGCGTGGGCCCGCGCATGAGCGGCCTGAAGACCTCGATCTTCCTGGAAGTCGAGGGCGCTGCCCACTACCTGCCCGCCTATGCCGGCAACCTGGACATCATGACCAGCGCCGGCCTGCGCACCGCCGAACAGATCGCCGCCCGCATGCTGGCCGCCTAAGCAAGGAGATCATGACCATGGACAAGAAAATCTACATCTCCGACGTGACCCTGCGCGACGGCAGCCACGCCATCCGCCACCAGTACAGCATCGAGCAGGCCAAGCAGATCGCCAAGGCCCTGGACGAAGCCAAGGTGGACTCGATTGAAGTCGCCCACGGCGACGGTCTGCAAGGCGGCAGCTTCAACTACGGCTTTGGCGCCCACACCGACGTGGAGTGGATCGAGGCCGTGGCCAGCGTCGTCAAGCACGCCAAGATCGCCACGCTGCTGCTGCCCGGCATCGGCACCGTGCACGACCTGAAGGCGGCGTATGACGCCGGCGCCCGCATCGTGCGCGTGGCCACCCACTGCACCGAGGCCGATGTCTCCCGCCAGCACATCGAGTACGCCCGCCACCTGGGCATGGAGGCCGTGGGCTTCCTGATGATGAGCCACATGCAGACCCCCAAGGGACTGGCCGAGCAGGCCAAGCTGATGGAAAGCTACGGCGCCACCGTGTGCTACGTGGTGGACTCGGGCGGCGCGCTGAGCATGAACGACGTGCGTGACCGCTTCAAGGCCTTCAAGGACACCCTGAAGCCCGAAACCCAGACCGGCATCCACGCCCACCACAACCTGAGCCTGGGCGTGGCCAACTCCATCGTCGCCGTCGAAGAAGGCTGCGACCGCGTGGACGCCAGCCTGGCCGGCATGGGCGCCGGTGCGGGCAATGCACCGCTGGAAGTGTTCATCGCCGCTGCCGCCCGCCTGGGCTGGAACCACGGCACCGACCTGTACAAGCTGATGGATGCTGCCGACGACATCGTGCGCCCGCTGCAAGACCGCCCGGTGCGCGTGGACCGCGAAACCCTGGCCCTGGGCTACGCTGGCGTGTATTCGAGCTTCCTGCGCCACTCCGAAGCCGCCGCCAAGAAGTACGGCCTCAAGACCGTGGACATCCTGGTCGAACTGGGCAAGCGCCGCATGGTCGGCGGCCAGGAAGACATGATCGTGGATGTGGCCCTGGACCTGCTCAAGGCCCAGGAACACAACCGCATCCACGCCGAGCCCTCGATGAGCGAAGCCGGCTGATCCAGCCCACTCGCAGGCAGGGGAGCCGTTGTGCTCACCTGCCCTCACCAAAAATCCCCGCCTTCTCTTGGAAGTACGGGGATTTTGCTTTTGAGGCCCAAAATCGACTCCAGGCCAATGGATACGAGCAGTAATAGCTATGGATTCAATAGCAAATATCGCTCCTCATCCCCTCAATCGACCAGGAACAGTTCCTGCAAGTCGCTCAGGAAGTCAAAGCCCCGCTCGGTCGGCTGCACGCGGGCGGCATCGCGGGTGATCAGGCCCTTGGCCTCGGCCTGGGCCAGCGGCGCGGCGATGGTGCTCAGCGGCAAGCCGGTGCGGTCCTGGAAGTCCTGCAGCGCAAAGCCCTCGCGCAGGCGCAGGGCGTTGAGCATGAACTCAAACGGCAGGTCCGCGCGGCGCACCTCCTGGTCCTGGGCAACGGCGTTGCCGGCCAGGGCGTGGTCCATGTAGCGCTGGGGCTCGCGCAGGCGCACCTGGCGCACGATGCGGTGGGCAAAGCTCAGCTTGCTGTGCGCGCCGGCGCCAATGCCCAGGTAGTCGCCAAACTGCCAGTAGTTTTGGTTGTGCACGCTGCGGTGGCCTGCTCGGGCATAGGCCGAGATTTCGTAACGCGCCAGCCCGGCCTGCTGCGTGCGCTCGGTGAGCCGATCCAGCATGGCGTAGG
>CAZQXQ010000111.1:0-9327 GCA_964597235.1 uncultured Burkholderiaceae bacterium | reverse complement strand
AAATGATCGCGGTCAACCGCGTCACCAAAGTCGTGAAGGGCGGCCGTATCCTCGGTTTTGCTGCACTGACTGTGGTTGGCGATGGTGACGGCCGCGTCGGCATGGGTAAGGGCAAGTCCAAGGAAGTGCCCGCTGCTGTGCAAAAAGCCATGGAAGAAGCACGTCGCAACATGGTGAAGGTGTCCCTGAAGAACGGCACCATTCACCACAATGTGACCGGTCACCATGGCGCTGCCGTGGTCATGATGGCGCCTGCCCCCAAGGGTACCGGCATCATCGCTGGCGGTCCGATGCGCGCTGTTTTCGAAGTGCTGGGTATCACGGACATCGTGGCTAAGAGCCATGGCTCCTCCAACCCTTACAACATGGTGCGTGCGACCTTTGATGCGTTGACCAATTCCACAACCCCTGCCGAAGTCGCTGCCAAGCGTGGCAAGTCGGTCGAAGAAATCTTCGCGTAAACCGGAGTGATGGAATGACGACGCAACAAACAGTCAAAATCCAATTGGTGCGCAGCCCGATTGGCACCAAAGAATCCCACCGCGCCACTGTGCGTGGCCTGGGTTTGCGCAAGCTCAACAGCATTAGCGAACTTAAGGACACCCCCGAAGTTCGCGGAATGATTAACAAGATCAGCTATCTGGTCAAAGTCATCTGAGAGAGTGATCATGGAACTCAATAGCATCAAGCCTGCTGAAGGTGCCAAGCATGCCAAGCGCCGTGTAGGCCGTGGCATTGGCTCCGGTCTGGGCAAGACCGCTGGCCGTGGTCACAAGGGTCAGAAGTCCCGTTCGGGCGGTTACCACAAGGTGGGTTTTGAAGGCGGTCAAATGCCTTTGCAACGTCGCCTGCCCAAGCGTGGCTTCAAGTCCCACCTGCTCAAGTTCAACGCCGAAGTCACTCTGTCTGCCCTCGAACAGCTGGGCTTGCCTGAAGTGGACCTGCCTGCCTTGAAAAATGCTGGTTTGGTTGGCGAATTGGCCAAAGTGGTCAAGGTCATCAAAAGTGGTTCGATCAGCAAGGCTGTCAAGCTGAGCGGTATCGGTGCCACTGCTGGTGCCAAGGCAGCCATCGAAGCCGCTGGCGGCGCCGTGGCCTGAACCTCCATCTGAAGAAAGACGTCCGTGGCAACTAGCGCAAACCAAATTGCAAAAACCGGCAAATTCGGCGACTTGCGTCGTCGTCTGGTTTTTCTGTTGCTTGCGCTGGTCGTGTACCGGATTGGCGCGCACATTCCTGTCCCAGGGATTGATCCCACGCAACTTCAGCAACTCTTCAACAGCCAGCAGGGCGGCATCCTGAACTTGTTCAACATGTTCTCGGGTGGCGCGCTGTCACGGTTCACCGTGTTTGCGCTGGGCATCATGCCGTACATCTCTGCATCGATCATCATGCAGTTGATGACCTACATGGTTCCCATGTTCGAGCAGTTGAAGAAAGAAGGTGAGTCGGGTCGTCGCAAGATCACGCAATACACCCGCTATGGCACCGTCGCACTGGCTGTTTTTCAGTCTTTCGGCATTGCTGTTGCGCTGGAGAGCTCTGCAGGCTTGGTTTTGAGCCCGGGTCTTGGCTTCCGCATTTCTGCGGTGGTCAGTCTGACGGCTGGAACCATGTTCCTGATGTGGCTAGGTGAGCAGATCACAGAGCGTGGTCTGGGCAATGGTATCTCGATCCTGATTTTTGGCGGGATCGCGGCAGGTTTGCCCAGCTCGATCGGCGGTTTGCTGGAGTTGGTTCGCACAGGTGCGATGAGCATCCTGGCTGCCATCTTCATCGTGTTGCTGGTCGGGGCGGTCACCTATTTTGTGGTGTTCGTCGAGCGTGGACAGCGCAAGATCCTCGTGAACTATGCGCGTCGTCAGGTTGGAAACAAGGTGTATGGCGGTCAGTCCTCCCACCTGCCCTTGAAGTTGAATATGGCTGGCGTGATTCCACCCATCTTCGCTTCTTCGATCATTCTTCTGCCAGCAACGGTGGTGAATTGGTTCAGTGCAGGTGAGTCGATGCGTTGGTTGCGTGACATCTCAGGTGCTCTGACTCCTGGTCAGCCTATCTATGTGATGTTTTACGCTGCAGCCATCATCTTCTTCTGTTTCTTCTACACCGCTTTGGTTTTCAACAGCCGCGAAACAGCAGACAACCTGAAGAAGAGTGGTGCGTTCATTCCAGGTATTCGTCCTGGCGACCAAACTGCCCGTTATATCGACAAGATCTTGTTGCGGCTGACATTGGCAGGTGCTGTTTACATCACCTTCGTCTGTTTGCTGCCTGAGTTCTTGATCTTGAAGTACAACGTGCCTTTCTACTTTGGCGGTACCTCGTTGTTGATCATTGTGGTAGTCACCATGGACTTCATGGCCCAGGTGCAGAATTACATGATGTCCCAGCAATATGAGTCTTTGCTCAAAAAGGCCAACTTCAAGGCCAGCGCTGCCAACTGATTTCAATTTGAGGGAAGCACCGCCCAGCGGCCGCTTCAATGCAGGACAAGTTTTAGGAGTAACAAATGAGAGTTTCGGCTTCGGTCAAGAAAATCTGCCGCAACTGCAAGATCATCCGCCGCAAAGGTGTGGTTCGGGTGATTTGCACAGACCAGCGCCATAAGCAGCGCCAGGGTTGATTAGGAAAGTCAGAGGACGCATATGGCACGTATCGCTGGTATTAATATTCCGCCCCACAAACATGCGGAAATCGGTCTGACCGCCATTTATGGCATCGGCCGCACCCGTGCTCGCAAGATTTGCGAAGCAACGGGTATCGCTTACTCCAAAAAGATCAAGGATCTGACGGACGGCGACCTGGAAAAAATTCGCGAGCAGATCGAAAAGTTCACCATTGAGGGTGACCTGCGCCGTGAAACCACTATGAACATCAAGCGCTTGATGGACATTGGCTGCTACCGCGGTTTCCGCCATCGTCGCGGTCTTCCGATGCGCGGTCAGCGTACACGTACCAACGCACGTACCCGCAAGGGCCCGCGCAAGGGTGCTGCAGCACTGAAGAAATAAAGAGAGATTGAGAGATCACCATGGCCAAGTCTCCCGCCAATAACGCCGCTCAGCGTGTTCGCAAGAAAGTCCGCAAGAATGTGTCGGATGGCATTGCCCACGTGCATGCTTCGTTTAACAACACCATCATCACCATCACCGATCGCCAGGGCAATGCGTTGTCCTGGGCTTCTTCTGGTGGCCAAGGCTTCAAGGGTTCGCGCAAGTCCACCCCGTTTGCTGCCCAGGTTGCTTCGGAAGTGGCGGGTCGCGCTGCGATGGACCAAGGCATCAAAAACCTGGACGTCGAGATCAAAGGTCCCGGTCCTGGCCGTGAGTCCTCGGTTCGTGCGCTGGGTGCGCTGGGTATCCGTATCACCTCGATTTCCGACGTGACTCCGGTTCCTCATAACGGCTGCCGCCCTCAGAAGCGCCGTCGTATCTAATTTTTCATAAGCCCACCGCTGCTTGACCATGTATTGACATGGCAGGCAGCTCCCGCGTTTCTGCGCGGAAGATGACACAAAGGAAGCTCACGTGGCACGTTATCTCGGCCCCAAGGCCAAACTCTCCCGCCGTGAAGGCACCGACCTGTTCTTGAAGAGCGCCCGTCGCTCGATTGCTGACAAGGCTAAATTTGACTCCAAGCCTGGCCAACACGGTCGCACCTCGGGTGCCCGTACTTCGGACTACGGTTTGCAGCTGCGCGAAAAGCAGAAAGTTCGCCGCATGTATGGCGTGCTTGAAAAACAGTTCCGCCGCTACTTTGAAGCCGCTGAAGGCCGCAAGGGCAGCACCGGCGCTAACCTGCTGTCCCTGCTGGAATCCCGCTTGGACAACGTGGTGTACCGCATGGGCTTTGGCTCGACCCGTGCTGAGGCGCGTCAGCTGGTTTCCCACAAGGCCATCGTGGTGAACGGCCAAGCAGTCAACATTCCCTCTTATCTGGTGAAGGCGGGTGATGTGGTTGCGGTGCGTGAGAAGTCCAAAAAGCAGGCCCGCGTCGTCGAGGCGCTGCAACTGGCAGCCCAAGTCGGTTTCCCTGCCTGGGTGGAAGTGAACGCAGACAAGGCTGAAGGTGTCTTCAAAAAAGCGCCTGACCGCGACGAATTCGCTGCTGATATCAACGAATCTCTGATCGTTGAGTTGTACTCGCGTTAATTTCCGGTCCTTGTTCTGAAACTATGTCCCTGAACCGCGAGGCATCGCGGCTCAGGTGCTTCACCAGCCTTACCGGTGTAACGAGCTGGGGGTATTGAGAGGAAGACTGCATGCAAACCAATCTGCTGAAACCCAAGACGATCAGCGTTGAGCAACTGGGTCACAACCGTGCCAAGGTTGCATTGGAGCCGTTCGAGCGTGGCTATGGCCACACTCTGGGCAATGCGTTACGACGCGTTCTGCTGTCGTCGATGGTGGGTTACGCAGCAACCGAGGTCACCATCGCCGGGGTTTTGCACGAGTACTCGTCGATTGACGGTGTTCAGGAAGATGTGGTCAACCTCTTGCTGAACCTCAAGGGCGTTGTCTTCAAGCTGCACAACCGGGATGAGGTGACGCTGAGCTTGCGCAAGGAAGGTGATGGCATTGTCACGGCCCGTGACATTCAGACCCCCCACGATGTCGAGATCGTCAATCCTGACCATGTGATTGCCCATTTGTCGCAAGGCAGCAAGCTGGACATGCAGATCAAGGTAGAGAAGGGTCGCGGGTATGTTCCCGGTAACCTACGCCGCTATGCCGATGAAAGTAGCAAGTCGATTGGCCGCATCGTGCTCGACGCTTCTTTCTCCCCGGTCAAGCGTGTGAGCTACACCGTCGAGAGCGCTCGTGTCGAACAGCGCACGGATCTGGACAAGCTGGTGGTGGAGATTGAAACGAACGGTGCCATCACGGCAGAAGATGCGGTGCGTGCGTCGGCCAAGATCCTGGTTGAGCAGTTGGCCGTATTTGCCCAGCTGGAAGGTGGTGAACTGTCGGCGTTCGAAGCTCCGGCTGGTTCTCGCGGTGCGGCATCGTTCGATCCGATCCTGCTGCGTCCTGTCGATGAGCTCGAACTGACGGTGCGTTCGGCGAACTGTCTGAAGGCCGAAAACATCTACTACATCGGTGACTTGATCCAGCGCACCGAGAACGAACTCTTGAAGACCCCTAACCTGGGTCGTAAGTCGCTCAACGAGATCAAGGAAGTGCTCGCTTCCCGTGGTCTGACCTTGGGTATGAAGCTGGAAAACTGGCCTCCAGCTGGTTTGGAAAAGCGTTAAGTTAAAATCGGCCCTTTTCGGCCAGTGCCTCGGGCAGTACCTGATACGGCTGCCCGATTTAATTTTGATAAAAGGAAAGCACCATGCGTCACGGAAACGGACTCCGCAAACTCAATCGCACCAGCTCGCACCGCCAAGCGATGCTGCAGAACATGATGAATTCGCTCATCGAGCATGAAGTCATCAAGACCACCGTCCCCAAGGCCAAGGAACTGCGCCGCGTGATCGAGCCCATGATCACCCTGGCCAAGGAAGACTCTGTTGCCAACCGCCGTCTGGCGTTCAACCGCCTGCGTGACCGCGACAGCGTGACCAAGCTGTTCAACGACCTGGGCCCCCGTTTCAAAGTGCGTCCTGGTGGCTACACCCGTATCCTGAAGATGGGTTTCCGCGTGGGTGACAACGCGCCTATGGCCCTGGTCGAACTGGTGGATCGCGGCGCTACCGAAGAAAACCAAAATAATTCTGCACAAGCCGCAGAATGAGTATATAATTCAAAGCTTGCCGCGCGATGGAGCAGTCTGGTAGCTCGTTGGGCTCATAACCCAAAGGTCGGAGGTTCAAATCCTTCTCGCGCAACCAAGTTTTAAAAGCCGCACATTGTGCGGCTTTTTTGTTTGGTGTCTCGCACAAACCCTTGTGCCATCCGGAGCGTCGGTGCACAAGGAATGTCCTCAGTGCTGGCTTGTTCGTTCTACCATTTCCTGACAGGCGATGCAGCGCACTGCTTCCGGGGTAGCCTGCAGGCGCGCTAGGGGAATATTCACCCCGCAATCCGTGCATTGGCCATAGCTGCCATCAGCCACGCGCTGCAAGGCCGCTTCAATTGCGTTCAGGTGGGCCATCTCGTGTTCGCCCAGCGCAAATTCGTTGTCCCGTTCAGTATTGACTTGGGCCTGGGAGTCCTCCGTATGGCTGAAATGTGCCGCTGCGGCTTCGGCTCGGCCCATCACGCCTCCCCGCTGGTCTGCGATCTGCGCCAGCAGTTCAGCCTGCCGGGCTTGCAATTGGGTCTGAAAGGCTGCCAGCGTAGGTTTGTCCATGGGTGTGCTCCTCTAATGAATGGATGACGCCGTCATCCTGCCATTGAAATGGGCCGCGCTGCTTGAGCCGCATCAATTTCATCTGTTGATGCGCGGACGGCTTACGGTAAGCTGTGTGCCTTTTCAACAACCAACAAGACCACCTGGAGGCAAGCATGAGCGACACATCGTCGTTTGGATTTGAACGATTCGTGCCAGGGTTTGATTTTTTGCAGAACCTTGCCAAAGGAGCTGCCAATGGCGTTTCCTCGATACCGGGGATGGGCAACTGGATTGCGCCCACCATGCAGGTGGAAGACTTGCAGAAACGCATCGACGAGCTCAAGGCCGTGCAGTTCTGGCTGGAGCAAAACTCCCGTGCGCTCACGGCCACCGTGCAGGCTCTGGAAGTCCAGAAAATGACCCTGTCCACCCTGAAGGGCATGAATGTCAGCATGGGGGACTTGACCAGCGCCTTCCAGCGCAATGCTGCTGAAGCCCTGCAAAAAGTGACCGAGATGCCTGCCAAGGCGGAGTCTGCCAATCCTGCGGCCTCCTTCTTTGCCAGCGCTCCCAGCCCTGCGCCAGCTCCCGCGCCAGTGGTCCAAACGGCTGCGCCTGCCGCCGTGACGACCGCTGATGCGCCCGACGCTGCCGAGGCGCCCTCCGCTCCGTCGAGCCTGATTGACCCTCTGCAATGGTGGAGCGCCCTGACCACCCAGTTCCAGCAGATTGCCGCCAATGCCCTGAAAGAGACCGCCGCGCAGACCACGGCCTCCGACTTGGCGACCGAGGCGCTCAAAACCGCCACGGGCATGGCCACGCAGTTGGCCAACCAGGGCATGCAGACCATGGAAGCTGCCAGCCAGCAGGTGCAGCGCGCTGCCGCTGCAGCCACGCCGCGCAAGGCCGCCAGCAGGACAGCTCGTGCTGCCGGAGCCTCCGAAACGACGCCCCCCGCTAAAACCCCACGCCGCAGCAGCACCCGCAAGACGGGGGAGTGAATCTGCGAGGCCCTGGGCCTCGTTCTGTGATCCATGAGTACGTTGTTTCCTACCGGCCACGCCACCCATCCTGACCCACGCATGGCGCTGGCGATAGTAGTAGCCCAATTGCGCGCGCAAATGGCGCTGCCGCAATACGCCGTCACCCCCGCCCTGGGCTTGGTGTATTTGACCGATCATTTCGCGAGCCAAGCCGCCACGCTCCTCGCCGAGTTGCGCGCTGCGTTCCCCGCAGTGCAGGCCTGGTCCGGAACGGCGGGCATCGGGGTGGCTGCCAACAATGCCGAATATTTTGACGAGCCCGCCTTGTCGGTGATGTTGCTAGACCTGCCTGAAACGCAGTTCCGTGTTTTCTCTGGCTTGGCGCCTTTGCCCCGGTCTGCCCAGGACGGCTTCGTCGCCCACACCGCCCTGGTCCATGCCGACGCCCATACGCCCGACCTGCCCGGCTTGTTGGTGGAGATGGCTGAGCGCACTGCCACGGGCTATCTGTTTGGTGGCTTGACGGCCAGCCGAGGGGCGCAAGTCCAGCTGGCTTGGCGTGGCGGGCTGCCTGCGGGGGGCGCTATCGGGACCGTGGGGGATGGCGTGTTCGAGGCCGGTTTGTCTGGTGTGGCTTTTGGGCCGGGCGTGGGCCTGGTGTCGCGGGTGACCCAGGGCTGCCAGCCGATCGGAGTCTGGCACCGCATCACCGCCGCGCAGGACAACGTGGTCCTGACCCTGGATGACCGCCCTGCGCTGGAGGTGCTGCTGGAAACCCTGGGTGTGCGCCTCGATAGGGGCGATCCCCAGCCTGCCTTGCGCAAGGTACGCGCCACCCTGGCGGGATTGGAAGACCCGGACGGCACGGCGCCTTCCTCGGGCGCAGCCCGCCGAACCGGACACTTTGGCGCCGACACCCGGGTGCGGCACATCATTGGCTTGGATGGTGCGCGTCAGGGCGTGGCCCTGGCCGAGCACCTGGAGGTCGGTATGCGGCTGGCGTTCTGCCAGCGCAACGTGGCGGCCGCGCGGGCCGACCTCATGCGCATCTGCGCCGAAATCCGCGAAGCGCTGTCGCCCGAAGATGAGGTCTGGTCAGCGCCCGAAGCTGCGCAGGCACCCGTGGCAGGCATGGCCCCATCGCCAGGGCTGGCCGCAGCGGAAGGCCTGCGCAGCGTGGGGCGCAGCATTCGCGGTGCGATTTATGTGAGCTGCTCTGGCCGAGGTGGTCCCCACTTTGGTGGCCCCAGCGCCGAGTTACAGATCGTGCGCCATGCGCTGGGCGACGTGCCGCTGGTTGGTTTTTTTGCGGCGGGCGAGATAGCTCGCCACCACCTGTATGGCTACACCGGGGTGCTGACGGTGTTTGCCGACACCCCAGAGGATGCCCGTACTGCCATTTAATGGCTAAATCGGCCTCCAGGCCAATGGAATCCAGCGGTACTAGCTATCAATTTTGATGATTTAGGCGTCTTGTTGGACGCCTGCCATCACACCCCGCGCGCCCGGTCGGCCTTGAACTGGGCGCGGAATTGCGCGAAGCGGCCGGCGTCCAGCGCCTCGCGGATCTCGCGCATCAGGTTCAGGTAGTAGTGCAGGTTGTGGATGGTGGTCAGCATGGGGCTGAGCATCTCGCCGCAGCGGTCCAGGTGGTGCAGGTAGGCGCGGCTAAAACCCTCGCGACCGCCCTGGTCCCAGGCTACGCCCGAGGTGCCGGCGCAGGCGTAGCAGGTGCAGCTGGGGTCCAGCGGCTGCGGGTCGGCCTTGTGGCGGGCGTTGCGGATTTTCAGGTCGCCGTAGCGGGTGAACAACGTGCCGTTGCGTGCATTGCGGGTGGGCATCACGCAGTCGAACATATCGACACCGGAGGCCACGCCCTCGACCAGGTCCTCGGGCGTGCCCACGCCCATCAGGTAGCGCGGTTTGTGCGCCGGCAGGCGGTGCGGGGTGTGGGCCATGATGCCCAGCATTTCTTCCTTGGGCTCGCCCACGCTGACGCCGCCGACCGCGTAGCCGGGGAAGTCCATCTCCACCAGGCGTTCCAGCGATTCCTCGCGCAGGTTCA
>CAZQXQ010000110.1:0-9568 GCA_964597235.1 uncultured Burkholderiaceae bacterium | reverse complement strand
GGACTGCACACCTACCGGCCCGCAGAGCCATGATGCAGCGATGGGCGGACTATCTCGACCAGCTACGGCAAGGTGCCCAGGTGATCCAGCTTCGCGCCTGATGCGGGCGACTCTGCCCATTGTTGGGCGTTCAATCATGGCGTAACATCCGTGTGCAGAATTACGCCCAGCGCCAAGGCGAGCCCACTTCAAGACCGCTACCCCAGCGGCAAAGCGCATCATTCACCGCCCGCCAAATGCGAACCACTTGCATTTGGACCATCCCCAGGTCGAACCCCTGCACCGAAGGGGTTGCCTGGTACGCGCCGCCTGGTACGCGCCCAGGTACGCAAGGAACCCCACATTTCCAAGACCACGATCCACACGGCAATGGTGGTATCCAAGATCAGGACGTGGTCACCAAGAAACGCTCCTGAATTGATAGCTATTACCGCTTGATTCCATTGGCCTGGAGTCGTATTTGATGCCCAGAATCAGGATGGTTACCAAGGCTGGTATCCAAGCGGGTTACCAAAGAAACGCGAGTTTTCAGGGGAGGCCGAATTTCAAAAGAGCGCCAGAAGGGACGCTACAAAACCTACGAAACCTCATCGCCCCGCGTTGTGTTGGCCGAGCTGGCGCTGGTGCACGTGCGGCAAAATGACCACCGCCACGCCACCCGGTGATTGATCCCCACCGGCGAACCCGGACACCCTGACTGGGGGCGTGGTCTTTTCATCGGGGCGCGTGACAGGGAACGCATGGATTTCAATCACCAGACAATCAAGGCATTGATTCAGTTTGTTGAAGCACACCCCTACGGAACAGGGGTACATCTCGGCCAATACACCCGCTTGGAGATTGGGGACGTAAAACGATTGGTTAGAAGGTTGCTGGAGTACGAAAGGGAGAACATTCCTGATGTACCAATCGCGCAAGCCAATTTTTTTAACTTCCTTGTTCAACTTGCTGGGGGCGAAGATGCAAGAGCTGGGGCGATTGGGAAGCTGATTCTTGTGAAATGGGCTCAAAAATCCCAAAGTGCATACGCCATCGCATACAGGATTGGTCACAGTCATGGCCATATTGACGGGAGCCGAAACACGCTGATTCGCATTGGTTCACGACAGAAAAAAAGAATTGCAGAGGCCGGAATGAAGGGCGCAGAAGCAAAGCACAGGCCGATTGCAGAGCTTAAGAAGTGGGCCCTAGAACAGGCAAAAAAGATGCGAGGCTCTGATATGGATGTGGCACGAAGGCTGTCTTCATTGGTTCCTGGCCACCTAGCCGATGCATCCAAAGACCCCCAGAGGTTGATTTATGACGCTATCAGGTCAGAGC
Source organism: uncultured Burkholderiaceae bacterium (assembly GCA_964597235.1). Taxonomy (GTDB): domain Bacteria; phylum Pseudomonadota; class Gammaproteobacteria; order Burkholderiales; family Burkholderiaceae_C; genus CAYZPX01. The sequence continues at coordinate 8,248 of CAZQXQ010000110.1, read as the reverse complement.
GCACTCGTACGGCAAGCTAGGCAGGCGTAACGCCTAGCTTGGCATACGTTACGGCTGGCATGGCACGCGTAAATCTGAAAGGCTTATAGCCGGAGCATTCAGGCATCAAAACCACTTGATGCCGTTAAATGCCAACTACCCCCACCCCCTTCGACACCCTCCCCGGCAGCGCCTACCTGCGCGAGTCGCAACTGGTCAAAAAGCCTGGCAATCCCACACCCATCGTTCCCGCTTCGGCCTCGACGGTATGGCGTTGGATCAGGGCTGGCACGTTCCCAGCCCCCCGCAAGCTGGGGCCAAAGGTGACGGGCTGGCTTGTCGCTGACATTCGCGCCTGGCTGGCAGAGCAGGCGGAAAAGACATGGGCACCTGCTGAAACACCGCGCAGCCGCTCCAAGAGCAAAGCATCGGCCAACGCATAAGGCAGGCCCATGCACAGCGCCGCCCAAAAAGAAGTGGCCCACCTGACAGCAACACCAGGCGAGCCCCACAGCAACACCGCAATTCTGCCACCCAGCAACAAGTTTTCCCCCATAATCACCACCAAGCCGAAGGGCCTAGGGTCAAAAGACCCGGCGTGTGAAGACGCTTTTGGATCAGCGGTAGCAACCCCCACCGGCAAGCGGGGTTTTGTTTCGTCCGAATTCTTGGGACTGGTGCGCTCGCACCTTTCCAGCATGGTTTTGGGCGGGGCGGGCCTACCCGTAAGGATGGCCACATGGCTGATCCCATGTCTTCAACGCTCCCGCCACCAGTTTCGTGTGAAGACGCAACTGGTGTTCCTCAAGTCTCGATCAGGAGCAACCATGCCCAAGGCATCCATGCCTGTGGTGCGCCCAGCCGCACCCGCCATCGCGTCCAACGACGCAATCTCCCCCTCCCAAGCTGACGCCGTGCAACTGCACCTGGCCGCCTGCAATGCGCTGGCCCAGGCACTGCATACGCTGCGCAACAGCGATTGCACTGCCCAAGACCTTAGCCGCGCAATCTCCCGTGCCCGCCGTGGCCTGACCAACATCAAGCGCATGGCCGCAAGCGAGGTGTCAGCGTGAGCACGATCAGCCTGCACGGGAACGCCGCCCGCTTCGGCACTGCTGAAGTCATCGCACAGCAACACGGCTTTGTCGTGGTGACACTTTGCGACGAATCAACCCGCTTGAACCTTCGCCTGGAGATCAACCCACACACCGCCAGCGCATTGGCCGCTGCGCTGCTGGAGGCCGCTGACCTGGCAGAGAAAGGCGGTGCGCAATGACCAAGGCCACCAACACCGCCTGGAAAGCAATCGTTTTCACCCAAGGACCTACTACGCCGTGCGGCATTACTTCCGGCATCCCTGAGACCCTGCCGAGGCTGTACGCCAGCGCAGAGCAAGCCCAGGCCGCAGCATTGGCCGCGATGGCCGCCCGCCCTGAGCTGTATTGCAGCACCGTGCGCCGCGTGGAGACGGGAGGCCGCGCATGAGTCCCTATCTGTTCTGGTTTTGCTGCGCAATGGTTGGCTTGATTGGAGGGATGCTATGACCTTCGCAAAAGACCGACTCCCAGACCCGGCGAGCTATTACGAGGCCCAGGGCCTCAAGTTCCGCGAGCGCAAAGGCAAGTGGCGGACAGCCGGATGCCCATTCCACGGTTCTACCGACAGCCTGCGCGTCAACGCCGAGACCGGCGCATTTGTCTGCATGGCGGGATGCGGAGCCCGTGGCGGTGACGTGCTGGCCTACGAGATGGCCTTGCACGGCGCGGACTTCCCAACCGCCGCCAAAGCCCTTGGCGCGTGGGTCGAGGACGGCAAACCCGAACCCCGCCGTCGTCCTGCGCCATTCCCCGCCCGCGATGGCCTGGAAGTGCTGCGCAGCGAAGCCATGCTCGTGGCAATCAGCGCCGCCAACATCGCCCACGGCGTGAGCCTGAGCGACAACGACCGCCACCGCCTGCTGCAAGCGGCATCCCGAGTCCAAAGCATTGCGGAGGTGTGCGCATGAGCATCGTTACCGACGACCATCTGAGCGCCGCCATCGAGGCCGCGCGCAACTACCGTCCACCAGCGAGGACAGAGCGGGCCGTTCCACCCCTGGCCGAAGTGCTGGACGAGATAGCGGCCCAGCCATCCCAACCCCGCGCCGTCGTTTTGGCCTGTGGCACGGAGCTGGAGTCCAAGCCCGTCGATTGGGTTTGGTTTGGCTGGATTGCTGCTGGCAAGGTGCAGCTTCTGGCCGGCGCTCCCGGACAAGGCAAGACCACCATTGCCATGAGCTTTGGCGCAATCATCACAAGGGGTGGACGCTGGCCGGATGGCACCCGCTGCACCGAGCCTGGCAACATCCTTGTGTGGAGTGGAGAGGATGATCCTGCCGACACACTGCTGCCCCGCCTGCTGGCCGCTGGCGCTGACCGTGGCCGCTGCTACTTTGTTCAGGGCGTGCGCGACACGGACGGGGTGATTCTTCCCTTCGACCCAGCGACGGACCTGCCCAGGCTGGCCGACGCTATCGAGCAGATTGGAGGCATCAAGCTGCTGGTGATCGACCCGATTGTGAGTGCCGTCACGGGCGACAGTCACAAGAACACCGAAGTGCGCCGCTGCCTGCAACCCGTGGTGGACCTGGCCGCCGCTGATGGATTCGCCATCCTTGGCATCACGCATTTCTCCAAGGGTGGAGCCGGGGGTGACCCTACCCAGCGCGTGATTGGATCGACCGCCTTTGCTGCTGTGGCCCGCCTGGTGATGGTGGCTGCCAAGGTCAAGGCACCGGACGGCGACGATGCCGACGTGCGCATCCTGGCCCGCAGCAAGTCCAACATTGGCCCGGACGATGGCGGTTTCGAGTACAGCCTTGAACAGGCCGAACCCATGCCTGGCATCGAGGCGTCCTACGTTGTCTGGTCCCGCGCCGTCACTGGCACCGCACGCGAACTGCTGACAGACCCTGGCGATGAAAGCGTTTCGGAGGCATCAAATGCTGCCAGCTTTTTGGAGTCTCTGTTAGCTGATGGTCCTGTGCCCGCCAAGGCGATCTATGCCGACGCCGAGGGAGCTGGATTCTCCCGCGACCAGATCAAGCGCGCTGCCACCAAGGCCGGTATCGAGCGCCGAAAAGCCGGGATGAACGGCGGCTGGGTCTGGGCGCTTCCAAGCCAAGAGTGCGCCGAAGGGAGCACGAAGGGTGCGAAGGGCGCACCTTTTAAAAACGTGCACTCTTCACACTCTTCGGTGCTCCCTTCGGGAGATAGCGCTGATGCTGAGGGGGCAGATTTCAGCAAACAGGACATTGGTGAGGTGGATGTTCTATGAGCGCCGAAGCTGTTTTGAACGACCTGCTGGCCAAGGGAATCCGCCCCAGCGTGACCCCTGACAAGACAGGCATCGTCGTCCCAAGGGGCAGTCTGACGCCAGACCTGAAGGCCGCAATTCTTGCCAACAAGCCGGAGTTGATACGCCTGATTTCTGTGGCCGCGCCCAGGCCCCCAGCATCCCTTCCAGCCGCCACCCCTGCGCCCACCACGGCGGACACCCGAAAGGTAGGCGAGGTGATCCAGAAGGCGACCCGCCATGTCCTGCGCGTGGAGCGGTTTGTGTGGCTTGGGTTGCCCACCGGAGAGGCCGAATCCCTAGCCGAGCGCCTGGCGCTGCGGGACCGGGACTTTGACCACCGCACCGCCTGCGCGGAGTGCGCCTGCCTCAAAGGCCGCCCCGGCGCTTGGAGGTGCACCAACTGGCAACGGGCAGGCATTGGGGCCCCTGCCGTTCCTGGCGCGTTCGTGGCGGAGATGCTCCAGCACTGCCGAGGCTTCAAGGAGGGAATCAAATGATCGACGGATTGATAAGCGGCAAGCTGCACAGCACACCCCAACAACGAACCAGCAAGGCCGGAAAGCCCTTCACCACGGCTAAGGTGCTGGCCACCACCCCGCAAAACCTGCGCGCCCAGGTGCTGATGCTGCGCCGTACGCAATCGGCCCGCGCTGTGGCCCAGGCCCTGAACATCCCATTGGGCACGGTCAAGGCCATCACCAGCCGGGCAGGACTCACGCGCAATAACCAGAAGCTGCGCGAGTTCTTCCGACTGCCAGAACCCACGGCCAGCACTTGCACCGCACTGCAACCCCCGGTTGCACCGCCTGAGCCCGTGGCCGTCACTGGGGAGAAGGACTTGGACGCTGTGCTGTGGCTACGCCAAGTCGTGCAGACGGGCGACCCTGGATTGATTGCCAAGGCCATGCAGGCCGCCGAGCGGATCAAGACCAAGCCTGACGAGCTGGAGAAGCGCTACGGTGACTTCCTCATGCGCCAGAGCAACGGCAACACCATGGCCGCAGTGTTTGGCTCGATTGGATTTGCCAACCTCACGGGGTTGGCCGAGCGGGTACTGGACAAGCAGCAGCGCCGGACTGAGGCACTGGCCCGCTACGGCAGCATGGATGCCGTGTTTGCCACCTTGCCGCAAGAGCAGTTCTGCATGGATGCGCTGGCGCTGGTGCCCGCATCGGCAATCGGCTGGCACGACTACGAACCGGAGCTCGTGAATGCCGCCTTCGCCCAGCAGACAGAGCTGGTGCCGCACACGCTGGCCGACTGCCTGCACGAGCTGGAGTTCTGGGATGCGCTCTACCGCCTGCGCAACGGCTGGGACAACGCCGGTGACGACCTGCCCGAAGTGAACGCACGCCGCCAGTTCATCGAGGCCCACTGCCTGAGCACCATCCGGCCCAAGAGCAGCGACGAGGCCAAGGCCGTGCTGCGCTTCATGGCTGCACACGAGATGTTCGACCGCACCGAGACAGATGCTGTGCTGGAGAACCTGGTGGGGTAGTGCGCACCAAGCTGCACCAAAACGCGACAGCGTATTGGTGGGCCACCAGCCCAGCAACACCACCGACCCGGCCCAGTGCCGGGTTTTTTGTTGGGTGGCATGGCCGTGGGAGAATCGTCCCGCAGTCCTCCCCGGCTTGCGTGGTTTCCATGCGACAGGAGGGGGTCACTTTATGATTTGTTGGTACTTTTGTTGGTACCTTTCCAATCCAAAAAACCAAAACCCGCATGAATAAAGGCTTGCAGCGGTTTTTGTGGTTCCGGCCCCGGCACCAGATAAAAACCGCACTGTTTCGACAGTGCGGTTTTTTGTTTTGGGCGGTCTGAAGGACTCCTCTCGGTGCTACCACCCTCAAAGTTGATAGCACCCACTGCGCGCATCCATTGGCCTAGCTCTGGATTTGAGCCCAAACCTTCTCCAGCCGCTTGGTGCTCACGGGCTGGGGCGTGCGCAGCTCCTGCGCGAAGAAGCCCACACGCAGTTCTTCCAGCAGCCAGCGGAATTCCTGCATCCGCGCATCCTGCTGGCCCTTGCGCTCGGCGACCAGGCGCCAGTAGCGATGCTCCAGGGGCTTGAGTTCGGCCAGCTTGGCGGCGTCGCGGGCGGGGTCGGCGCGGTATTTATCCAGCCGCAGCGTGATGGCCTTGAGGTAGCGTGGGAAATGCGCCAGCTGCGTCCACGGCGCCTGGGCGATGAAGGCCTTGGGCATCAGGCGCTGCAGCTGCTGCAGCACGTCCTGCGTGGCATCGGGCGCATTCTTGGTGTCCTTGAGCTTGCGTGCCGCCGCCGCGTATTCGGTCAGGATGGTGCCGGCCAGGCGAGCGACCTCGTTGGCGATCAGCGTCAGGCGGCTGCGGCCCTCGTCGATGCAGGTCTTGAAGGCGGCCGCGTCGGTGGGCAGGGGCTCAGTCAGGAAGGCGCGGTCCAGCGCCACGTCGATGATTTGCGCGCGCAACTCTTCCTGCGTTCCCAGGGGCATGTAGGCCACGGCCATCTTCTGCAGGTCGGGAATGTTCTTTTCCAGGTACTTGAGCGCGTCGCGGATTTGCAGCGCGAACAGCCGGCGCAGGCCGGCGCGGTGCTTGGCGGCCGCCACCTCGGGTTCGTCGAAGACCTCGATGGTGACGGCGTCGCCGCCGTCGATCAGCGCCGGAAAACCCACCAGCGACTGGCCGCCCTTGCGGATTTCCATCAGCTCGGACAGCTCGCCAAAGGTCCAGGCGGTGTGGCGCTGCGTGGCCACGGCGGTGTCGGGCGCGGGGGCACGGGCAGCGCTGGAGGAAGCCGCATTTGCTCCTTTTTTAGGAGCTGCTACCGTTTGATTCTGTTGACCTGGAGCCTGATTTGACCCTGAACCCTGCGCTGCAGCAGTCTGCCCCAGTTTGAGCCCCGCCAGCGCCTGGAAGGCCCCGCGCGCCTTGGCGCCCCACTCGGCCTTGAGCGCGCCCAGGTTGCGGCCCTGGCCCAGCTGGCGGCCGTGCTCGTCGGTGATGCGGAAGTTCATGAACAGGTGGGGGCTGAGCATGTCCAGCTTGAAGTCCGCCCGCTTCACATCCAGCGAGGTCTCGTCGCGCACCTGCTTGAGCAGCACATCGGTCAGGCTGCCCTGGCCAAAGCGCTCGGGCGTGCCGAACAGCGCCGCCAGCCGGGCCGCCGACTCGGGCAGCGGCACAAAACGGCTGCGCGGGCGCTGCGGCAGGCTCTTGAGCAGGGCCTGAAGCTTGTCCTTGAGCATGCCGGGCACCAGCCATTCGCAACGCTCCTCGCTGACCTGGTTGAGCACAAACAGCGGAATGGTCACGGTGATGCCGTCGCGCGCGTCGCCCGGCTCGTGCAGGTAGCTGGCCGTGCAATCGACGCCACCCAGGCGCACGGTCTTGGGGAAGGCGCTGGTGGTGATGCCCGCCGCCTCGTGGCGCATCAGCTCCTCGCGCGTGAGCTTGAGCAAGTCGGGCTGGGCACGGCTGGCGTCCTTGAACCAGCGGTCGAAGGTGGCGCCGCTGCACACGTCCTGCGGCAGGTGCTGGTCGTAGAAGGCGTAGATGAGCTCGTCATCCACCAGCACATCCTGGCGGCGGGACTTGTGCTCCAGCTCCTCGACCTTGGCGATCAGCTTCTGGTTGGCAGCCAGGAAGGGCCAGCGGGTCTCCCACTGCCCCTCGACCAAGGCCTGGCGGATAAAGATTTCGCGCGCGCCCTGCGGGTCAATGCGGCCAAAGCTGATGCGGCGGTTGTTGTAAATGACGATGCCGTAGAGCGTGGCGCGCTCGTAGGCGACCACCTCGGCGGCCTTCTTCTCCCAATGCGGGTCGAGCATCTGCTTTTTCAGCAGATGGCCGCCGACCTGCTCCAGCCATGGGGGTTCGATGGCCGCCAGGCCTCGGCCGAACAGGCGGGTGGTTTCCACCAGCTCCGCCGCCACAATCCAGCGCCCCGGCTTCTTGGACAAATGCGCGCCCGGGTGGCGGTAGAACTTGATGCCCCGCGCGCCCAGGTACCAGTCCTCTTCGTCGCTCTTGCAGCCGATGTTGCCCAGCAGGCCCGACAGCATCGCCAGGTGCACCTGCTCGTAGCCGGCGGGCTGGGCGTTGAGCGGCCATTTGTGCTCGTTGACCACGGTGAGCAGCTGGCTGTGGATGTCGCGCCACTCGCGCACGCGGCGAATGTTGATGAAGTTCTGGCGCAGCAGCTGCTCCCACTGGCGGTTGCTGAGCTTGTGGGTGGGCGCGGCGTCGTCCATCTCCGGCAGGACGGGCGCCACGGAAGCAGCTTTGACCTGCCGCTGAGCCACCGGTAAGGCCGCATGGTTGCGCGGCAGGGCCACTGGGGCAGCGGTTTGCGCGGCCATTTCCTTGCGGGTCTTGGCCACCACCTTGCCGCCCCGGGCGTCGTGAATCCATTTCCACAGGCGCAGGTAGCCGCTGAACTCGCTTTTCTCGTCGTCGAATTTGGCGTGCGCCTGGTCGGCCTGCTGCTGTGCCTCCAGGGGGCGGTCGCGCACGTCCTGCACGCTCAAGGCGCTGGCAATGACCAGCACTTCTTCCAGGCACTGGCGCTCGCGCCCTTCCAGGATCATGCGGCCCACACGCGGGTCCAGCGGCAGGCGCGACAGCTCCAGGCCCAGCGGCGTCAGCTCGTTGGCCTCGTCCACTGCGCCGATTTCGCCAAGCAGCTGGTAGCCATCGGCAATCGCCCGGCCCGAGGGCGCCTCGATGAACGGGAACTGCGCCACATCGCCCAGGTGCAGCGACTTCATCCGCAGGATGACGCCGGCCAGCGAGCTGCGCAGGATTTCGGGGTCGGTAAAACGTGGGCGGCCGTTGAAGTCGGCCTCGTCGTATAGCCGGATGCAGATGCCGTTGGCCACCCGCCCGCAGCGGCCGGCGCGCTGGTTGGCCGCGGCCTGGCTGATGGGCTCGACCAGCAGCTGCTCGA
>CAZQXQ010000109.1:0-9659 GCA_964597235.1 uncultured Burkholderiaceae bacterium | reverse complement strand
CTCGTCGTCCATCCAGGCGATGGTGGCTTGCAACTCCTTGCGGCCGGGCCAGGGGCCTGAAGCGCCTGTTGTTGCAGCGGGGGTATCGAAATCGTCGGCCGCGACCGCCTGCGCCACGGGTGCGGCCAGCAGCCAGTCGCCCCGCGAGACATCGACCTCGCGGTCCAGGATGATGCCGGCGCTCAGGCCCGCAGCCACGTCCTTGGGCTGGCGCGCATGGTCCAGCACCTGGGCCACGACGGCCTTCTGGCCGCTGGGGAAGACCTGCACTTCGGCGCCCGGCGCGAAGCGGCCCGCAGCGACGCGGCCCCAGAACACACGGCGGCCCTGGGTGGTGACGGCGGAGTCGTGGAACTTCTCGACCCACTGCACCGGGAAAGCCAGCGGCAGCGCGGTATCGGCCGGGGTGTTGGGCAGCTGTTCCAGGATTTCCAGCAACGTCGGGCCCTCGTAGCCGGCCCAGCCGGGGTTCTCGTGGCCAAAGTCCACCACGTTCCAGCCCTTGAGCGCCGACACCGGCACGATGGCGGTGATGGCGATGCCGGCTTCGGCGGCGAAGGCGCGCAGCGCATTCCCAATGTGCGTGAAGGCCAGGGTGGCGTCGGCCACGGCGTCCAGCTTGTTCACGGCGAAGACCAGTGAGGGCACGCGCAGCAGGTTGGCCAGCAGGCTGTGGCGGCGGGTCTGCGGCAGCAGCTGCAGCGCGGGGTTCTGCCAGTCGAGCTTGGTGGCATCGACCAGCACCACGGCGGCGTCGGCGCTGGAGGCGGCGGTCACCATGTTGCGGGTGTACTGCTCGTGGCCGGGGGCGTCGCCGATGATGAACTTGCGCGATTCGGTCGCGAAGTAGCGGTAGGCCACGTCGATGGTGATGCCCTGCTCGCGCTCGGCGGAGAGGCCGTCGGTCAGCAGCGCCAGGTCGGCCTCGCCGCCGCGGGTCACGCCGGCCAGGTGGTCCTGCAGCACGGCGCGGCTGTCCACCAGCAGGCGGCCGATCAGCGTGCTCTTGCCGTCGTCCACGCTGCCGCAGGTGATGAAGCGCAGCGCATTTACATGGTCATTTTGGGCTGCAGCGCCCGCAGATGCTGCGGTGCTAGCTACCAAATTAGGAGTGTTCATCAGAAGTAGCCCTCTTTCTTGCGTTTTTCCATCGAGGCGTCGCTGGTCTTGTCGTCCATGCGGGTGGCGCCGCGCTCGCTGACCTCGGCGGCCAGGGTTTCGATCACGATGTCGGCGGCCGTGGCGGCCAGGCTTTCCACTGGGCAGGTGCAGGTGATGTCGCCCACGGTGCGAAAGCGCACATCGCGTACCTGCACGGTCTCGCCGTCCTTGGGCGGGGTCAGTTCGGTCACTGGCACCAGCAGGCCCTTGCGGTCCACCACCTCGCGGCGGTGGGTGTAGTAGAGGCTGGGCAGGGCGATCTGCTCGCGCTCGATGTACTGCCACACGTCCAGCTCGGTCCAGTTGCTGATCGGGAACACGCGGAAATGCTCACCGGGCGCCAGGCGGGTGTTGAACAGGGTCCACAGCTCGGGGCGCTGGGCCTTGGGCTGCCATTGGCCGAAGCTGTCGCGGTGGCTGAAGATGCGCTCTTTGGCGCGGGCCTTTTCCTCGTCGCGGCGGGCACCGCCCATCAGGGCGTCGAAGCGGAATTCCTCGATGGCTTCCAAGAGCGTCACGGACTGGTGCACGTTGCGGCTCTCGCCGGGGTGGGACAGGCGCACGGTGCCGCGCGCCATCGAGTCCTCGACGCTGCGCACGATCAGCTCGGCGCCCAGTTCCTGGGCGCGGAAGTCGCGGAAATCGGTCACCTCATGGAAGTTGTGGCCGGTATCGATCATCAGCAGCGGGTAGGGGATGCGGCCCACGCCAAAGGCTTTTTCAGCGCACTTGAGCATGACCAGCGAGTCCTTGCCGCCGGAAAACAGCAGGGCGGGGCGCTCGAAGGCGGCGGCCACTTCGCGCAGGATGAAGATGGTTTCCTCTTCCAGCGCATCCAGGTGGCGGTTGCTGAGCTGGCTCAGGTGGTGGGTGTCGGTGCGGGCGTTCATGGTGTTCAAGCTCTCGTTATTTCTTCACATGCAGGCCGCATTCCTTGGCGGCTTCGTCCTCCCACCACCAGCGGCCGGCGCGGAAGTCCTCGCCCAGGCTGATCGCGCGGGTGCAGGGCGCGCAGCCGATGCTGGGGAAGAACTGGTCGTGCAGCGGGTTGTAGTCCACGCCGTTCTGGCCGATGTAGTGCCAGACATCGCCCCAGGTCCAGCTGGCCAGGGGGTTGTACTTGGTCAGGCCCTTGCTGGCTTCTTCCGAATGGTCGATCAGCGGCACCTCGGCGCGGGCGTTGGACTGCTCGCGGCGCAGGCCGGTGATCCAGCCCTTCTGGCCGGTCAGCGCGCGGGCCAGCGGCTCCATCTTGCGGATCTGGCAGCAGGCCTTGCGCAGGTCGATGCTCTCGTACATCGCGTCCTGACCATGCTGGCGGATGAAGTGGATCACCGCTTCGGTCTGCGGGCGATAGACGGTGACAGGTGCCTTGGAATACGCCTGGGTGCGCTCCAGCAGCGCCAGGGTTTCGCGGTGCAGCGCGCCGGTGTCCAGCACAAAGACCGGAATGTCCAGCCCCAGCGCGTTGATCAGGTGGGTGATGACCACGTCCTCGGCGCCCAGGCTGGAGGCCTGCGTGACCGGGCCATGCGCCGCTGCGCCCTGCAGCAGGGCGTGGGCCTCGGCCACCTTGGCCTCGTATTCCTCGCTGGGCTGGCCGTGCAGCACGGTGGCCTTGGCGTGGGCCGCCGGATGGCTGTGGATGCTGCGCACGTTGGAGATGTCGGTCACGGTGCTCATGCGGCGCTCCGGGTGGTGGCAGTGTCTTGGCGGGCAAAGTGCGGCTGGGGCTGCACGGCATCGCCTTGGTAGAAGCCCTGGAAGCGGTCGAACTGGCGCTGGGCATCGGCGGCGTCCACGCCAGCGCGCAGCACGGCGGTGTCAAAGCCCATGCGGGCCATCTGCACCAGCTGGTCGATCAGCACGTCGCCGGTGGCGCGCAGCTCGCCCGTGAAGCCCCGGCGGCGGCGCAGCAGGTAGGCCTGGCTGTAGGCGCGGCCGTCGGTGAATTTGGGGAACTGCAGGTCGATGCGGTCCACGCCGTTCAGGTCGAGCGTAAGCGGATCTGCGTCGTTGGGCAGTTGCAAGACATTTTGGCCCTCAGGGCTCTGTTCATGCGCGGTACTAGCTATGATTTTCATAGTGATCTCTATGCTTAGGCAGTGGCTTCGGCGCGGGCAGTGCTCACGCGGGCGGCGTTGGCGGCAGCCTTGAACGGGTCCAGGCCCACGCGGCGCAGGGTTTCGATGAAGGTCTCGGCGCGGCCCTCCGCCGGATTGGTGACCTGGCGCTGGGCGCGGTAGGTTTCCAGGATGGCCTCGATCACGCCCGGCACTTCAGCGGCGGCGAACGAGGGGCCGACCACCTTGCCCGGCTGGGCGGCGCCGCTGCGCGCCGAGCCATCGGCCCCGCCCAGCGTGACTTGGTACCACTCCTTGCCGTCCTTATCGACCCCCAGGATGCCGATATGGCCGCTGTGGTGGTGGCCACAGCTGTTGATACAGCCGCTGATGTGCAGGTCGATCTCGCCCAGGTCGTGCAGCTCGTCCAGGTCCTGGTAGCGCTCGGTGATGGCTTCGGCAATCGGCAGCGAGCGGGCGTTGGCCAGCGCGCAGAAGTCGCCGCCAGGGCAGGCGATCATGTCGGTCAGCAGGTGCACGTTCGGCTGGGCCAGTCCCAGGCGCTGGGCTTCTTGCCACAGTTCGTAAAGGTCGTTGACATGCACCCAGGGCAGCAGCAGGTTCTGCGTGTGGGTGACGCGGGCCTCGCCAGCGCTGAAGCGGTCGGCCAGCTCGGCCGCGGCGTCCAGCACGGCAGCGCTGGCATCGCCGGGCGCAGCGCCCGGACGCTTGAAGGACAGCGTCACGGCGCGCAGCTGCGGCAGGCGGTGGGCCGCCACGTTGCGCTGCAGCCAGCGTTGGAAGGCAGGGTCTTGCGGCAGCGGAGCCTCGGCGGCGCCGACATGGCGGGTCAGCACCGGATCGACAAAGCAGGCCGCCACGCGGTCGTACTCGGCCTGGGTGATGGTGTGCTGGCCGCCGTCGTTCTCGACGATTTGCTGGAACTCGGCCTCGACGTCGTCAAAGTAGCGCTGGCCTTCGGCCTTCACCAAAATCTTGATGCGGGCTTTGTAGAGGTTGTCGCGGCGGCCATAGCGGTTATAGACGCGCACGATGGCTTCCAGGTAATTCATGATCTGGTTCCAGGGCAGGAACTCGCGGATCACGCTGCCAATGACCGGGGTGCGGCCCATGCCGCCGCCCACCAGCACTTTGAAGCCCAGTTCTCTGGCCTCGTTCCTGACCAGTTGCAGGCCCACGTCGTGCCAGCCGATGGCTGCACGGTCTTCTTGGGCGCCGCTGATCGCCACCTTGAACTTGCGCGGCAGGAAGGCGAATTCGGGGTGCAGCGTGCTCCACTGGCGCATGATTTCGCCGAAGGGGCGGGGGTCGGCGATTTCATCGACCGCGATGCCGGCGCGCTCGTCGCTGGTGATGTTGCGGATGCAGTTGCCGCTGGTCTGAATGCCGTGCATGTGCACGCTGGCCAGCAGGTCCATCACATCGGCGCTCTTGGCCAGCGGAATCCAGTTGAACTGCACGTTCTGGCGGGTGGTGAAGTGCGCGGTGTTCTTGGGCAGAAAGGTCGTGCCCAGGGCGCCCTGGGTCTCCATGGCGGTCTTGAAGGCTTCGGCCTCGGGCTCGTCGTACTCGCGGGCGATTTTGGCCAGGGTGCGCAGCTGGCCGCTGGAGAGCTCGCCATAGGGCACCGCCACGCGCAGCATGGGGGCGTAGCGCTGCACATACCAGCCGTTTTGCAGGCGCAGGGGGCGGAACTCGTCCTCGGCCAGCTTGCCGGCCTGCCAGCGTTCGAGCTGGTCGCGAAATTGCGCAGCGCGCAGGTGAACGAACTGGGTGTCAAAGTCGGTATAGCGGTACATAAAGCGCTCAATCCAAGAAAGCAAATCGGGGAAAAACGGGGCTCAGACCCTTAGATCATCACCAGCTTAACGCCGGCCCAGGCCAGCAGGCCCGACAGCAAGGTGCGGATCAGCCGCTCGGGGGTGTGCGTGATCAGGCGCGAGCCCAGCCAGATGCCGGGCAGCGAGCCCGCCAGCAACAGGCCCAGCAGTGGCCAGTCCACCGAGCCCAGCGAGGCATGGCCCATGCCAGCGACCAGGGTCAGCGGCACGGCGTAGGCAATGTCGGCGCCCACGATGCGGGGCAGGGGCAGCAGGGGATAGACCACCAGCAGCACGGTGACGCCAATCGCGCCCGCGCCGACCGAGGTGAAGGTGACCAGCGTGCCGATCACCGCGCCCAGCAGGATCGGCAGGCTCCAGTGGCGGGGCCGGGTGGCCAGCTCGGGATGGGCGCGGCGCTGGGCCACGTCGGCCGCGTTTTCGTGTTTTTTGAAGGCCAGCACTTTGTATAGGGTGGCAGCAGCTGTCAGCAGCAGGGCCACGCCCAGGGTGGTGGTCATGATGCGCTGCGCGGTGCCGCTGGCCGGGCCCAGCACCTTCAGCGCCCACAGCGAAAGCAGCGCCGCCGGAATGCTGCCGGCGCACAACTGGCCCACCACCTTCCAGGGCACCAGGCGCTGGCGGGCCAGGCTGACGGTGCCCCCCAGTTTGGTGAAGGCGGCGAACAGCAGGTCCGTGCCAATCGCCATGTGGGGCTTGATGCCAAAGAAAAAAATCAACAGCGGCGTCATCAGCGAGCCGCCGCCCACGCCGGTCAGCCCCACGATGGTCCCGACCACAAACCCTGCCAATACAAACGCCAAATCTTGCATGGCGGGGAATGTAGGCGCTTTCTACATAGGGACAAACGATATTTTTATTGTTCGCTTATGTGGATTGGGAATATGTAAGCGCGGAAAGCGCATGGGGGCGGGGTGGAGGCGCTTTCCATAGATTGGAGGTCAAAAGTGGCTTTAGACCAATAAATAAAAGCGGTTCTAGCTATCAATTTAGGATTTTTTCCGCGCCCTTGACCGCCCATCAAATAGCCTCTTCCCATAGAGGTCACGCGTAAGATGGCGCCGAAGAGTCCCTCTTGGATTGGAGAAAATCCCCTATGCCCAGTACCGCCGAACGCCTCCTGGAAACCGCCCGCACGCTGCCCGAAAACCTCTTGGCCGAGGTGCTGGACTTTGCGGAATTTCTCCGTGCCCGCCAGGCTCGCCAGCAGGCCCAGTCCGCAGAGGTGCCGCTGTCTTCCCTGTGTGGCGGGTTGAGCGATTCCAGCACCTTTGCTGGTTCCCCCATCGACATTCAGGAGCGCCTACGCGATGAATGGCGTTGAATACCTGCTGGATACCAACTTCATCCTCGGGATGCTGAAGGCTACGCCGGAGGTCACGGCGGCATTGACCGCCCAACCCATCACCGCAGGCCAATGTGCCTACAGTGCCGTGACGCGCATGGAGTTGCTGGGATTTCCGGGAATCCAGCCCCAGGAAGAGGCGCTGATCCGTGCCAGGCTCGACAAATTTCACTACCTGCCTATCGACCGTGCGGTCGAGGACCGCGCCATCCAGCTCCGGCGCCTTCGGCGAGTCAAGCTCCCTGACGCCCTGATTGCCGCAACTGCCCTGTGTCACGGCCTGCAGCTTTTGACGCTCGATGCCGGCCTGCAATCGGTGATGCGCGATGTTGCGTCCGTAGCTTGAAATTTTCCGGTTGGCGCATTGTTTGGTCCGTCAAATCAGCGCTCAGGTCAATAAATAAAAGCGGTACTAGCTATCAATTTAGGACTGCTTTGACCGCTGGCCCACCCGCCCCGCATCCAGCGCCTTGGCCAGCTGGGCATCGATTGGCAGCGGCTCGCCCATCAGCCTTGCAGCCAGCAGTTCGCCGCACAGCAGCGACAGCGTGAGGCCGCGTGCGCCCATGGCGGTGCAGACCCACAGGTCGGGCAGGGCGTGGGCATCGACCGGGCCCACCAGCGGAAGACGGTCCGGGCTGGTGCAACGGATGCTGGCCCAGTGGCGCAGGCCGGGTGGCAGGGGGGCTTGCGGATCGGGCAGTTGGGCGCTGGGCAGCAGGGTTTGTAGCTTGCCCAGGTTGTAGCGGTGCGCGGCGGCTTGGTCCTCAGGCCCAGGTGGCCAGTGGTCGGCGGGGCCGCGCTCAAAGGTGGAGCCGGCGATCCACGAGCGGTCTGCCGTGGTGGATTCCTGGTTTGCTTGCGCGGCGTCCGGCCAGGGGAAGGCGGGCACGCAATTGCCATGGCCGTTGACCGGGACGGCGGGGCCGGGCCAGGGCAGGTCGCGTTGCCTGGCGCCGGTGACCTGGCCGCGCACGGTGTTCAGCGGCCAGGTGGACAGGGCGGGGCAAGTGGCGACGAGCAGCTCCAGGCTGCCAAAGCCGGTGGCGACGATGGCGAGGGGGGCGCTCGCGAGGACTTCACCATTGGCATCCAGCGCGTGCCAGAGGCCTGGGGTGCCATCCGGGGTTCCAACGCGCGCCAGCTTGGACACCTTGGCGTCGCCCTGAAACTGGACCCCCGGCTGGGCCAGCAGCGCACGCACCAATTGCGCAGGGCGAATCCAGCCCGCACGCTGGTGCCAGGTCGCGCGCACGTCGGCGGGAATGCCTGCTTCTTGTCGCAAAACGTCGGGCGCGGCGTGGCTCCAGTCGGCGCCGGGGCCGGTATCCCAGTCGGCAGGCAGGCCGCGTTTGCCATCGACATGGTGCTGCAGCACGCCGCTGGGTTGCCAGTCCGTGCCTTCCTGCAGTCCGTCGGCGGCGGTTTGCAGCGTAGTGCGCACGCCGCTACGGCTCAGGCGCGAGACCACGCTGTCGTCGGGGGAGACATGGGGGGCGAACAGGCCGGCCGGCAGGCCCGAGGCGCCGGCGGCGGGCGCCGAGCCTTGATCCAAGACCCGCACCCGCCAGCCGCGTCGGGCCAGGCTGGCCGCCACGGCCGCGCCCGCGATGCCTGCGCCGATCACGAGGGCTTCGGTGGTAGGCAGGGCGGGGGCTTCGGGTTCGCGAGCCAGGCGGGTGGTCCAGCGCGGGGCGAAAGTGGCTTGCAGGTTGTGGCGCTTGGGCGGCACGCCGGGCACTTTTTGTACGGAAAAGCCGCATTGCGTCAGGGCGTCGCGCACCGACCCCGCCACGCACCAGGTGCCCAGGCGGGTGCCGGGGCGGCAGCAGCGGGCCACCGCCTTGAGCGTGTGCAGGTCCCAGATCTCGGGGTTTTGCTGGGGGCTGAAACCATCGAGGAACACGCTGTCCACCGTCAGCGCCTGCTTGCGCAGCTGGGTTTGCGCATCGCCGATGCACAGCGTGAGCAAGACCCGTCCGCCGTCAAAACTCAGCCGGTGCACGCCTGGCAGCAGACCCCACCACTGCGCGGCGAGGGCTTCCGCCAGGGGCAACAACTCGGGGTGCTGGGCGCAGTTGCGCAGGATGGATGGCGCGTCGGCCGGGTAGGCCTCGGTCGAGACGAAATGCAGGATGCGGGGGCGCTGCGGGTCCTGGCGCCAGGCCAGCCAGGTCACCAGAAAGTTCAGGCCCAGGCCAAAGCCGGTTTCCAGGATGCGCCATTGCGCCTGGCCCGCCCAAGCCTCAGGCAGACCACAGCCCCCGAGAAACGCACCGCGCGCTTGCGCCAGCCCGCCGTACCGGCTGCGGTAGCGGTCGCCAAAGCGGGGGCTGTAAGGGGTGCCGTCGGGGAGCCAGTCAATCACTTCGGCCATGGTCTATTCACTCTCTGGGGCCACGCCCCCAAGAAAAAGGCGCCACTAAGGGCGCCCGTGTAGGGTGTGCGCAGGGCTTATTCGCTGGGCGGGACGTAGCCTGCCGCAGCATCTGCGCCGCTGCCAAAAAAGTGGTTTTCCATCTGGCGGGCCAGGTATTGGCGGGCGCGGGCGTCGGCCAGGTTCAGGCGGTTTTCATTGACCAGCATGGTCTGGTGCTTGAGCCAGTCGGCCCAGGCTTGCTTGCTCACGTTTTCCCAGATGCGCTTGCCCAGATCGCCGGGGTAGGGGGGGAAGTCGAGGCCTTCGGCTTCGGTGCCGAGCTTGATGCAGTGAACAGTGCGTGCCATGGTGGGGATTGCTTAATCGTTTTCGGTATGAAGAACTGAGGATTTATTCGTTCCGGTTTTGTGGGGCGACTTTCAGAATGCGGTTCATCGGTGTTTTGCACCTCTGAACGACCCCTTTGAAAGGCCCCCCATGAAAAACCGCCGCCACTGTATCAAGTTTCCGCTGGTCGCCGCGCTGGCCAGCGCCTTGTCCCTGAGCGCTGTTCCCAGCTGGGCGCAGACCGTGAGCCTGCTCAATGTCTCCTACGACCCCACCAGGGAGCTGTATGTTGAATACAACCAGGCCTTCGCCAAGCACTGGAAGGCCAAGACCGGCCAGGACGTGACCATCAAGCAGTCGCACGGTGGCTCGGGCAAGCAGGCCCGCGCGGTGATTGACGGGCTGGAGGCCGATGTGGCCACCCTGGCGCTGGCGGGTGATGTGGACGCCTTGCACAAGAACGGCCACTGGATTCCCGCCGACTGGCAAAAGCGCCTGCCCCACAACGCCTCGCCCTACAC
>CAZQXQ010000108.1:0-9708 GCA_964597235.1 uncultured Burkholderiaceae bacterium | reverse complement strand
AAATCAGGGTAATCCCTAGGTTCTGGGTACGCACTATCCACATCAGGGCGGGGCTTGTGCCGCTGGCGCGGGAGTGTTCCAATGGCGCCCTTCGAAGGGGAGTAGCTCCCGTCTCTGCGCTGCAATGGCGCGGGACATCGGACCTGTCGTCAATACGAAGCACCGCTTCCGGCAGCCCGGATCTGGCCACCTCGCTGGATTGAGCAAGACCTTTGATGGGCTCTTTGGTGGGCTGATCAAGGCCATCCTTCGGCAAACGGCACCCTGGGTGCAGTCTGGCGCCGGTCGACCTTGGCGAGCCTCTTGCCCCTCCAAGGCGGACAGCCACGTTGGCAGCCCGCCTTTCGTTTGCCCTTAACCCGAGGAACACATGGAATTTCTCTCCTCCCCTGAGTTCTGGCTCGCCCTGGGCCAGATCATCATCATCGACATTCTGCTGGGCGGCGACAACGCCGTGGTGATTGCCCTGGCCTGCCGCCAGCTGCCGCCCGCCCAGCGCAAAAAAGGCATCATTTATGGCACCGCGGGCGCCATCGTCCTGCGGGTGATCCTGATCGCCTTTGCGATGACCCTGCTGGCCCTGCCGTTCCTGAAGTTTGTCGGCGCGCTGCTGCTGGTCTGGATTGGCGTAAAACTGCTGGCCCCCGATGAGGAAGGCCATGGCAATGTCGAAGGCAGCGACAAATTGTTCGCCGCCATCAAGACCATCATCGTGGCCGACTTGGTCATGAGCGTGGACAACGTGATCGCCATTGCCGGCGCCGCCCAGAACACCGAAGACCACGCCATGCTGCTGGTCGTGCTGGGCCTGCTGATCTCGATCCCGATCATCGTCTGGGGCAGCCAGCTGGTGATCAAGCTGATGGAGCGCTTCCCTGTCGTCATCACCCTGGGCGGCATGCTCCTGGGCTGGATTGCCGGTGGCATGCTGGTCAGCGATCCGGCCCTGGCCAACCCCGACAAATGGGAGTGGATGCTCAAGTTGCCGCAGACCGATGTTTACAAATACGGTGCCAGCGTCGCTGGGGCACTGATCGTGCTGTTCGTCGGCAAAGCCCTGGCAAGCCGCAAACCACAAACCGCCGAGTAACACCGGCACTTCCGCTGCTGGGGGACGCGCGCTGCGCCCCCCCAGCGGCCCGCAGGCAGGAGCCGAATCGGCGCTCCCCGCCTGCCCTGCGGTGCTATTCTTGCCCGCATGAAACTCCTCTTCAAATGGTTGCTGAGCGCATTGGCGCTGCTGCTGGTCGCCAACCTCTACAGTGGGGTGATGGTCCAGGGTTTCGCGTCCGCGCTGTGGGCTGCGTTGGTGATCGGCCTGCTCAACGTGGTGCTGCGCCCCGTGCTGGTCGTGCTGACCCTGCCGGTCACGCTGGTGACTGTGGGGCTGTTCCTGTTCATCGTCAACGCCCTGATGTTCTGGGCCGCCTCGGCGGTGCTGGAAGGTTTTCAGGTGCGCAACTTCGGCGCCGCGCTGATAGGCTCGGTGATCTATTCCACGCTGGGCCTGCTGATCGAATCAGCGCTCGGGGGTCTGTTCCCGAAGGAGTGATGGTCGGAGCTCTCTGGAGCTACTCCCCGGCCTGCGCCACCACGGGCAGTCGGAGGGTGACGGTGGTGCCCACCTCGGGTTCGCTGGTCACGCTGACATTGCCCCCCATGATCTCGATGATCCCCTTGACGATGCTCATGCCCAGCCCAGTGCCTGGGATGTGGCCCGAGGCGTCAGCGCGATAGAAACGTTCGAACACCCGCTGCAACTGTTCGGTCGTCATGCCCATGCCGTGGTCACGGACGGTGATGGCGACGTGCTGACCGTCGCTCTCTGGCTGGCATGCAATGACCACGTCTCCGCCGTTGGGCGAGTACTTGTAGGCGTTGGACAGCACGTTCAGGATGGCTTGTTGCAGCTTGCCCCGATCCGCCTTCACATGAATCGGCCATGGACTGATCGACAGCACAGGCGGATGGCGTCCCTCCGGGGGCTTGTAGTCCGTCGCCACCAGCCGCACGATGTCTTGCAGGGCCACGGTTTCCATCACAAAGTCTTGGCCTCGGCGCGCCTCAATGCGGGCCAGATCCAACAATTCGTTGATGATGGTGGACATGCGGGTGGCCTGCCTTGCGATGGTTTCCAGCAACTCCCTGCGCTTCTCGTCCGAGAACGGACGCATCAAAAGCAGTTCCGAAAAACCATAGATGCTGGCCATGGGGGTGCGCAGCTCGTGGGCGGCGGTGGTGAGGAACTCGCTCTTCATGCGATCAACCTCGGTCTCGCGGGTGACGTCACGCAGGTAGAGCACCTGCGAGATGAACGCAGATGCAGACGACTTCAGGTGCAGTTCCAGAATTCGTTGGCCCGGACCAGACATCTCTAGCAAGGGCCGTGGGTCCTCGGAACCAGGCCCCTCACCACCTCGCAGCGCGACGAATCCTCTGAAGGTCTGGGGATCTCTGCAGCATGTCCGCAGCACCGCCTCAAACGCCTGCTCGTCCAGCCCTTGAATCCTGTCTTCTTCCAGCTGCGTCAGCTGCAAAAATGCCTGGTTGACCGAAGCCACATGCCCTTGCCGGTCAAACGACACCATGCCGTCCGGGCTCAGTGCAAAGATGGTGTCGAGCTGGGCGGTGCGGTCGTTGAGCTCGCGGGTGCGCTGTTCTACGAGCAGTTCCAGGTTCTGGCGGTAGCGGTCCAACTCGG
The DNA here is from genome assembly GCA_964597235.1 of uncultured Burkholderiaceae bacterium. GTDB lineage: Bacteria > Pseudomonadota > Gammaproteobacteria > Burkholderiales > Burkholderiaceae_C > CAYZPX01. The sequence continues at coordinate 7,007 of CAZQXQ010000108.1, read as the reverse complement.
CCGCCACCGCTTTGCGCTCGGAGATGTCGCGCTGGCTCGTCAGAATGAAGGTGCGGTCACCCCACTGCACTTTGCCAAAGGTGAGTTCGGCCGTATAGGTGGTGCCGTCCTTGCGCCGGAGCACCGTCTCGATCAGGTCGCCCTCCGGGCGGGCGGCACGGATGCTGTCCGCGATCTCGGCGGCGCTGAATTGGACCTCCCAGGCCGAGACATGCATGCCACGTAGTTCATCGCTGGTGTAGCCCAGCAGGCGGGCGGCGCTGGGGTTGGCTTCAAACACCGTGCCGTCTTCGTTCAGGATGATCACGCCATCGCGCTCATGCTCAAACAGCGCCCGACGGCGCGATGCCTCGTCGGCGATGGTCTTTTGGGCCTGCTTCTGCGCTTCGTCTTGCGCAGAAATAGTGTCTAGCAGCACATTGAAATGGCGTGCCAGCCGTTCCAGTTCATCCTGGCGTGTACCTCTGACGACACGGGTGCTGTGGTCACCCTGCCGCACGCGGGACATGGCCTGCCCAATGGTGCGAAGACGTCCTGTAATCTCGCGACCGGCGACCAGGTAAGAGACGGACACCACCAGCATCGTCACGGCCAGCACGCCACTCACCGCCCACAGCAACAGCTGGAAGTCGCGCGCGTAGGGCGCGTAAGGAAACGCGACGCTGACCGCCCCCAGCAGCTCCACATCGTGACGGTCTTTCAGCGCCTCGACGCCCATCAGGTAGGTGGCGTCGCCAAAACGCGTCCAGCCGGTCCACTGCCTCTGATGGTTGGCAAGCGCTGTGGCGGGCTCCACGGGCAGCTTGCCGCCGGTCACCCGGCCGCCGTCCTGCCGCTGGCGGCTGAGGGTGACGATGGTGTCACCAATGGTCAGCAAGATCAGCCCTTCGGTGTTGTCCGGCAAGGTGCCTACCGGATAGACCAGCTCCCGCATGTGCTCCACCAGGGGCGCATTGCGGTTGAGCAGAATGCCCCCCACCAGCATGGCATTCGGACTACCGACGGTCAGGGGGAAGTGCGCCGCGGCATGAATGGCCAGCCCCCGGTCTTCCACCACGGGGTTGCCATCCCCTGGCAAGGACACCCTCGCTTCGTCTGGCAAGACTTTGCCCAGCAGTTTCAACACGCTGGGGCTAAACCGCTCGAAGGCGGAGGTCACCACCCCTTCCCGGGCCTGGTCCACCACAGGGTCTGAGGGCAAGATCAAGCCGACCGACTGCCCCGAATCGCTGGCCAGGATTTGCCCCCTTCCTCGATGATGAGCAGATAGTCCAGGTTGCTGCTCTCCGCCACTTCGGCCAGCACGCGTTGCACGTTGTGCGGGTCGCTATGGGTGCCCAGGAGGGCGCGCATGCGCTCACTGCGCACCAGTTGCCCGAGTTGATGACCTGTTTGCCGACGGGTCTGCTCCAGATAGCTGCGGCTGGCCCCCAGCTGACTGCGCAGACTCGCCAGCAGCATTTCCTCGGCTTTGTCGCCGCCCAAAATGCTCAGGGCCACCATGACCAACGGAAACGCCATCAGCAGGGGCATCATCCCCAGCGCCAGCAAGCGAAACCTCAGCGAGCGTTTCCAAGCACCCCGCCATCCAGGCCAACGGCGTTGCACCTGGACAACGGAGTGTTCGGTTTCGGGTAACAGCGCAGGAGCGTCGTCCAAATTTTTCATGGGTCCACCGGAAGGCGCGAATGCTCCGGAGCTATCGTCGAAGTATTTGTTGCATATTGGATCATCCATGAAAAAACTCCCTGCGTTCTTGCTGGCGATCACGGCCGTGCTGCTGGCCGCCTGCACCGAAAAACCGGTCGAGCCCATTCGCGTGGGTTTTATCGGTGGCCTCTCCGGCCCCAATTCAGACAACGGGCAGTCGGGACTGAATGGACTGACGTTGGCGGTGGAACAGTTCAACCGGGCGGGAGGCGCCAATGGACGCTTGGTGGAAATCCTGAGCAAGGACGATGCGCAGAACAAAGACACTGCGGCCACGTCGGTCCACCAGCTGGTCGCCGCCAAAGTGGATGCCGTGGTGGGGCCGTTTACCAGCGCCATGGCGGCGGTGACGGTGCCGATCACTGGGCAAGCCGGCATTTTTCAGGTGAGCCCCACGATCACCGCCATGGAATTTTCGGGCAAGGACGACAACCTGTTCCGTATCAACCGGACCACGCGCGACAACGCCGGAGACTATGCCAAGGTCATGCATGGCCGTGGCCAGAAGCACATTGCCGTGGCTTACGACCTGCGCAACCGTGCCTTCACCCAGTCTTGGCTGGATGAGTTTCGCGCTGCGACCAAGGGGCTGGGCGCCTCGCTGGCCGCCGAAGTACCGTACGAGTCGAGCAAGGACGCGAACTTTGAAGCGGTGGTGGCCAAGATGCTGCAGGGCAAGCCCGACAGCCTGCTGTTCATTTCGGGGGCCCTGGATGTGGCACGCCTGGCCCAGGCCGCGCGCAAGCTCGCTCCACAACTGCCAATCGCTGCGTCGGAGTGGGCCGCCACGGAGCAATTGATCGACCTGGGTGGCGAGGTGGTGGAGGGCCTGCTGATCGTGCAGAACTACGACCGCGACGACACTTCCCCGCGCTTCAAGGAGTTCAGCGACGCCTACTTCAAGCGCTTCCAGCGCAACCCGGGGTACAGCTCAGTCTCCACCTACGATGCCGCCACCGTCGTGCTCACCGCCCTGAAAAACCGCAAGCCTGGCGAAACCGTCAAGGCGGCCGCGCTGCGCAGTGGTCCCTACCAGGGGCTACAGCAGGACATCGTGTTTGATGCCAACGGCGACACGGCGCGCAAGGTCTATTTCACTGAAATTCGAGAAGGGCGCTATCGCCGTATCGATTGACAGCGGACGCAGGTCGTCTGGGGACATGCGCAGGCAGTCCGTCAAAACGAGGACGGTCCCGCCTGTTCCCGAAGCAGTGCTTGCATCGCGCGCAGGCGGGTGTCGATGATCGACGCCTCAATGTGGTCCTCGGGGGCGGTGCTGCGGCGCGCCAAGTCCTGGCCGGCCTTGAGGCGGTCCACCGCCGCGCCATAGTCGTAGCGCACGGCATGAGCCTCGGCCTCGGCGCGCACAGCGCGCAAGGTTTTCCCCTGAGCGACCCACACCCGCGACAAGGTCTGCCAGACCGTGGCATCCCGGGGGTGACGGGCCAACCAGGACTGCAGCGCTTCATGGCCCTGGGCGGCGCGGCCCAGGGCCAGTAGCGCCTCGGTGCGCAGCAGCAGCTCGGGGCGGGCCAAGGCATACGGCACTTGGGTCGGCAACTGTTGCAACACCGCATCGGGCTGGCCCGCCGCCAGCGCCAGCTCAGCGCCCAGCAAGCGCGCTTGGCGCAGTGCTGACGCATCGTCACGCACCACGGTCTCCAGCCGAACCAGGCTGGTACGGGCGGCCGCAAAGTCGCGCAGCTGGCGATGGCCCAGCGTGGCGGCATACAGGGCGGCCGCCTGGCGCGCTACGGGCTGGCGTTCAAACCCCAGGGTCTGGGGCTCGGTCGTCCACTGGCGCAGCACGTCGGGACTGGGGTTGGCCAAGACGCGGGCCCGGGCAGCCATCAGGCCATGCTCCAGCGTGGCAGGCGGCGGCGCGGAAGTACCGGCGGGCACACGCGCCTGCATGTCGGTCATGCGCTGGCTGGACAGCGGGTGGCTGCGCAGGTAGGGCCAGGAGCCGTTGTCGTTCAGGCGGTTGGCCTGCTGCAGCTTCTCGAACATGGTGACAAATCCCTGCGGCGCAAAGCCAGCGGGCTCCATCAGCGTAAAGCCAATGCGGTCGGCCTCGCGCTCCATGTCGCGCGAGAAATTCAGTTGGTTCTGGATCGCCAGCGCCTGCCCGCCCACGACCAGCGCCTGGGTGGCCTGGGGGCTCTTGCTGGCCGCCAGCACGGCCACTGCCAGCGCACCCAACAGCAGCGGCCCCTGGCGGCTTTGCTGCGCGATCATGCGGGCGATGTGGCGCTGGGTGACATGGGTCAGCTCGTGTGCCAGCACCGAGGCCAGCTCGTCCCGCGTGGCCACCACGCCGATCAGCCCCAGGTGCACGCCCAGGTAGCCGCCGGGCAGGGCAAAGGCGTTGACGCTGCGGTCCCGCCCGAGCAGCACCTCCCAGGCAAAGCGCTCGTCCAACTCCTGCGACAGCTCGCCGCGCGCCCGGGCCGCCGCCAGCAGCGGCTGCCAGATGCCCTGCACATATTCGACCAGGGCCGGGTCGTCGAGGTAATCCGGGTCGCGGTAGAGCGAGCGGATGATCTGGTCGCCCAGCCGGCGCTCGTCGCCCGTGCTCAGCTCGCCGCCATCGCCCATCGCGGGCAGGCGGGACTGGGCGGCCCCGAGGGACGGCGCCAAAAGCAAGTTTGCTCCTAAAAAAAGAGCTGCTACCGCTCGTACCCATTGGCTTAAAGGCCAATTTAACTTGAAATTTTGCATTCCGACTCCACCCTGAACCACGCGCCTTTGCGGCTTGTTGGCATTCGTATGATGCCTGCGACGGCCGCCTGTTCCCCCACGGGGTTTTTTCATTTTCAGGAGTACCCATGAACGAACTGACCCATTTCGATCCCCAGGGCAAGGTCCAGATGGTGGACATTGCCGCCAAGCCGACCACCCACCGCGTGGCCGTGGCGCAGGGCCGCATCGACATGCTGCCCGCCACCCGCGACCTGATCGCCAATGGCAGCGCCCGCAAGGGCGATGTGCTGGGCGTGGCCCACATCGCCGGCATCATGGCAGCCAAAAAGACCAGCGAGCTGATCCCGCTGTGCCACCCGCTGGCACTGACCCGGGTGGCGCTGGACTTCACGCTGAGCGACCCGGCCGCGCCCGGCCCGGCGCATGTGGTGTGCACCGCCACCACCGAAACCGTGGGCGCCACCGGCGTGGAAATGGAAGCCCTCACCGCCGTGCAGATCGCCCTGCTCACCATCTACGACATGTGCAAGGCCGTGGACCGGGGCATGGAGATCAACGGCGTGCGCCTGCTGGAAAAGCACGGCGGGGCGTCGGGGAGCTGGGTGGGGCGTTGACGCGCCCACTCCGTCGGATGTGCGATTGCAGGGCCTTAGGGCCCTGTTTTTTTGCGCTTTTTTTCTGAAACCCGCCCCGCTTCTAGCTCCCAGGATGCCTGGAATCGGGTATCTTCCCGCCCTTCTTTTTTGCCCATGGCATGGCGATGTAATCCCGCAAAGCATCGCGCAAAAAATAGCGCATGGATTCCCGCAACATTGGCGATTCAATTTTTCTATTTTTATTCTTGATGCCTGTTTTTGAATCCCCCATGGCCCCCTGGCTTCCTGGCACCACCAGGCTGGAACCCTTGCTGGAAAAGTCCCACGCGCTGGTTGTGCAGGCCACGCGCCTGGCAGTGCGCTATCCCGCAGGTAGCCTGCCGGAATTGCGCCACCTGCTGCGCGCCATGCATTCCTACTATTCCAACCAGCTTGAAAACCTGCACGCCACACCGTCAGAAATCGAGCAGGCCTTGCAGCAAAAACAGGGCGCTAGCGGTGGGCTGACCGCACCGCAGCGCTTGGCCCTGGCGCACATGGCGACGCAGGCGCAGCTGGACACCCTGGGGCCACAGTGGGAGGCCGCCACGGTGTGGGCACCGCAGACGGTGCGGGACATCCACCAGGACCTGTTCGCCCGGCTGCCAGAAAGCGACTGGGCGCTGGGAAATCCGTCCGAGGCGCTGTTTCCGGGGCAATGGCGCCAAAACAATGTCCCAAAAAATGTCCGAGAAGGCGCACCCACGGCACGGCAGCTGCCGGGGGCCTTGGCTCAGTGGAGCCAGGCCTATGGCGGCTTGCGGCGTGGCGAATTGCAGCTGGTGGGCATGGCCGCCGCGCACCACCGGCTGCGGTGGCTGCAGCCCTTTCCGGATGGCAATGGCCGCGTCGCACGGCTGCACACCCACCTGGTGCTGGCGCACCTGGGGCTGGGCAATGGCCTTTGGTCGCCGCTGCGCGGCTTTGCGCGCAGCCAGGCCACCTACCAGGCGCTGCTGACCGGCGCCGATGCCCCCCGGCAAGGCGCCCGTGACGGGCGCGGCCCCTTGAGCGAAGCCGGCCTGGTCGCCTGGATCGACTACGTGCTGACGCAGTGCCTGGAGCAGGTGCAGCTGATCGCGCAGCTGCTCGACCCCGAGGGCATGAAAGACCGCCTGGCTGCCTGCCTGGCCTACGAGCAGCAGGTGGTGAAACAGGGCGTGCGCACCGAGGCCTTGCGCGCGCTGCATTACCTGTTTGCCACGCAAAGCGAGCTGGACCGCGCCGATTTCAAGGCCCTGCTGGGCCTGGGCGACCGCTTGGCCACGGCGCAAATCACCGCCCTGCTGCAGCGCGGCCTGGTGCAGACCGATTCGCCCTACGGCCGCCTGCGCTTTGGCGTGCCGCAGCATGCGCTGCGCTTTTGCTTTCCCAAGCTCTGGCCCGAGGCCGAAGGGCAGGGCGGCGGATCGGCGGGATAAGCTCTTTCCATGTCTGCCACCGATTGGGCCCGCGCGGCCTTGCAAGCCTTTGACGATGTCGTCCAGTCCACCGAGGGATTCCGGGGGCGGGAGGGCCAACGGCGCATGGCCGCCCAGGTCGCCCAGACCTTCAGCAGCGCCACTCTGGGCAAGCTCGAAGACGGCGAGGAGGCCACCCGCGCCATTGCCGTGGTGCAGGCCGGCACCGGCGTGGGCAAATCGCTGGCCTACAGCGTGCCGGCGATTGCCATGGCACTGGCACGTGGCACGCGGGTGCTGGTCTCTACCGCCACCGTGGCGCTGCAGGAGCAGCTGGTCCACAAGGACCTGCCGGCGCTGGCCGCCAAGCTGCCCCAGCCCTTCCAGTTCGCGCTGGCCAAGGGGCGCGGGCGCTATGTGTGCAAGCTCAAGCTCGACCGCCTGGCCGGGCATGGCGAGGATTTTGACGACGACGACCTGTTTGCCGAGGAAGAAGCCGCCGCGCGCGCCGCCCGCCCGGCCCACGAGACCGAGGCCCGCGTGCAGTTCTACGCCAGCA
>CAZQXQ010000107.1:0-9718 GCA_964597235.1 uncultured Burkholderiaceae bacterium | reverse complement strand
GATTCATTCACAACCCCCAGAGGGAAACCATGAGCGATATCGAAGCACGCGTCAAGAAAATCATTGCCGAACAACTCGGTGTGGAAGAGTCCCAAGTGACCAACGAAAAGGCTTTTGTGGCCGATCTGGGTGCTGACTCCCTGGACACCGTGGAACTGGTGATGGCCCTCGAAGACGAGTTTGGCATCGAGATTCCCGACGAAGACGCCGAGAAAATCACCACGGTGCAAAACGCCATCGACTACGCCAACGCCCACCAAAAGGGCTGATCTGGTCGATCTGTCCCCAAGGCTTTGCACGCCTGCGTCTTGGGGACCCTCCATCCGTCTCAATGCCGCAAGGCCTCTGATTGAGCGATCACCACTACAAGGTTTTTACGCATGAGCCGTCGTCGCGTTGTCGTGACTGGTCTTGGTTGCATCAGTCCCGTGGGCAACACGGTGCAAGATGCCTGGGCCAATATCTTGGCCGGACAATCCGGCATCGACCTCATCACCAAGTTCGACGCGTCGAACTTTGCCTGCAAGATTGCCGGCGAGGTCAAGGGCTTTGACCTGGAGTCCTACCTCAATCCCAAAGATGCCCGCACGATGGATACCTTCATCCATTACGGCATCGCTGCCGCCAGCCAGGCTGTGCAGGATGCGGGTCTGCCCACCGGCGACGCCCTGGACGAGGAATTCGCCACGCGCATTGCCTGCGTGATTGGTTCTGGCATTGGCGGTCTCCCGCTGATTGAAAACACCCATGCCGAGCTGGCCAGTCGTGGTCCCCGGCGGATTACCCCCTTCTTTGTGCCTGCTTCCATCATCAACATGGTGGCGGGGCATGTCTCCATGCGCTTTGGCTTCAAGGGGCCCAACCTGTCGGTGGTCACGGCCTGCACCACGGGTCTGCACTGCATTGGCGAAGCCGGCCGCCTGATTGAGTACGGGGATGCCGATGTCGTGGTGGCTGGCGGTGCCGAGTCCACGGTGTCGCCCCTTGGGGTGGGTGGTTTTGCGGCCATGCGCGCCCTGTCCACCCGCAATGACGATCCCAAGGCCGCTTCCCGCCCTTGGGACAAAGACCGCGACGGTTTTGTCTTGGGCGAAGGTGCAGGTGTGATGGTGCTCGAAGAGTACGAACACGCCAAGGCCCGTGGCGCCAAAATTTACGCCGAACTGGCTGGCTTTGGCATGAGTGCCGATGCCGGTCACATGACTGCCCCCAATATGGACGGACCGCGCCGTGCCATGCTGCATGCGCTGCGCAACGCTGGCGTCAATCCCGATCAAATCGATTACCTGAATGCGCATGGCACGTCCACGCCGCTGGGCGATGTCAACGAAACCAACGCGATCAAGGCTGCCCTGGGTGACCATGCGCGCACCAAGCTGGTGGTCAGTTCCACCAAATCCATGACCGGCCACCTGCTGGGCGGCGCCGGTGGGATCGAGAGCGTGTTCACCGTGCTCGCCCTGCACGAGCAAAAAGTGCCGCCCACCATCAATCTGCTGAACCAAGACCCCGAGTGTGATTTGGACTACTGCGCCAACACCGCCCGGGACATGAAGCTGGACATTGCCCTCAAGAACAACTTCGGTTTTGGTGGTACCAACGGCTCCCTGGTTTTCAAGCGCATCTGAGCTTCCACGGGGCGTACAGCGGTGAACATCGACCGCAAAACGGCGCCTCCGGTGGTTTATCCGATCACCCAACCAGGGTATCTCCCCTGGCTGGGTGTCAGCCTGACTCTCGTGATGGCCTTGCCCCTACTGGCTTGGTACCGTGTGGGTGGCATGCCTGAAGTGGGGTTCCCCGTGGGCGTGACGCTGCTGTGGCTGGTGCTGAGTGTGACCACCTGCGTTCACGCGCTGCGCCCGCAGCAGGGTGACCTGGAGTGGGATGGCCAGGCTTGGCATTTGCATCGTGCTGGCGGACCTTCCCGGCGTTTTGACCAGTCACCCGCCGTCTTGCTGGATGCGCAATGGCTGATGGGCCTGCGTTGGCAGGCGTCGATCTGGACCCGGCCGACCTGGTTGTGGGTGTGGCGCAAGGCGGCGCCTGCAGATTGGCTGGCTCTGCGCCGTGCTTTGTTTCAACGGCCCCGTGCGGTGACTGCCGAGTCCGTTACCGGCGTTTAGCCTCCGCTTTCTTTCCCCAAGGACGATGACCCACGATTCGCCTCCTCCCCCAGCCGACAGCGATGCGCAACTCGTGGCGCGCACCTTGGCCGGGGACGTGCGTGCCTACGAGCTGCTGGTCCTCAAGTACCAGCGCCGGATCGAGCGCCTGATTGGCCGCATGGTCCGCGATGTGGACCTGGTCCAGGACATTGCCCAGGAAAGTTTTCTGCGTGCCTACCGGGCCCTGCACCAGTTTCGCGGTGATGCTCAGTTCTACACCTGGCTGTATCGGATTGCCGTCAACACCGCCAAAAAGGCCTTGATGGACATGAAGCGCGACCCGGTCGTGCTGCAAAGCACCTTGCAGGGCAAGGACGAGGACGATGAAACTTTCCGGCCCTCGCCAGAACAAACGACCGACGAGACTCCGGAAGCCGTGCTCGCTGCCCGTGAAATCGCCGAGGCGGTCAATGCTGCACTGGAGGCCTTGCCTCCTGATTTGCGCCAGGCCGTGACCTTGCGGGAAATCGAGGGCTTGAGTTACGACGAAATTGCGACCTTGATGCAATGCCCCATCGGTACCGTGCGGTCGCGGATTTTTCGGGCTCGCGAGGCGATCGCCGCCCGTGTGCGGCCCATGTTGGAGTCCCGCTCGGGCAAGCGCTGGTAAGCGCCGGTGAAGGTCCCCACCGCGTTGAAGGAATGGGACGGATGCAGGTGAACCCATGCAGGATGTGTTGAAACAACGTGAACAGCTTTCCGCCTTGGCCGATGGTGCCCTGGACGGAGCCGAACTGGCCCAGGCTCTGAACGCCGCCCGTGACGAGGAGGCGCTGGCGACCTGGGCGACCTACCACCTCATCGGGGACGTGATGCGCGCCACCGACCTGGCCCGGCCGGGTGACTCTGATCTGTTGCGCAAGCTTCGGGTGCAGCTGGCACAAGAGCCGGCACGCCCTGTGCTGGCTGTATCGGAGGTTCAGATCCCGATTGCGGGGTCATCCACGTTGCCCGCACCGCCAGGCGCTGTCGCTTTGCCTGAACGCGAAGCGGCCAATGCCGCCGCCTGGCGTTGGCGCATGGTGGCCGGACTGGCCAGTGTGGCGGCCCTGGCCCTTGGAAGCTGGACCCTGCTCGGGGGTGTCGGTGGCGCCGAGCCGGTCCTGGGCGGTAGCGCGGTGATGGCCAGCGGAACTCCCGCTCAGCCTGCCACGCCGGTGGCCTCCGTGGTGGCGCGCCCTGCAGGCACGCCGCCGCAGATGCTGCGGGATCCCCGTCTCGACGAGCTGGTGGCAGCGCAGAAACAGTTGGGCAATCCGCCCGTCACCCTGCAAATGCCTGCCGATTTCTTGCGCAATGCCACTTTTGAGCAGCGCCGCTCGCGGTGAGCCTGGGTTGACCTTTTCGAATTGACCTTTCCGAGAGAACGTTTGTATGTCCTTGCGTTGGAAAAAATTGCCATCCTTTGCCCTGGCGTCCACGGTGCTGGCGATTGCCAGCCTGAGCGCTGTTCCTATCACCGCCGTGCAGGCCCAGCCGGCCATGGTGCGCGGTCTGCCCGACTTCACGGAGCTGGTGGAGCAAGTGGGCCCATCCGTGGTCAACATCCGGACCGTGGAGCGCTCGGCCGGCAGGGGAGGGGCTCAAGGCCAGGGCATGGACGAGGAAATGCTGGAGTTTTTCCGCCGCTTTGGCATTCCGGTGCCCCAGGGACCCCGGCAGCCGCGCGGGCCCCGTTCAGGGGGGGAGGAAGAGCAGCCCCGTGGCGTGGGCTCGGGCTTCATCCTGACCGCTGACGGCTATGTGATGACCAACGCCCACGTGGTCGATGGCGCTGACGAGGTGTTGGTGACCCTGACCGACAAACGCGAGTTCAAGGCCCGCATCGTGGGCGCGGACAAGCGCAGCGATGTCGCTGTCGTCAAGATCGAGGCTACGGGTCTGCCCGCAGTGAAGATCGGCGACAGCAGCCGTCTGCGGGCGGGCGAGTGGGTGATGGCGATTGGCTCACCGTTTGGGTTGGAGAACACCGTGACCGCCGGCATCGTCAGCGCCAAGCAGCGTGACACCGGTGACTTTCTGCCGCTGATCCAGACCGATGTGGCGATCAATCCTGGCAACTCCGGTGGCCCGCTGATCAATCTGCGCGGCGAGGTGGTGGGCATCAACAGCCAGATTTATTCGCGCTCCGGCGGTTACATGGGCATTGCCTTTGCCATCCCGATCGACGAGGCGGTGCGCGTCAGCGACCAGCTGCGCGCCACAGGCCGCGTGACCCGTGGGCGCATTGGTGTGCAGATTGGTCCGGTGGGCAAGGACGTGGCCGAATCAATTGGCCTGGGTAAGACCACCGGCGCGCTGGTCACCGGTGTAGAGGCCGGGTCGCCCGCGGAAAAAGCCGGTATCGAGGCGGGGGACATCATCACCCGCTTCGAGGGCAAGCCCGTGGAGAAGGTGGCCGACCTGCCGCGTCTGGTGGGCAACACCAAACCCGGATCACGCAGCACCGTGACCGTGTTCCGCCGGGGCAGCACCAAGGACCTGGTGCTCACTGTGGCCGAGATCGAGCCCGACAAGCCCGCCGTCAAGACCGCTGAGCGTGAGGAAAAGGCCAAGCCCAGCCAGGTGGCGCAGTGGCTGGGCCTGTCGGTCAGCGAACTGACCACTGCGCAGAAGAAGGACCTCAAGCTCAAGGGCGGGGTCTGGGTGCAGGCCGCGACCGAGGCCGCCTTCCGCGCCGGCCTGCGAGAGGGGGATGTGATCCTGGCCGTGGCCAATACCGAAACCGCCACCCTGAAAGACTTCGAGGCGGCGCTGGCCAGGCTGGAGCGCGGCAAGCCGGTAAACGTGCTGTTCCGCCGTGGCGAGTGGACGCAATACGCCATCATTCGTCCACTCCGCTGAGCCGGTGGTGGGTTTTCAGGCCCACTACAATCCGGCTCTTGACATCACCATACCAAGCGGCATGGTCCCGGGCGTGTCCTTCGGCGGCGCGCCCTTTTTTCTTGCCCGCGCCTTTCCCTTTTAAGAACGTTTTTCGTTGATGAACCACATCCGTAATTTCTCGATCATCGCGCACATTGACCACGGCAAATCCACGCTCGCGGACCGCCTTATCCAGCGCTGCGGTGGTCTGGCCGAGCGCGACATGGAAGCCCAGGTGCTCGACTCGATGGACATCGAAAAAGAGCGCGGCATCACCATCAAGGCCCAGACGGCGGCGCTGCAGTACAAGGCCAAGGATGGCCAGATCTACAACCTCAACCTGATCGACACCCCCGGCCATGTGGACTTCTCCTATGAAGTGAGCCGTTCGCTTTCCGCCTGCGAAGGCGCGCTGCTGGTGGTCGATGCCTCGCAGGGCGTCGAGGCCCAGACGGTGGCCAACTGCTACACCGCGCTGGACTTGGGCGTGGAAGTGTTGCCCGTGCTCAACAAAATGGACCTGCCCAATGCCGACCCCGACAATGCCAAGGCGGAAATCGAGGACGTGATCGGCATCGATGCCAGCGACGCCATTCCCTGCTCGGCCAAGACTGGCATGGGTATTGACGAGATCCTGGAGCTGATCGTCGCCAAGGTGCCGGCGCCCAAGGGCAACCCCGAGGCACCGCTGCGCGCGATGATCATCGACAGCTGGTTTGACACCTATGTGGGCGTGGTCATGCTGGTGCGCGTGGTCGATGGCCGCCTGCTCAAGGGCGAGCGTTTCAAGATGATGGCCACCAACGCCGCCTACAACGCCGACAACCTGGGCGTGTTCACCCCGGCCAACCAGCCGCGTGAGTCGCTCCAAGCGGGTGAGGTGGGCTACATCATTGCTGGCATCAAGGAACTGCAGGCCGCCAAGGTGGGCGACACCATCACGCTGGAAAAGAAGTTGCCCAACAACCTGGGCCCTGCCGCCGAGCCGCTGCCCGGCTTCAAGGAAATCCAGCCCCAGGTGTTTGCTGGCCTGTACCCGACCGAGGCCAACCAGTACGACTCGCTGCGCGATGCGCTGGAAAAGCTCAAGCTCAACGATGCCGCGCTGCAGTACGAGCCCGAAGTCTCGCAGGCGCTGGGCTTTGGCTTCCGCTGCGGCTTCCTGGGCCTGCTGCACATGGAAATCGTGCAGGAGCGCCTGGAGCGCGAGTTCGACCAGGACCTGATCACCACTGCGCCCAGCGTGGTCTATGAGGTGGTACGTGGCGATGGCGAGGTCATCATGGTGGAAAACCCCTCCAAGATGCCCGACCAGGGCAAGATTCAGGAAATCCGCGAGCCCATCGTCACCGTGCACCTGTACATGCCCCAGGACTACGTGGGCCCGGTGATGACCCTCGCCAACCAAAAGCGCGGCGTGCAGATGAACATGGCCTACCACGGTCGCCAGGTCATGCTGACCTACGAACTGCCGCTGGGCGAAATCGTGCTGGACTTCTTCGACAAGCTCAAGTCGGTGTCGCGCGGCTATGCCTCGATGGACTATGAGTTCAAGGAATACCGCGCCTCGGACGTGGTGAAGGTGGACATCCTGCTCAATGGCGAGAAGGTCGATGCCCTGTCCATCATCGTCCACCGCACCCAGGCGGCCTACCGGGGCCGGGCGGTGGCCGCCAAGATGCGCGAGATCATCAGTCGCCAGATGTTCGACGTGGCCATCCAGGCCGCGATCGGCGCCAACATCATCGCGCGCGAAACCATCAAGGCGCTGCGCAAGAACGTGCTGGCCAAGTGCTACGGCGGCGACATCACGCGTAAGCGCAAGCTGCTCGAAAAGCAAAAGGCCGGTAAAAAGCGCATGAAGCAGATCGGCTCGGTGGAAGTGCCCCAAGAAGCCTTCCTGGCTATCTTGCAGGTGGAAGACTGATGCCTCTCATGCAAACCCTGACGGCCGCCGTGCTCGCGGCCTTTGTCGGCTACATCGGCGCCTGGTATGTGGGCCTGATCGAAGGCAACTTTGCCCTGCTGCTGTTTCTGGCGACGTTTGTCACCGGCCTGTACTGGCTGGCCGAGCGCTTTTACTTTTTGCCCCAGCGCCAGCGTGCGGCCCAGGCGGTCGAAGACGCAGCGGTGCAGCGGCGCGCCGAACTCGACCGCATGGGCATCCAGAAGACGGACATCGATGTGGCCGAGGCCAAGGCCAAGCTGCTGATGCAGCCCTGGTGGCTGGACTGGACCGCTGGGCTGTTCCCGGTGATAGCGGTGGTGTTCCTGCTGCGCTCGTTCCTGTTCGAGCCCTTCAAGATCCCGTCGGGCTCGATGATTCCGACCCTGCTGGTGGGTGATCTGATCTTGGTCAACAAGTTCACTTACGGCCTGCGCCTGCCGGTGCTCAACACCAAGATCACCGAGGGCACCCCGCCCGCACGCGGCGATGTGATGGTGTTCCGCTACCCGCCCCAGCCCAGCCTGGACTACATCAAGCGTGTGGTCGGCGTACCGGGCGACGAAGTGGCGTATTTGAACAAGCGCCTGACGGTCAACGGCCAGCCCGTGCCCACGCAGGCCATGCCCGATTTCTTTGACGCCGGCGCCATGCGCTATTTCAAGCAGTTCGAGGAGCGCGTGGGCGGTGAACCCCATCGGGTGCTGAACAACCCCGAAGTCCCGGCCTTCATCCAGGGCGCCAGCGACTTTCCCTTCCGCCAGAACTGTCGCTACAGTGTGGAAGGCGTGGTGTGCAAGGTGCCCGAGGGCCACTATTTCCTGATGGGCGACAACCGCGACAACTCGCTCGACTCCCGCTATTGGGGCTTTGTGCCGGAGAAAAACATCGTCGGCAAGGCCTTCTTGGTCTGGATGAACTTTGGCGATTTGGGGCGCATTGGGCGCTTCCATTGACCCGGGCCTGGGTCGGACCTCTCAGACGGGCCTTGGCGGTTTGAACAAGAAAGGAATTTCCGATGCAACTTTCTGTATCCCGTTCCCGCCAGCGTGGCCTGTCCCTGTGGAACACCCTGTTTGTCGGGGCCTTGGTTTTTGTCGTGGGCGTTGTCGGCGCCCAGAGCGTGCCGATTTACCTGGAGTATTTCAACGTGCAAAGTGCCGTGGAGCGCGCCCAGAACCATTCCACGGTGGCTGAGATCCGTGCAGCGTTTGACCGTGCAGCGCTCATCGAGGAGATTCACTCCGTCAAGGGTGCTGACCTCGACATCACCAAGCGCGGCGAAAAGGTCGTCGTCTCCTTCGCGTATGCGCGCGAAATCCATCTGGTGGGCCCGGCCTACCTCGTTTTCCGTTTTCAAGGGCAATCCCACTAGTGTCCGTGCTCTCTCCCGCGCTTTTTGCCTTGCAGGACCGCCTGCAACACCGTTTTAACGATGCCGCGCTCTTGCAGCGCGCCGTCACCCACCGCAGTTTTTCCGCCGACCACAACGAGCGCCTGGAGTTCCTGGGCGACTCGGTGCTGAACCTGGCCGTGGCCAGCCTGCTGTACCGGCGCCTGGGCGCGCTGCCCGAGGGCGATTTGTCCCGCGTGCGCGCCAACCTGGTCAAGCAAGACACCCTGCACCAGCTGGCGCTGGGCCTGCAGGTCTCGGGCGTGCTGCGCCTGGGCGAGGGCGAGACCAAGTCTGGCGGCCACCAGCGCCCATCCATCCTGGCCGATGCGCTCGAAGCCCTGCTGGGTGCCGTCTATCTGGATGCCGGCTATCCGGCGGCCGAGGCCCTGGTGCACCGCCTTTATCAAAAGGTGGAGATCAATCCCCAGATGCAGGCCGCCGCCAAGGACCCCAAGACCGCCTTGCAGGAATGGCTCCAGGGCCGCAAGCGTTCGCTGCCGGTGTACCAGGTGGTGGCCACCACCGGCGCCGCCCACCACCAGACCTTTGAGGTCGAATGCGCCACGCAGGACGGCGTCTTGCGCGCACGCGGTACCGGCGCCTCGCGCCGTGCGGGCGAGCAAGCCGCTGCCGCCGCCCTGCTGACCCTGTTGAAAGCCCAGAAACCATGAACGACGCTCCTAAAAGCATAGCTAGTACCGCTGATGAACAGGCGCCTGAGGTCCAAAATGACCTCGAAGCCATGCTGGCGGCCGCCAAGGCCCGGGGCGCCGCGTCCGCCGTGCCGGGCCAGCGCTGCGGCCTGATCGCCATCGTTGGCAAGCCCAATGTGGGCAAGTCCACGCTGATGAACGCGCTGGTGGGGCAGAAGATTTCCATCACCTCGCGCAAGGCCCAGACCACCCGCCACCGCATCACCGGCATCCGCACCCAGGGCGCGACGCAGTTTGTGTTTGTCGATACGCCCGGTTTCCAGACCCGCCACACCGCCGCGCTGAACAAGTCGCTGAACAAGACGGTGATGGGCGTGATCGGCGACGTGGACCTGATCCTGTTCGTCGTCGAGGCCGGCAGCTTCACCCTGGCCGACGCCAAGGTCTTGAGCCTGTTCAAGCCCGGCATTCCCACGCTGCTGATCGCCAACAAGCTCGATGCCGTGCACCGCCGCGCCGAGCTGGCGCCCTGGCTCAAGGGCATGCAGGAGCGCCATCCGTTTGCCGAGTTCGTGCCCATGTCGGCCAAGAACAAGGGCGACATCGAGCGCCTGTTCGGCATTTGCGAAAAATACCTGCCCGAGCAGGGCTGGTGGTACGGCGAGGACGAGCTCACCGACCGCAGCGAGAA
>CAZQXQ010000106.1:0-9762 GCA_964597235.1 uncultured Burkholderiaceae bacterium | reverse complement strand
CCAGCACTTCGGCCTGCAGCAGCACCTGTTCCAGCAGCTCGTCGATGCCCATGCCGGTCTTGGAAGACACGGGCACGAAGGGCGAGTCACCACCGTACTCTTCGGGCACCACCTCTTCGACCACCAGCTCCTGCTTGACACGGTCGGGGTTGGCGTCGGGCTTGTCGGCCTTGGTGATGGCCACAACGATCGGAACGCCCGCCGCCTTGGCGTGCTTGATGGCTTCCTTGGTCTGGGGCATCACACCGTCATCGGCCGCACAGACCAGGATGACGATGTCGGTCGCCTGAGCACCGCGAGCACGCATGGCCGTGAAGGCCTCGTGGCCGGGGGTATCGAGGAAAGTAACCATGCCGCGTGGCGTGTCCACGTGGTAGGCACCGATGTGCTGGGTGATGCCACCGGCTTCGCCCACCGCCACCTTGGCGCGGCGGATGTAGTCCAGCAGCGAGGTCTTGCCATGGTCCACGTGGCCCATGACGGTCACCACGGGAGCGCGGGGCAGTTTCTCGGCATCCTGGTGCGTGATGTCGTCGAAGGCTTCCGGATCGTCCAGGGCGGCCACAACCGCCTTATGGCCCATTTCCTCGACCACGATCATCGCGGTGTCTTGGTCCAACGGCTGGTTGATGGTGACCATCTGACCCATCTTCATCAGGGCCTTGATGACCTCGGAGGCCTTGATCGACATCTTGTGGGCCAGCTCGGCCACGGTGATGGTCTCAGGCACATGCACTTCGATAATGCGCGCCTCCACCGGTGCGGCCTGCTGCATCTCGCGCTGATCGCGGTCGTTGCCACGGCGGCCACTGCCACCGCGGGGACCCGCACGCCAGTTGCCACGGCCCACACCGCCGCTGCTGTCGCCACGGGTCTTGATTTCTTTTTTCTTGGCCGGCTCGCCCGCCCAGCTGGAAGACAGCTTGGCAGACTTGACTTCCTTGCCGGCACCGCCTGCAGGGGCCGCAGCGGGAGCCGCGCCCCCTGGACGGGCGGCACCTGGCGCCTGGGCAGGTTTGTGCAAGGTGCCCTTCTTGGCATCGGCACCAGGGGCCTTGGGCGCTGGCTTGGGCTCCTCGGGCTTCTTGGCAACCATGACGCCCTTTTTGGGCGCAGACATCATGGCGCGGATGGCCTCGGCCTCGGCCAGGGCCTTGCGACGACGCTCCTCCAGATCGGCAGCGCGGGCTGCTTCCTCGGCAGCACGGGCCTTGGCTTCAGCCTCGGCCTTTTCGCGGGCTGCTGCCTGGGCCGCAGCGCGGGCGGCAGCTTCAGCCGCCTGTTCACGCGATGCTTCCACCTTGGCGGCATTGGCCTGGGCTTTTTTCTGGGCTTCCTGGGCCGCATAAGCCGCGGCACGTTCTTCGGCTTCGCGCTCGCGGCGTTCGCGCTCTTCGCGCTCCTGGCGTTTCTGGGCCAACTCTTCTTCCTGGTGACGGATCTGTTCAGCCTGCTGACGGGCCTCTTCTTCACGGCGCGTCAGGTCGGCCTCGTGGGCAGCCTCGGCACGGGCTTCCTCGCTGGACGAGTCAGGGGCGGACACCGTTTCGGGCTCATCCTCACGCTTGATGAAGGTGCGCTTTTTGCGCACCTCGACCTGAATGGTGCGGGCCTTGCCGGTGGCATCGGCCTGCTTGATTTCGCTGGTGGACTTCTTCACCAAGGTGATTTTCTTGCGATCACTGGAAGCGGTTCCATGGCTGGCCTGCAGATGGGCCAGCAGCTTTTGCTTGTCCGACTCGGTCAGGGGGTCCGATACGGACGATTTGCCCACGCCCGCAGCCTTGAGCTGATCAAGCAGGATTTCGGGCGATTTTTTGAGCTCATTGGCGAACTCGGCGACGGTGTTACTGGACATATTCCTTACCTACCTCCCAGACCTTTATGCTTGCCCCACGCTGAACCAGTGTTCACGCGCTTTGAGGATCAGGGCCTTGGCGGCCTCTGGCGACTGGCCGGTCAATTCAGTGAGCTCATCAATGGCCAGATCGGCCAGATCGTCACGGGTATGCACTCCGCCATCGGCCAGCTTGGCGATGATTTCGGGCGTCAGTGCTTCATCAAGATCACGCAGATCCTGGGACGCTTCTTCCACGCTTTCCTCGCGGGCGATTTCCAGAGTCAACAGAGCATCCTTGGCACGGGCACGGAGTTCGTTGACCGTGTCCTCGTCAAAGCCTTCGATTTCGAGCATTTCCTGCAGCGGCACATAGGCCACCTCTTCCAGGCTATTGAAGCCCTCAGCAATCAGGATGTCGGCGATTTCCTCGTCCACATCCAGTTTCTCCATGAACAGACGACGCGCCTGGTCGGTCTCGTCGGCCTGCTTCTGGGCGGACTCGGCCGCATCCATGATGTTGATCTTCCAGCCTGTCAGGTCAGAGGCCAGGCGCACGTTCTGCCCACCACGGCCGATGGCGATCGCGAGGTTTTCTTCATCAACCACCACATCCATGGCGTGTTTCTCTTCGTCCACCACGATGGACTGCACGTTGGCAGGGGCGAGCGCGCCAATGACGAACTGGGCGGGATCCTCGGACCAAAGCACGATGTCCACGCGCTCGCCGGCCAGTTCATTGGTCACGGCATTGACACGGGTGCCACGCACGCCAACGCAAGTGCCAATCGGATCGACACGCTTGTCGTGCGAGATCACAGCGATCTTGGCGCGCGAGCCGGGGTCACGGGCGCAGCTCTTGATTTCGAGCAAGCCCTGCTCGATTTCGGGCACTTCCTGGCGGAACAGTTCCACCATGAAGGCCGGTGCCGAGCGAGACAGGATGATCGGCGCACCGCGCAACGTCAGGTCCACCTCCATGATCATGGCCCGCACGCGGTCACCGCTGCGCAGGTTTTCCTTGGGGATCATCTCGCTGCGACGCAGGCGACCTTCGACACGGCCGCTCTCGACGATCAGATCGCCCTTGTCCATGCGCTTGACGGTACCCGTGAAGATGCGCTCGCCGCGCGACATGAAGTCGTTGAGCAGCATCTCGCGCTCGGCATCACGGATTTTTTGCAGGATGACCTGCTTGGCAGCCATGGCACCAATGCGGCCGATTGGCAGAGATTCCACTGCCTCCTCGATGTATTGACCCACCTGGATGCCCGGCACGCGGTCCTGGGCATCCATGAGCAGCTCTTCGGCATCGGGGTTTTGCAGGCCGGCATCGTCCGGAACCACCAGCCAACGGCGAAAGGTTTCGTAGTTGCCGCTGTCACGGTCGATCGCGACCCGAATGTCCACCTCGCCCGGATACAGCTTCTTGGTCGCCTGTGCCAGGGCCAGCTCAACGGCGCCCAGAACCACATCCCGCTCTACGTTTTTCTCGCGGGAGATGGCCTCGACCAACATCAACAATTCGCGATTCATGCGACAAACTCCTATTTCAATCACCGAAAGCAGTCCGGCGCGTATGGACGCCAGAGACTGCGTCCTTTATTCGTTCTCTGCGGGGGTTTCGAAAGGTCGATCCGCCGGTTTGCGCTGACGCCCCTTGAAATCCACGATGGGCGCCAAGCGGGCTTCGCGCAGCTCGTCCAGCGTGAACCCCATCACCTGCAGCGGGACAGGGGCGCGTTTTTTGCTGACCTTTTGTCCAGGCTTGGGTGGCGGCGCGTCCGACCACACGATCTGCCAGCCCCCCGATTCAGAGCGCTCCAGGGTGCCGCGAAATTTTTTGCGGTTGGCATTGACCTGCCCCGATGCTGCTGCACCGATGGGCGCTTTGAGGGTGACGTCAATGACCTCGCCCTCGAAACGCTGAAAGTCCTGTTCGTGGCGCAAAGGCCGGTCGATTCCTGGGGAAGAAACTTCCAGCCGGGTGTAGTCCACCCCATCGACCTCCAGTGCGAATTGCAGCTGGCGGGTGACTTTCTCGCAATCCTCGACGGTCACAAAGGCTTCGCCACCCAGAGGAGCATCCGAGACTTCGGAGGGAGGAGTCCAGGGCAGATCGATGGTGATGCGCAACAAGCCCCCGGCGGACCGCTCGATCTCCACCAGGTCGTAACCCAACCCTGTCACGGTTTGTTCAACGATTTGCTGCAATGCCACGTGGTTTGTTCAATTCCAAAAATGCCATCAGGCGAAATTCATGGCGTTTAAAGCCATGCACCAAAAGCAATCGACCAAAAAAAACGGGCGGTTGGTACCCGCCCGTTTGGTCGTGAGACGCGCATTGTAGCCCTGAAACCAGGGGTTGCCAACCCATCCAGGGTGCCCGATGCGCAATTCAGAGCCTGCGGTGGACCGCCACGCGACGCAGCACAGCGAGCGCTTCCGGGTCTCCCCCTGGGGGCACCGCAGACGCGGCAATGGGCGCAGCAACGACCTGGGCAAGCAAGCGCTCCAAAATGGCCGGCTGGGGTAATAACGGTCCCGCAAAATCCAGCGCAGCCCCCGCTGCGCCCACCCGCCCCACAAGCAACGTGGGGAAGGTTTCCACGTCCAGGTCGCCAACCAGGTCCG
Source organism: uncultured Burkholderiaceae bacterium (assembly GCA_964597235.1). GTDB lineage: Bacteria > Pseudomonadota > Gammaproteobacteria > Burkholderiales > Burkholderiaceae_C > CAYZPX01. The sequence goes on along the minus strand of CAZQXQ010000106.1, from coordinate 5,291 downwards.
GCTCGTCCTCCACATCCACCCACACACAATGCATGTCGGGATGGGCCTGGGCTTGCGCATCGAACACCGCCCGGTACTCACGGCAGGTTCCGCACCATTGCGCGCACAGGCAAATGACCCAAAGCTCCGGGGTTTGCGGGGGTCGCCCCACGGCGGAAAGTTCCATCGCTACCACTCCTTCAAAAACCACGCCGCTCGCGGACCTGGTGGACCTCCATGGTCCCGACGGCGCTCGCCTGGTTGCCCCAGCGGTTGCGAATGAACGTGCTGACCGCAGCGATCTCTTCATCCCGCAGGGCTTGCACGAACGGCGGCATGCCATGTGGCTGCGGGTTACCTGGTGTAGCGGGCAGGTAGCCCCCCTGCAACACCATCTGCACCACGTTCGTGGCGTCAGACAGGGTGACGGCGCGGTTGCCTGACAAGGCGGGGAAAGCGCCAGCACGGCCCTCTCCCTGCTCGCCATGGCACTGGGCGCAGTGTTGGCCATACACCGCCTCACCCCGGGTCATCAGGGCGGCCGATGGCGGCGTGCGGGGCGGCACCACGACACGGCTAGGTGCCGGCAAGTCTTGCAGGTACAAGGCGGTGGCGCGCAAATCGGCCTCGGTCCAGTGCTGGGTGCTGTCAAACACCACTTCGGCCATGGGACCGATGACAGAGGCCCGCGGGGCCTGTCCGGTGCGCAGCAGCGCCACGACATCTTCTAGCGGCCAGGTGCTCACCCCTCCTTCAGCGGGGTCGTTCAAGGCCGGGGCGTACCAAGGTTGGCCCGGCATGCGCCCGCCGGCCAAGGCCAGCGGATTTTGCGAAGCGCCCAGGGCATTGCGGGGGGCATGGCAGGCAGCACAGTGGCCCAGGCCCTGAACCAGATACGCCCCACGTTGCCATTCCGGCGTTTTGCCGGCGACCGGTACGGGTGGGTCACCCGGGGTGAAGTACAAGGCACGCCAGACCGCCAGCGCAGCCTGCGTGTTGTAAGGAAAGCGCAGCGCATGGGCGCGAGGTGCCTGGACGACAGGGGGCAGGCTCTGGAAATAGGCGTACAGGTCCTCGGCGTCCTCACGCGTGATGTGGGTGTAGCTGGGATAGGGAAACGCCGGGTACAGCCATCGCCCGTCTTTGGAACGACCGTTGTGCAAGGCCCGCCAGAACTCAGCAGAGGTCCAGCGGCCGAGGCCCGTTTCCGGATCGGACGTGAGGTTGCTGCTGTAGAAAGTGCCGTAGGGAGTAGGCAAGGCGCGCCCACCAGCATAGGGTGCCCCGCCCTGGGCGGTATGGCAGCCCATGCAGTTGCCGAGCTTGGACAGGTAAGCGCCCCGGGCCACACGGGTTTCCAGGGGGACAGCGGCGAGTTGGGCGCTGTCCGTCAGGGACGCTTCCCCCCGGTGGTTCAGTGCCAGCACGGCAGCGGCCAGGGCCACCCCTGCCAGCACCAGCCCTCCCAATATCTTGAAACGGATCTTCATGGTTCAGGTCATCTCCACCGGGCGGTCAACGGGATGCATCCTGCGCAATCGGCAAGCCCTCCACCCCACCACAGGCCGTGGGCAGGGGGGCGGGCAGGTGCTCTGCAGGCTTGGTGACAGCGGGCAAGGGCTGTGCGGCCAGCCAGGCAGCCACCGCGGTCACCTCGGATGGCGAGAGCGCCTTGGCTATCTGGGCCATGCAATCGGGCGACTGCGCACGGCGCTGACCGGTCTTCCAAGCGCCGAGCTGGCTGTTCAGGTAATCGCGGGACAGGCCCAGCAATCCCGGAATGGCCGGCTGCACCCCGGTCATGGCGCCGCCATGGCATTGCACGCAGGCTGGAAGGCCCCGCGCAGGATCGCCATGGAACACCAGCTGGCGCCCTTGCGCGAGCACGGCCGACGACTCGGACGGTGGCGGAGGCGGCGGGTACGGCAGGTCCAGACCCGCGAAATGCTGCGCCATGGCCTGCAGGTAGTCGTCGCTCAAGTGAACAAGCAGATCGCCCATCAGCGGATAGCTGCGGCGGCCTTCTTTGAAATTGCGCAGCTGATTGGCCAGGTACACCGCCGGCTTGCCTGCAATGCGCGGAAAGTAGCCGTGGGGCGTAGCGCGGCCCTCCTTGCCATGGCAGACGGTGCAGGCCATCACGCGGGTCTCCATGCCCACCCGCAGCGGCGCGGCAGCGCTTTGCCCTTGGGCATGGGCCCCGCCCAACGCGGCCAGCCAGCCCACCAGGACCGCCCAACGCAAAGGACGCGCAAACAAGGGCTTGGCAGGCCTGGATGGCATCGACATGGTTGCCTTGATCGGCTTGTGTGCAAACACCTCATCTCCCTCCATCATTTGAACTACGGGCCGGGGCCGGCTGCTCGGGCACCGGTGGGGGTTTGTCGTGGTCACGGTCGGGGCGATGCCAGGGGTCCACGTGGGTGAGCAAATTGAGCACACGGTGGCGCTGCATCACGCGTTGGCGGGCCTCGACGGCAATATCGTGCCCCGCCTCGACAGAAATCTGGGCATCGACTTCGATATGCGCATCGGCCACCACCATGTCGCCCATCTTGCGGGTGCGGACTTCGTGCACGCCGATCACGCCCGGGGTGTCGAGCAGGGTCTGGCGGATGGCCTGGACCTCGGCTTCATCGACCGAGCGGTCCATCAGGTCGTGCAGGGCATCCCAGCCGAATTCCCAGCCCATCTTACCGACCATGAAGCCCACGATCAGCGCGGCAATCGGGTCCAGGATGGGGTAGCCCGCCAGGTTGCCGGCAATACCAATGCCCACGACCAAGGACGAGGCCGCGTCGGAACGCGCATGCCAGGCATTGGCCACCAGCATGCTCGATTTCACTTTTTTAGCCACCGCCAGCATGTAGCGGAACAGCAGCTCCTTGCACACCAGCGCCAGCCCGGCGATCCACAGCGCCAGACTGTGCACCGGGGCCACGGTCTCGGGGCTTTCCAACTTCTGCACCGCCGAGCCCACCATGCCCAGACCCACGCCCAGCAGCAGCAGGCCCAGCACCAGCGAGGCCGCCGTTTCAAAGCGGTGGTGACCATAGGGATGGTCCTCGTCGGCGTCTTTTTGCGCGTGGTGGTTGGCCCACAACACCACAAAATCCGAGACCAGATCGGACAGCGAGTGGATCCCGTCCGCAATCAGCGCCTGGGACTTGGCAAAGATGCCCACCGCGATCTGGATGGCCGTCAGCACCACGTTGACCACCACGCTCACCCAGGTGCTACGCCGCGCCGCAGCGGCACGCTCTTCGGGGCTGTGCAGGGGATCGTCTTCGTCCATGGGGTCGTGCAGCATCAAGGCTCCTGGAAAGCAAGGCGCCCGCCCCGGTCGATGGGAAACAGGCTTCAGGGAAAACCCGCGAGCTTACCGCGCCCGGGTGTCCAAACCGGCGGCGGCGACCAGGCGGCGGGTGTACGGGTGGACCGGCGCCTCCAGCACCTGGGCGACAGCCCCCGCCTCCAGCACAGCGCCATCCTTCATCACCAGCACCTCGTGCGCCATGGCGCGCACCACGTCCACGTCATGGGTGATCAAGAGGTAGGCCAGCCCTTTTTCGCGCTGCAGGCGCTGCAGCAGGGACAGCACCTGTTGCTGGATCGTCACATCCAGCGCGCTGGTCGGCTCGTCCAGCACCAGCAGGCGGGGCTGCACGATCAAGGCCCTGGCGATCGCCAGGCGCTGGCGCTGCCCGCCGGAGAAGGCGTGGGGATAGCGCGCCAGCAGGCCGGGGAACTGCGCCTCGGTCAAGCCCACCTCGTCCAGCACGGCCAGCGCGCGGCGGCGGCGCTCGGCGGCATCGGCCTCGGGGGCGTGCACGCGCAGGCCCTCGCCCACGATCTCCTCCACCGTCAGCCTAGGCGACAGCGACGAGAACGGGTCCTGGAACACCACCTGCACCTGGCGCCGCAGCGCCTGGTTGGCTGGCACATTGCGCATGGCCGGTTGCTCCCAAGCCTGGCCCGCCACCTGCAGCTGCCCCTCAAAAGGCAACAGCCCCAGGATGGCCTGCGCCAACGTGGACTTGCCCGAGCCCGACTCGCCGACGATGCCCAAGGTGCGGCCTGGCGGCAGCCGCAGGTCCACGCCTTTGACCGCCTCGAAACGGCCCTGGCGGAACCAGCCGCGCCAGCCCGGCAGAGGCGTCGGGTAATCCACCCGCAGGCCCTGGGCCTGCAGCACCGGCGGCACCTTGGGGTCCACCGGCCCTTCGGGCACGTCGCGCCGAGGCTGGCTGGCGATGAGGCGCTGGGTGTAGGGGTGCCGGGGCCGAGCGAAAACCTCGGCGACCGGACCCTGCTCCACCAGCAGGCCCTGCTCCATCACCGCCACGCGGTCGGCAAAGCGGCGCACCAGGTTCAGGTCGTGGGTGATCAGCAGCACGGCCATACCGGTCTCGCGCTGCAGCTCGGACAACAGGTCCAGGATCTGCCCACGCAGCGTCACGTCCAGCGCGGTGGTCGGCTCGTCGGCCAGCAGCAGGCGCGGGGCGCTGGCCAGGGCCATAGCGATCATCGCCCGCTGGCGCTGGCCGCCGCTGAGCTGGTGCGGCAAGGCCTGGGCGCGGCGTTCGGGCTCGGGAATGCCGGTCTTGGCCAAGAGTGCGATCGCACCCTCCGTGGCCTCGGCGGCGGTCTGGCCGCGTTTGAGCTGTAGCACCTCGGCAATCTGCGCGCCCACCGTCAGCAAGGGGTTGAGCGCGGTCATGGGCTCCTGAAAGACCATGGCGATCTCGCCACCGCGCAAGACACGCATAGAATGCTCTGAAAAAGAGAGCATGTTCCGCTGATCCCATAAGGCTTCACCGCTGATTTCAGCATCAGCGACCAGGCGCAGCAGGCTCAAGGCGGTGATCGTCTTGCCAGAGCCGGATTCGCCGACCAGCGCCAGCTTTTCACCGGGGACGATGGCAAAGTCCACGCGGCGCACGACATCTTTGGTGCCAAAGCGCACACGCAAGTCACGGACCTGCAGCAGTGGTGGCGTTTGCGATGGGGTTGGGGAAAGCTGCGCGTTCATCGCTCTGCCTTTCGGGGGTCGAGCGCATCGCGCAAGGCATCGCCCATGAAGGTCAAGAGCAGCAGCGTGACTACCAGCACGCCAAAAGTGGACAGCGAGATCCACCAGGCGTCGATGCTGTTCTTGCCCTGGCTCAGCAGCTCGCCCAGGCTGGGGGTACCGGGCGGCACACCCAGGCCCAGGAAATCGAGCGAGGTCAGCGCCAGGATGGCCGCGCTCATGCGGAACGGCAAAAACGTGACCACGGGCGTCAGGCTGTTGGGCAGCAGGTGCCGCCAGA
>CAZQXQ010000105.1:0-9846 GCA_964597235.1 uncultured Burkholderiaceae bacterium | reverse complement strand
TGCACAAGACGGGCTATTACACCCACAAGGACTGCTGGAAACACGAGATGGGACCGGGTCACCCGGAATGCCCGGAGCGGCTCAGCGCCATCGAGGACCGGCTGCTGGTCACCGGCGTGTTCGATGCGCTGGAGCGCATGGAGGCCCCCGAAGCGCCCTTGGCCGACATCGAACTGGCGCACGACCGCATGCACATCGCCGCGCTGCGCGGGCTGTCTGACCGTCTGCAGGAAGAGCTGTTGGCCGGCGGCCCGGAATACGCGCAGATCGACACCGACACTTCCATCAACGCCCACACCTGGAAGGCCGCGCTGCGTGCCGCTGGCGCCGCGCTGGCCGCGACCGATGCGGTGATGGCCGGGGAGCTGGAAAACGCCTTTTGCGCCGTGCGTCCGCCCGGCCACCATGCCTGCCGCGACAAGGCCATGGGTTTTTGCTTTTTCAATAACGTGGCCATTGCCGCCAAGTACGCGCTGCAGCGCTACAACCTGGAACGGGTTGCCATCGTGGACTTCGACGTGCACCACGGCAATGGCACCGAGGACATCCTGGCCGGCGACATGCGTGCGCTGATGGTGGGCCTGTTTCAGCATCCGTTCTACCCTTTCAGCGGCGACCAGAACCCCGCGCCCAACATGGTGAACATTCCTGTGGCCGCCTACACCCGGGGCATGGAGATCCGCGAAATGGTGGACATGGTGTGGCTCCCGCGTCTGGAAGCCTTCCGCCCGCAAATGATCTTTATCAGTGCCGGTTTTGATGCCCACCGTGACGACGACATGGGCCAGCTCGCGATGACCGAAGCCGACTACGCCTGGATCACCCGTGCCATCAAGGACATCGCCAAGCGCCACGCCCAGGGCCGCATCGTGTCCTGCCTGGAGGGCGGCTATGTGATGGACGCGCTCGCCCGCAGCGTGGAGGCGCATGTGCGCGTGCTGGCGGACCTGTGATGCCTGCGACACCGCACTGATTGTTGTTTTTTCTGACTGTCTGAATTTCCCATGACCCTGGCCGACTCCCCCTTGCAGGTGCAGCGCGATGCGCGCGGCGTTGTCACGCTGACCCTGAACGATCCCGCCCGCTTCAATGCCCTTGGGCACGAGATGCTGGCAGCGCTCCAGCAGGCGCTGGACGCCGTCGCCCAGGACGAGACCACCCGCGTGGTCGTGCTGGCCGCCAACGGCAAGGCGTTTTGCGCTGGCCACAACCTCAAGGACATGGCTGCCAACCCGGACCTGGCCTGGTACCAGCAGCTGTTTGGCCAGTGCAGCCGCATGATGCTGTCGATTCAGAAGCTGCCGGTGCCGGTGATTGCCCGCGTGCAGGGCATGGCCACGGCGGCGGGCTGCCAGCTGGTGGCGCAGTGCGATCTGGCCGTGGCGGTGGACACGGCCACCTTTGCCACCAGCGGTATCCATTACGGTCTGTTCTGCGCCACACCCAGCGTGCCGCTGGTGCGCAACATTTCGGCCAAAAAGGCCATGGAAATGCTGCTGACGGGCGATTTCATTGACGCAGCCACCGCGCTGGACCAGGGCCTGCTCAACCGCGTGGTGCCGGTCGATCAGCTGGATGCGGCGGTCGAAAGCCTGGTGCAGTCCATCCTGCAGAAACCGTGGGTCGCCGTGGCCATGGGCAAGGCCCTGGTCTATCAGCAGCGCGAGCTGGGCCTGGATGCCGCCTACCAGCTGGCGGGCCAGACCATGGCCGCGAACATGATGGACCCCGCCGCCCAGGAAGGCGCGCAGGCCTTTGCCGAAAAGCGCACACCTGCCTGGAAGTCCGCATGAGCCGTCCGGTAGTGGCGCCGGCCCCCTGGTGGGCCGATTGGCGTGATGAGTTCAATGCCCTGCTGCAGCCCACCGTCTGGGTGGAATTGACGGCGCTGGCCACCTGCGTGGCGCTAGCCTGGGGCCTGGTGTCCCTGCTGCGCAAGGCCTTTGGGCGGGACACCGAGCGATCCATTTTCTTTGGCCGCAGCGTGTTTGACGGCGCGCTGTTTCCGCTGCTGCTGCTGAGCTTTGCCTACCTTGCCCGCTTGCTGGTGCAGACCCTGGTGCCGCTGGCGGCGTTCAAGGTGGTGATTCCGCTGTTGGTGTCCTTGGTGGCGATTCGGGTGGGGGTCAAGGTCTTGCAGGTGGCCTTCCCGCAATCGGCTTGGGTGCGACCGCTGGAGCGCACGATCTCCTGGGTGGCCTGGCTGACCTCGGCCTTGTGGGTCACGGGGATCCTGCCGCATTTGCTGCAGGAGCTGGACCAGATCACCTGGAAGCTGGGTGGCTCCACCGTGTCGGTACGCACCCTGCTGGAAGGGGCTATCACCGCTGGCGCCCTGTTGCTGCTCAGCCTCTGGGTGTCTGCGTTTCTGGAGGCCCGCCTGCTGCGTGCTGCCACCGGCGGCGAGTTGTCGATGCGCAAGGCCGTGAGCAATGCGCTGCGCGCGCTGCTGATGTTCCTGGCCGTGATCACGGCGCTGTCGTCGGTCGGCATCGACCTCACGGCCCTGTCGGTGCTGGGCGGCGCGGTGGGCGTGGGCATTGGCTTTGGCCTCCAAAAGCTGGCGGCCAATTACGTCAGCGGCTTTGTGATCCTGGCCGAGCGCAGCATGCGCATTGGCGACAGCGTGCGGGTGGACAACTTCGAGGGCCGCATCACCAACATCAATGCGCGCTACACCGTCATCCGCTCGCCGGGCGGGCGCGAATCCATCGTGCCCAACGAAATGCTGCTCACCCAGCGGGTCGAGAACCTGTCGCTGGCCGACCCCAAGGTCTGGCGCTCCACGGTGGTGAGCGTGGCCTATGACAGCGATGTGGATCAGGTCATGCAGCTGTTGCTGCAGGCGGCTTCGGAGAACCCCCGGGTGCTGCGCGATCCCGCCCCCAGCGTCGCCTTGTCAGCCTTTGGCGCCGATGGTTTGGAGTTCACTGTGGGCTACTGGATTGGCGATCCCGAGATCGGGCAACTGGGCTTGAAATCGGAAATCAATCTGGCCATCTTGCGTTCCTTGCGGGAACATGGCATCGAGATTCCCTACCCCCAGCGGGTCATGCACCTGGCCCCTGGCACTGTCACCCCGGGCAACCCCGTCACCCAGCCGCCAGGATGAGGTCCCTATAATTTCCAAAAAAGCACGGTCGTTCTTTTTCTCGCCTCTCCCGTTTGTCGGGAATTCAGCCCGCAATAGAATGGCGCTGCTTTACGTTAACGTCAACCAAAACCTCCAAGGAGCCAAGCCCATGAAAATCCTCGTCCCCGTCAAACGCGTGGTGGACTACAACGTCAAAGTGCGCGTCAAGAGCGACGGCAGCGGAGTGGACATCGCCAACGTCAAGATGAGCATGAACCCCTTTGACGAAATCGCCGTCGAAGAAGCCGTGCGCCTGAAAGAAAAGGGCGTGGCTACCGAAGTCATCGCGGTGTCGTGCGGCGTGACCCAATGCCAGGAAACCCTGCGCACCGCCATGGCCATCGGCGCCGATCGCGGCATCCTGGTCGAGACCGACGCCGAACTGCAACCCCTGGCTGTGGCCAAGCTGCTCAAAGCCCTGGTGGACAAAGAGCAACCCGGCCTGATCATTCTGGGCAAACAAGCCATTGACGACGACGCCAACCAGACCGGCCAGATGCTCGCGGCTCTCGCCGACCTGCCCCAGGCCACCTTCGCGTCCAAGGTGGAAGTCGCTGGCGATAAAGTGAACGTCACCCGCGAAATCGACGGCGGCCTGGAAACCCTCAGCCTCTCGCTGCCCGCTGTCATCACCACCGACCTGCGCCTGAACGAGCCGCGCTACGTCACCTTGCCCAACATCATGAAGGCCAAGAAAAAGCAGCTCGACACCGTCAAGCCCGAAGAGCTGGGCGTCGATGTCGCCCCGCGCCTTAAAACCCTGAGCGTGCAAGAGCCCGCCAAGCGCGGCGCTGGCATCAAGGTGCCCGACGTCGCCACCCTGGTGGACAAGCTGAAAAACGAAGCCAAAGTCATCTAAGCCCAAGAACAACATCCTAGACATTCAAGGATTGACCCCATGACCGCACTCGTCATTGCCGAACACGACAACGCCAGCATCAAACCTGCCACCCTCAACACCGTCACCGCCGCAGCCGCTTGCGGTGGTGATGTGCACGTGCTGGTCGCTGGCCACAACGCCGCTGCTGCCGCCCAACAAGCGGCCCAGATTGCGGGCGTAGCCAAAGTCATTCACGCAGACGCCGACAGCCTGGCCCACGGCCTGGCCGAAAACGTCGCGGCGCAAGTGCTGGCGATTGCTGGCAACTACAGCCACATCCTGTTCCCCGCCACCGCCGGTGGCAAGAACGTCGCCCCCCGCGTGGCGGCCAAGCTCGATGTTGCGCAGATCAGCGACATCACCAAGGTCGTGAGCGCCGACACCTTCGAGCGCCCCATCTACGCTGGCAACGCCATTGCCACCGTGCAAAGCAGCGATGCCACCAAAGTCATCACCGTGCGCACCACCGGCTTTGATGCCGCAGCCAAGGAAGGCGGCAGCGCCAGCATCGAAAGCCAGGCCGCACAAGCCGCCAACGGCAAGGCCAGCTACGTCGGCAGCGAAATCGCCAAGAGCGACCGTCCCGAGCTGACCGCGGCCAAGATCATCGTCTCGGGCGGTCGCGCACTGGGCTCCAGCGAAAAGTTCAACGAAGTCATGACCCCCCTGGCCGACAAGCTGGGCGCCGCCATTGGTGCCAGCCGCGCGGCGGTGGATGCCGGCTACGCCCCCAACGATTTGCAAGTGGGCCAGACCGGCAAGATCGTCGCGCCGCAGCTGTATGTGGCCGCGGGCATCTCGGGTGCGATCCAGCACCTGGCCGGGATGAAGGACAGCAAGGTGATCGTGGCGATCAACAAGGATGGCGAAGCGCCGATCTTCAGCGTGGCCGACTATGGCCTGGAGGCGGACCTGTTCGCCGCCGTGCCGGAGCTGGTCAAGGCGCTGTAAGCCTGGGCTGGGTGAGGGCGGTATTGGTATCAAAATGATAGCTAGTACCGCCCGTATCTAAAGGGTTGAGGCCCTTTTTTTGCAATTTTCGGAGACAAGACCATGAGCTACACCGCCCCCTTGAAAGACATGCTGTTCAACATGACCCACCTGGCGGGTCTGGAACAGGTGACCCAAATTCCTGGCTTTGAGGAGGCGGGCCTGGAAACCGCCCAGGCCGTGCTCGAAGAGTGCGCCAAGCTCAACGAAAGTGTGGTCGCGCCGCTGAACTGGGAAGGGGACAAGACCCCCTCGTGGTTCAAGGACGGTGCGGTGCAGACCACGCCAGGTTTTAAAGAAGCGTTTCGCCAATACGCCGAAGGCGGTTGGCAAGGTTTGCAGCACCCCGTGGAATTTGGCGGCCAGGGCCTGCCCAAGACCATCGGCGCGGCCTGCTGTGAAATTCTCAACGCGGCCAACATGAGCTTTGCGCTGTGCCCGCTGCTCACCGACGGCGCCATCGAAGCCCTGTTGACCGCGGGCAGCCCCGAACTGCAGGCCACCTACCTGCCCAAGATGATTGCCGGCCAGTGGACTGGCACCATGAACCTGACCGAGCCCCAGGCCGGATCCGACCTGTCCCTGGTGCGCAGCCGCGCCGAGCCCCAGCCCGACGGCACCTACAAAATTTTCGGCACCAAGATCTACATCACCTACGGTGAGCACGACATGGCCGAGAACATCGTCCACCTGGTGCTCGCCCGCGTGCAGGGCGCGCCGGAGGGCGTGAAGGGCATCAGCCTGTTTGTCGTGCCCAAGTTCATGGTCAACGCCGATGGTTCGCTGGGCGCGCGCAACGATGTGCATTGCGTCAGCATCGAGCACAAGATGGGCATCAAGGCCAGCCCCACGGCGGTGCTGCAGTACGGTGACCATGGTGGCGCCGTAGGCTACCTGGTCGGCGAGGAAAACCGGGGCCTGGAATACATGTTCATCATGATGAACGCCGCCCGCTACGCTGTGGGCGTGCAGGGCATTGCCGTGGCCGACCGGGCTTACCAGAAGGCGGTGCAATACGCCAAGGACCGCATCCAGAGCCGCCCGGTCGATGGCAGCATGAACACCAGCGCGCCCATCATCCACCACCCCGATGTCAAGCGCATGCTCATGACCATGCGCGCCAGCACCGAGGGCTGCCGCGCCATGGCCAGCGTGGCGGCCGCGGCTTACGACGCGGCCCACCACCATCCGGACGCCGAGGCCCGCCAGCAAAACGCGGCCTTCTATGAATTCCTGGTGCCGCTGGTCAAGGGCTACAGCACCGAGATGAGCCTGGAGGTCACGTCCCTGGGCGTGCAGGTACATGGCGGCATGGGCTTTATCGAAGAAACCGGCGCGGCCCAGTACTACCGCGATGCCAAGATCCTGACCATTTACGAAGGCACCACCGCCATCCAGGCCAACGATTTGGTGGGCCGCAAGACCGCCCGCGACGGTGGCCGCACCGCCAAGGCGATTGCCGCGCAAATCGAAGCCACCGAGGCCGAACTGCTGCGCTCCGCCAACCCCCATGCCTCCGCCGTGGCGCAGCGCCTGAAGGCTGCCCGCCACGCGTTCCTGGACGTGGTGGACTTTGTCGTCGCCCAGGCCAAGGCGGATCCGAACGCGGTGTTCGCTGGTTCTGTGCCCTACCTGATGCTGGCGGGCAACCTGATGGCCGGCTGGCAACTGGGCCGCTCGCTGCTGGCGGCCGACGCGGCCCTGGCCCGTGGCGAGGATGTGCCCTTCATGCAGGCCAAGGTGCTCACGGCACGCTTCTATGCCGACCACCTGCTCAGCCGCGCCCCCGGCGTGCGCGACAGCATTGTCCAGGGCGCAGCGGGAGTGACTGAAATGGCCCTGGAGGCTTTCTGAACGAGCGGTACATGCTATGAAAAGTGAAGCGTTTGTCGCTGGTTTGACAAGCGCTTCACGGGGCCTTCCTCACAATGGGCCTTCCCATTCTTTCGGAGACACCATGTCCAAACTGCCCCCCGTGTTGCGCAACCTACCGTTTCCACTCATCGGTTCGCCCTTGTTCATCATCAGCAATCCCAAGCTGGTGATTGCCCAGTGCAAGGCGGGGGTCGTAGGCTCGATGCCGGCCCTGAACGCTCGACCGGCCTCCTTGCTGGACGAATGGCTGGCGGAAATCACCGAGACACTGGATGCCTACAACCGCGCCAACCCGGATCGGCCCGCCGCACCGTTTGCGATCAACCAAATCGTCCACAAGAGCAACGACCGGCTGGACCACGACATGGCGCTGTGCGCCAAGTACAAGGTGCCGCTGGTCATCACCAGCTTGGGCGCCCGCGAGGATGTCAACCAGGCTGTGCATGACTGGGGTGGCGTGGTGTTGCACGACATCATCAACAACAAATTCGCGCACAAGGCGATCGACAAGGGCGCCGACGGCCTGATCGCCGTGGCCGCCGGCGCCGGTGGCCATGCGGGCACCAAGAGTCCCTTCGCGCTGATTCAGGAAATTCGCGAGTGGTTTGACGGCCCCTTGGCGCTGTCTGGTTCCATCGCCACCGGCGATGCCATCTTGGCGGCCCAGGCCATGGGTGCTGACTTTGCCTACATGGGATCAGCCTTCATTGCCACTGAGGAGGCCCGTGCCAGCGAGGCTTACAAGCAGGCCATCGTGGATTGCACTTCGGACGATGTGGTCTATAGCAATTTGTTCACCGGCGTGCACGGCAATTACCTGGCGCCCTCGATCCGCGCTGCCGGGCTCGATCCAGACCATCTGCCAGAATCCGACCCCAGCAAGATGAGCTTTAGCGGCGGTGAGGGCTCCAAAAAAGCCTGGAAAGACATCTGGGGTTGCGGTCAGGGCATTGGTGCGATCCACCAAGTGGTGCCGGCTGCAGAACTGATTGCCCGCCTGCGCCGCGAATACCGCGCCGCCCGCGAACGGATCGCTGCCTTGCCCCTGGTCGATTAACCTTGTACGCCCCTGCTGCGTTGCCAATGATGGCCTCTGGCCCGTAAGGGTCGGGGGCTTTTGCTTTCCATGAACCCTGCTGCTTCCCGTTCCCTGGACATTGATGTGATCAAAGGGGTGGCTTGCGCGCTGATCGTGCTGCATCACCTCGCCTTTTACGGACCCATGTCCGACATCGCCCAGCCGCTGGCGCCAGTCCTGATGGCGTGGCTATATGAATATGGCCGGCTGGCGGTGCAGGTGTTTCTGGTGCTGGGGGGCTATCTGGCGGCCCGCAGCCTGGCGCATCGTCCCCCGCGCGCAGGGGTGGCGGAGCCATCCATTGCCCATTTGCTCACGCGTCGCTACCTGCGCCTGGTCGTCCCCTTGTCGGTGGCCTTGCTGGTGGCCGTGTTGCTGTCGGCCCTGGTGCGCCCCTGGATGGACCACCCTTCGGTGCCCGGCGAACCCACCCTGGCCCAGCTCTTGGCCAATCTGTTCTTGTTGCAGGATGTGGTTGGCGAGGAGGCGCTGTCCGCCGGCGTTTGGTACGTGGCGATTGATTTTCAGCTTTACGTCCTGGCCGTTTTGCTGCTGCACGGTGCCGGGCGCCATCCACGCTTGGCCCGGTGGGTGCCATGGCTGGTGGGTGCCCTGATGGCCGCGTCTCTGCTGGGCTTTAACCGCCAGCCCGATTGGGATGTCTGGGCCCTGTATTTCTGGGGTTCCTACAGCATGGGCATCGTCGCAGCCTGGGCGGTACATGCCTGGAACCAAGGGCGGCGCCTCCATGCCCAGGCTTGGGTGCTGGCCTTGGCCTTGCTGGTGGCGGGGGCCTTGGCCTTGGACTTCCGCATCCGGATTGCAGTCGCCTTGGGCGCCGCTGTTGTGCTCATCGCGCTGGGCTGCCGTGCGGCGCCGGGGGCGTCAGGGCTGTGGGCGCGCGCCCTTGCCTGGCTGGGCCTGCGTTCGTATTCGGTGTTCCTGATCCACTTTGCGATCAGTCTGCCGGTCAACGCCCTGGTGGCCGGAATCTGGCCGCAGGCGCCCTGGCCCAATTTGCTGGGCATGGGGCTGTCTTTCGGCCTTTCCATCCTGGCCGGTTGGCTGCTTTATGAAAAAGTGGAGCGGCCCTTGCCGACTTGGGGCGTCGCCCTGCGCTGGCAAGCCGGATTGTTAGGAATGGGACTGCTCACCGCAGGCCTGACCCCTTAAGCTGGGTTCAGCTTTGGCGGGTCTTGCAGCCCTGGTAAATGTCCAGCTCAGGGCGGTAAGCGCTGGTCTGGACGTTCATCAGTCCCAGCACCGAGTGGAAGTAGCTGTCGTGCGTGATCCGGCGCTGGCTCAGGTCTTTTTGCAAGCAGGCCATCGACAGTCCGCTGCGGGCCTGCATGTCCGCAGACAGCCAGGTCACCCAGGGAATGTGCTTTTGCGTGTCGGGCGCAATCGCATACGGCAGGCCATGCAGGTAGAGGTTGTTTTCGCCCAGCGATTCGCCATGGTCTGATACATAAACCATAGCAGCATCCGCTTGATTTGATTGGCTTTCAAGCCATTTCAGCACCGAATCCAGGAACTGGTCAGTGGCAACGATGCTGTTGTCATAGCCGTTGAGCACCTGGGCCTGGGAGCACTCTTGCAGCGCGGTAGTGGTGCATTCCGGCTGGAAGGGTTTTAAGTGGGCAGGGGACCGTTTGAAGTACGCTGGGCCATGGCTGCCCATCTGGTGCAACACGACGACGGTGCCTTTCTGGCGGCGTTCGGCGGGCAGGGCGGCCAACTGGGCGTCCAGGTCGCGCAGCATGATGCCGTCCAGGCATTCGCCGTCGGGGCACAGGGTCGCGTCTTTGGAATGGGTGGTGGTCACGGTAGGGATACGGTCGCACACGCCCTTGCAACCCGACTGGTTTTCCACCCACAGCACGGCAAGGC
>CAZQXQ010000104.1:0-9880 GCA_964597235.1 uncultured Burkholderiaceae bacterium | reverse complement strand
GAAGTAGTAGTAGGTGGCGCCTTCCATGCCCGGGAACTGCTTGTAGCTGGCCATGCCAGGCAAGGTGTTTCCGCCGGTGGCGATCTCGATGCCGTAGCGCTTGAGGTCCATGTCGGCAATCTTGAAGGGGTTGCCCGCACCAGCCCAGACGATCCAGATGATCTTGCGGCCGGGCTGGTCCTTGAGCTTTTCAATCAGACGCTGGGCACCGGCGGTGAAGTCGGTGGTGGCTGCAGGCAGGTACTCCTCGTGCGACAGCTTGGCGTTCTTGACCGCATCCTTGAAGGCCTTGACGCCGTCGCGGCCAAAGGCATTGTCCTGGGCCAAAGTAGCCACGGTCACGCCGGGCTTGTCGATGGCCACGGCGTTGGAGATGGCGTCCTGGCTGCTGTTGCGGCCGGTGCGGAAGATGTACTTGTTCCACTTGTCGCCGGTGATGGCGTCGGCCACGGCGGGCTCGACCAGCAGGAGCTTCTTGTATTCCTCGGCCACCGGCAGCATGGCCAGCGCCACGCCCGAGGCCGTGGGGCCCACGGCCAGGTCGGCCTTGTCGTCCGCGTAGGCGGAGGCCAGCAGGCTCTTGCCCAGGTCGGGCTTGCCCTGGTCGTCCTTCTCGATCACAACCAGCTTTTTGCCGTTGACGGTCATGGTGCCGCCGGTGGCGTACTCCAGGCCCATCATCAGACCGGTCTGGGTCTGCTTGCCATAGGCCTCCAGCGGGCCGGTCTTGCTGTAGATGTGGGCAATGCGGATCTCGCCGGACTGGCTGAATGCCGGGGCCGACAGGGTGGTGGCCAGAGCGGCCAGGGCGATCAGGTTGCGACGGTGCATGGAGGTCTCCTTATGAAGGTGCAGCGGAATAAGCAGGGATCGTGCCAGGGCACCAAAACGGGGCTTGCTTACCCACGCATTACAAGGGAACTTCGTGACCAGCGCGCGACAGAAGCATTGAATGTCCAAAAATCAGACAATCAATTTGTCCAATATTCAGACAACTGTCTTTTTATTGATCAGGGTTTTCCAGACGTGCGTACAAGGTCGCCCGCGAGATGCCCAGCTGCCGGGCCACGGCCTGTTTGTTGCCGCCATGGGCCTTGAGGGCGGCGGCAATCGCGCGGCGCTCCAGCGCCGCCACCTGTTCGGCCAGCGGGCGCAGCAAGGCGGCATCGTCAACCAGGGACGCTTCGCGGGCAGGCGTTCCCAGAGGACTTTCGGGCGAATGCGGCACTGGCGCGGGTGCTGTGGGCTCCAGCCCTGCATCGCGCAGCACGCGCTCCAGCAGCGCGGCGTCAATCGCCTGGGATTCGCTGCGCAGCACGGCCTGTTCCAGCACATTGCGCAGCTCGCGGATGTTGCCGCGCCAGGGCTGGGCCACCAACAAGGCCAGGGCGTCGGGCAGCAGCTCGGGCGGGGCGGTGCCGTTGCGCAGCGCCAGGTCCTCGCCCAGCACCTCGACCAGGGCGGGAATGTCGGCGCGCCGCGCCCGCAGCGGCGGCACGCGCAGCGGCAGCACATGCAGGCGGTAGAACAGGTCTTCGCGGAACTGGCCGTCCCGCACCATCGCCACCAGGTCACGCGAGGTGGCGGCCACCAGGCGCACGTTGAAGGGCACCAGCTGGTTGGAGCCCAGCGGCTCAATCTCGCCCTCCTGCAAGGCGCGCAAGAGCTTGGCCTGCAGGCTGGGCGGCATGTCGCCAATCTCATCGAGAAACAGCGTGCCGCCATCGGCCAGTTTGAACTTGCCGTCGCGCCCCTTGCGGTCGGCGCCGGTGTAGGCCCCGGGGGCCACGCCGAAGAACTCGGCCTCCAGCAAGGTATCGGGCACGGCGGCGATGTTGACGCTGACAAACGGCCCGCTGGCACGCGCCGACGCGGCATGGATGGCATGGGCCAGCAGTTCCTTGCCGGTTCCGGTCTCGCCCAGCAGCAGCACCGGGCTGGCGGACTGGGCCGCGCGGCGGGCCTGGCGCTTGACCTCGGTGGCGGCCAAGCTAGAGCCGACAAAGCTGGCAAAGGTGTACTTGGCGCGGCGCTCGCCGGTGCCGGCCAGCGAGCGGCCGCGCTGCACCGCCAGTTCGCGGCGGGCATCGTCCAGGTCGCGTTGCAACAGGGCAAACTTCTGGATCAGCGGTTGCAGCGTGGTTTCAGGGTGGTCGAACAGCACGATGCCGATCGCGCCAATCACCCGCTGGGCCTCGTCGCGCAGCGGGATGCGGCTGACCACGAAGGTGCCCGCGCGGTTGTCCAACAGGTCGATCAGCACGGGCTCGCCGGTCTCCAACACGCGGCGCATCTGGGTGTTGGGGATGACCTCCTCGACCATGCGGCCCAGGAACTGGTCCAACGACGAAAAGCCCAGGTCGGGCAAAAAGCGCTGGTAGCCCTCGTTCACCCAGACGATGCGGCCGCTGCGGTCCACCAGGAACATGCCCTGGCTGACGCTGGAAAACAGCTGAAACATGGAGCGCGCCGCCAGCGCCAGAATACTCTGGGCGTCCAGGGGCAGCACGGGGGGGTCGTCGGGGCGGGTGTCGTGCAAGGTCGCAGGCATTGGGCGATGGTAGCGGCGCCGGAAGCCCCCTGCGACGCTGCGTTCACCCCCCCTGAATCTGCGCCAGCCGGCGCTTTGCCCAGCGGGACAGGAGGCGGGGCAGGACCAGCACCGACAGCACCAGCACGATCAGCGCCAGCGAGCCTGGGCGGTCGATGAAGACGCGCCAGCTGCCCTCACCAATCGCGACGGCGTTGCGCATCTGTGCCTCGGCCAGGGGCCCCAGGATCATGCCAACGACCATGGGCGCCATCGGGAAGTCGAAACGCCGCATCACCACGCCCAGCAAGCCAATCGCATAGAGCAGCACCAGGTCGAAACTGCTCTGGCGCATGCCATACACGCCCAGCGTCGCGAACACCAGGATGCCGGCGTACAGGTAGGGCTTGGGAATGCGCAGCAGCTTGACCCACAGGCCGACCAGCGGCAGGTTCAGCACCAGCAGCATCACGTTGCCGATGTACATGGACGCAATCAGCGCCCAGACCAGCGCGCCGTTGGTGTCAAAGAGCTGCGGCCCGGGGTTGATGCCGTAGTTCTGAAAAGCGCCCAGCAGGATCGCGGTGGTGTTGGACGTGGGAATGCCCAGCGTCAGCAGCGGGATCAGCGTGGCGGTGATGGCGGCATTGTTCGCGGCCTCGGGGCCGGCCACCCCCTCAATGGCACCGGTGGTTCCGAACTCTTCCTTGTGCTTGCTCAGCTTTTTCTCGGCGGCATAGCTCAGGAAGGTGGGGATCTCGCTGCCGCCCGCCGGCACGGTGCCAAACGGAAAACCAATGAAGGTGGCGCGAATCCAGGCGGGCCAGGAGCGCTGCCATTCCTGGCGCGTCATGTGGGTGCTGGTGAGCTTGTTCTGGGTTTCGACCGTGCGGCCCTCGTAGAGGACGTGGTAGAGCGCCTCGCCCACCGCAAAGAGGCCCACGGCGATCAGCACGACTTCGATGCCGTCCATCAACTCAGGCACGCCACCGGTGTAGCGCACCTGGCCGGTGATCTGGTCCATGCCGATCAGGCCCATGGCCAGCCCCACGAACAGGGCCACCATGCCGCGCAGGGTGCTCTTGCCCAGCACCGCGCTCACGGTGGTGAAGGCCAGCACCATCAGCAGGAAGTATTCGGGCGGGCCCAGGCGCACGGCGTACTCGGCGACCAGGGGGGCAAAAAACGTCACCAGCACGGTGGCAATGGTGCCGGCCACGAAGGAACCGATGGCCGCCGTGGCCAGCGCCGCGCCGGCGCGGCCGCTCTTAGCCATCTTGTTGCCCTCCATGGCCGTGACCATGGAGCCCGCCTCCCCCGGCGTGTTCAGCAGGATGGAGGTGGTGGAGCCACCGTACATCGCGCCGTAGTAGATGCCGGCAAAGAAGATCATCGACGCCGTGGGCTCGACCTTCACGGTGATGGGCAGCAACATGGCCACGGCCACCGCCGGCCCAATCCCGGGCAGCACCCCGACCGCCGTGCCAATCATGCAGCCCACGAAGGCCCACATCAGGTTGATGGGCGTTGCGGCCGTGGCAAAGCCCTGCAGCAGTTGGTTCCAGATCTCCATCACAACCACCCCGTGTTCGTCAGGCCGGGCAACTGGATGTCCAGCAGCTGCGTGAACATCCAGTACACCGGCGCCGCCACTGCCACCCCGATCAGCAGATCCTGCAACCAGACATGCAGGCCGCGCCCTGAACGCCCTTCCGCGCTCTTGAAGCCGCGCACGGCCAGCATGAAGCACAGGGCACAGCTCAGGATGAAGCCCAGCGTGGTGATCAGGAATGCATTCATTAGCAGGCCGGCAGAAACCCAGACAAAGCCGGGCCAGTGGCCCTGCTCGGCACCAGAACCTTCCTCCAGATGGCGAAACCCGCCGCGGAGCGCCTGCGCCACGCTGAGCACGCCACAGGCGCCCAGCACCACGCTGACCACCCAGGGCAAGAAGTTGGGCCCGACCCCGCCATAACCCGCCTCGGCAGAGATGAAGGTAGCGCCATACGCCAGCCCCAGCGCCAGGGCCACCACGCCCAGGCCCACCAGGACCTGCAGGGGACGGGAATGCGAGGAATGCGCGGCCATCACACCATCCCGGCCTTGACCATGGTCGCGCGCAGGCTGGCGAACTCGCGGTCCACGAACTCTGCAAATTCGTCGCCGGCCAGCCAAGCGGGCGTCCAGCCGTTCTTTTCCATGGCCTCTTGCCAGGCCTTGTGCTTGAAGGTTTTTTCCAGCGCGGCGATCAGGTCCTTGCGCTGGGCAGGCGTGATGCCGGGGGCGCCGTACACGCCGCGCCAGTTGCCAATCTCGACGTTGATGCCCTGCTCTTTCAGCGTGGGCACGTCCAGGCCTTTCAGGCGGGCGGCGGCGGTCACGCCGATCGGACGCATCTTCCCGGTCTTGATGTACTCGGCGAATTCGCTGTAGCCGCTGCCGCCCACGGTGACGTTGCCGCCCAGGATGGCGGCAATCGCCTCGCCGCCCCCACGGAAGGCCACGTAGTTGATCTTGGCCGGGTCCACGCCCACCTCGCGGGCGATCATGGCGGCGGCGATGTGCTCGGTGGAGCCGCGGGAGCCGCCGCCCCACTTGACGCTGCCGGGGTCCTTCTTGAGCTGCTCGACCACCTCCTTCATCGACTTGAAGGGCGAGTTGGCCGGCAGCACGAACACGTTGTATTCGCTGCTCAGGCGCGCCAGCGGCGTGACCTTGTCCAGGCCGACCGGGGGCTTGCCGGTGATGATGCCGCCCAGCATCACCGCGCCCATGACCATCATGGCGTTCGGGTCGCCCTTGCTGGCATTGACGAACTGCGCCAGGCCAATCGCACCAGCGGCGCCGCCCTTGTTGTCGTAGCTGACCGACTTGGCCATGCCCGCGTCCTGCATGGCCTTGCCCAGGGCGCGGCCGGTGGAGTCCCAGCCGCCGCCAGGGTTGGCAGGGATGAGCATCTTCAGGGTGTTCAGCGTCTGGGCCGACAGCGGCAGGCTGCCTGCGGCGGCGAGCGCGGCCAGGGACTTCAGAAAGGTGTCACGGCGCATGGGAGTCTCCTTGTCAAACGGTGATAGGCGGCCGATGATGCGCCTGCATCCTGTCAAACGGCTGTCCAGCGCCCTAGGGAAATCCCGCAGTGCGGCTGGGGCTACGATGCGCGCTTTGCGATACTGCCCACCCTCCCCATGAAGCTCCTGCTGGTCGAAGACGACGCCACACTGCAAGCCACGCTGCAACGGGCGCTGGGCCGCCGGGGCATGGACGTACGTACCGCCACGGACGGCCCCGGCGCCCTGGTGGCCTGGCGACAGCACCCGCCAGACGCCGTGGTGCTGGACCTGACGCTGCCCGGGCTGGACGGCCTGCAGGTGCTGGAGCGCGCCCGCGCCAGCGGCTGGCACACGCCCGTGCTGATCCTGACCGCCCGGGGCACCGTGGGCGACCGGGTGATGGGCCTGAACAGCGGCGCCGACGACTACCTGCCCAAACCCTTTGACCTGGACGAACTGGAAGCCCGGCTGCGGGCCCTGGTGCGCCGGCACGCACCGCCACCGACCGACACCGCCCCGGACCACGGGCGGCTGGGCCAGCTGCGGCTGGACCGCCACAGCGGTGCGGCCTACCACGGCAACCAGGTGCTGGAGCTGACACCGCGGGAATTGGCCCTGCTGCAGACGCTGATGGCCCAGCCTGGCCACGCGGTGGCGAAGGAACGGCTGTTTGAACGCGTCTTCCCCGGTGAGACCGAGGTGCAGTACGAGGCCATCGAGGTCGTGGTGTACCGGCTGCGCAAAAAACTGGCGGGCACCGGCGTGGTGCTGATGACGCTGCGCGGCTTGGGTTACCTGCTCAAGGCAGAACACCATGCCAGCAGCTGAGCGCCAGGGGCCGGCGCCCTGGCTGCACCGGCTGTCGCTGCGCCGCTACCTGCTACTGGGCATCCTGGTGCCGGTGGGCCTGTTCATCGTGGTCAACACCGTGGTGCTGTACGGACAGGCCCTGTCCGCCGTCAACACGGCCTACGACCGGACCCTGCTGGCCTCGGCCAAGTCGATTGGCGAGCAGTTGGTCGTCGAGGGCTTTGACCAAGCGGCCCGCATCCACGCCACGGTGCCCTATTCCGCACTGGAAGTGTTCGAGGCCGACACCCGCAGCCGGCTGTTCTACCGGGTGTCGGACCTGCAGGGGCAGCTGATCTCGGGCTTTGACGAACTGCCGTTCTGGCAAGGCAGCCTGCCTGCCCGGCCACCGTACGCGGCGCTGGTGGACTTTTACGACGCCCAGTTTCGTGGCAGGGACGTGCGCATGGCCGTGCTGCTGCAGCCCGTGGCCAGCGGCCAGGGTCGGGGGATGGCGGTGGTGCAGGTGGCCGAGACCCTGGAGCTGCGCCACGACCTGGCACGCCAGATCCTGATCGACACCCTGGTGCGGCAAGCGCTCCTGGTGGTCGTGATCGGCCTGGTCGTGGTGGTGGTGGTGCAGCGCGCCACCCGCCCGGTGCGACGGCTGAGCGCCGAACTGCAGGACCGCGCCGAGGGCGACCTGGCCCCGCTGCAGGCCCCCGACGCCCCCCGCGAACTGCAGCCCCTGGTGGAAGCCACCAACCAGCTGATGGGGCGCCTGCGCCACCTGCTGGCCCACCAAAAGCGTTTCGTGCGCGACACCGCCCACCAGCTGCGCACCCCGCTGGCAGTGCTCAAAGTGCAAGTGCAATCCGCCCAGCGCGGCGATGTGCCGCCGGACCAGGCCTTTGCGGAAATCGGCGACACCGTGGACCGCGCCACCCGGCTGGCCAACCAGATGCTGACCCTGGCGAAGGTGGAGCAGCTGCGCCAGCAGCCCGAGACCCGCTGGCTCGACGTGGCCGACGTGGTGCGGGAAGTGGCGCTGGACCTGTCCCCACTGATCGCGGCCAAGGACCTGGACTTCAGCCTGGAGACCGAAGCCCTCTGGCACCAAGGCCATGACTGGATGTGGCGCGAGCTGGTGCGCAACCTGCTGCACAACGCGATCAAGCACAGCCCCGTGCACGCGCCCCTGGGCGTCACACTGCGCCGCGATGGCCCACGGGGCGAACTCTGCGTGCGCGATGCGGGGCCCGGCATCAGCGAGGGCCTGCGCGCCCGGCTCTTCCAGCCCTTCTCGGCGGGCGATGTGCGCAGCGGCTCCGGGCTGGGACTGGCCATTTGCCAGGAAATCGTCCACGCCCTGGGCGGGCGCATCGCGCTCGACGCCATGGCCGCCGACGCCACAGGCCCGGCGGGGCTGGTCGCCCGGGTGCAATGGCCCCTTGCGACGCCTCCGGCCGACGCCAAAGGCACAATGGCGGCATGAATTCCCCCGATTCCATGCGACTCGACAAATGGCTTTGGTGTGCCCGTTTCTATAAAACGCGCAGCCTGGCAACGGAAGAAATCACCAAGGGCCGGGTCACCGTCAACGGCCAGCCCGCCAAGCCCGCCCGCGAGCTGCGCACAGGCGAGCTGGTCTGCTTGCGCCAGGGCTGGATGGAGCGCACGGTCAAGGTGCTGGGCCTGAGCGCCATGCGCGGGCCGGCGCCGGTGGCGCAGCAGCTCTACGCCGAAACCCCGGAAAGCATCGCCGCGCGCGAAAAAGCCCAGGAACAACGCCGCCTGGCGCCCGAGCCTGCCGCCACGCTGGCCGAAGGCCGGCCTACCAAGCGCGACCGCCGCCAGATCGACCGCGCCCGCGACTGGGGCAGCCGCTGGAGCGCGTCCATCGATGGCTGAGTGGAAGAATCACTCCTAAAAAGAGAGCTACTACCGCTCGTTAAATAAGGGCTATCACCCTTTTTGACTATGATTTTCTGCAGGGGTGACCAAGCCAAAGGCCAGTGCGCCCAGGCCGCCTTGCGCCAGGCCGTACAGGCCATAGACCAGGGCCGCCCCCACCGCACCGGCCGCATCCACGCCAAAGGGGGCCAGCGCCAGCACGGCGGCGGCCTCGCGGGTGCCCCAGCCGCCCACGCTCACGGGCAGCGCGGCCAGCAAGAAGATGGGGGCCATCGCAAAGGCCCAAGCCGACCAGGGTGCCTGCACGCCCAGCGCCAGTCCGCCCACGGCTAGGGCAGCGGCCGACAGAACCTGCACCGCCATCGATGCCACTGCCTGGCGCAGCAGCTGCACCGCCGCATCGGGTGGCGTGGCCAGGGCGTGCAGCGGCGACAGCCAGCGGTGCGCGGGCGCGGGCCGCCCGCGCAGCCACCGCAGGCCCAGCCAAGGCAGGACCAAGCCCGCTCCGGCCGCGAAACCGGCCAAGGTCACCAAGGCAGCAAGAGGCAAACCCGCCCAAGCCGCCAGCACCGGCGCCGAGGCCATCGCTCCCAGCGCACCGAGCACACAAAGCATCCACACCCCGCTGAGCCGGTCGAGCAGCACCGAGGCACTGGCCGCCACCGCGGGCTGGCCGCTCTGGCGCAGGGCCAGCGCGCGGTACACATCGCCGCCCAGCACCGCGCCAGGCAGCAAGGCATTCAGGCCCATGCCCTGGAAATACCAGCGCAGCGCGGCGGGGCGGTCCATCTCCGCGCCCAGCCACTGCACCAGCGCCCGCCAGCGCAGCGCCGAGACCAGGTTGGAGGCCAGCGCCAGCGCCAAGCCCACCAGCAGCCACAGTAGCTCGGCCTGCCGCACCCGTGCCCACAGCTGCGAGACATCCGCCAGCATCAGCACGCCCAGCAGTAGGCACAGGCCCAGCAGCCCACGCAGCAGGGCCTTGCGGGCGCGGCTCATGCCAGGGTGGAAGGGGCCGCTGGGGCGGGAGCAGGGGTGGCCTGCGCCGCCTGGGCCTCTGCCACCGCACCATGCTCGTGGGCATGGAACTGCGGTTGGCCCCGGCCCTCGTGGTAGATGCGGATCAGCATCTCGCCCACCAGGCCGGCCACAATGAGCTGCACGCCCATCAGCACCAGCATCACGCCGGTGAGCAACAGCGGCCGCCCACCCACATCGTGGCCCAGCACCTTGAGCCCGGCCAGCCAGGTCAGCATCAGCAGGCCCGGCGCCGCCAGCCACAGGCCCATGCCGCCAAAGGCGTGCAGCGGGCGGTGGCGGTAGCGCATGAAGAAGACGATCAGCATCAAATCCAGAATCACCCGGAACGTGCGGTCAATGCCGTACTTGGACACGCCCCGGGTGCGGGCGTGGTGCCGCACCGGCACTTCGGTGATGCGGGCACCCGCCTCTTTGGCCAGCGAGGGGATAAAGCGGTGCAGCTCGCCATACAGCCGGAGGCGGTCAATGATGGGCCGGCGGTAGGCCTTGAGCGCGCAGCCATAGTCGTGCAAGTGAACCCCCGTGCTGCGGGAGATGAGCTTGTTGGCGATGCGCG
>CAZQXQ010000103.1:0-10005 GCA_964597235.1 uncultured Burkholderiaceae bacterium | reverse complement strand
GCTCGGGCGCAAACACCGTATCGACATCCGCATCGGTATAGCCGCAGATGGCGCTAAATCGGGGGTCGATGGTGATGTCCTTGAGGTTGTTCAGGCCCGAGAACAAACTGACCTTGCTGAATTTGGAGACGCCCGTCAAAAACGCAAAGCGCACATGGGCGTCGCTGTCCTTGATGACGGCGTAAAAGTCCTTGAGCACCTCACGAATGGCCAGGGCTTTGTCTCGGTCTTCGATGCGGTCCAGGATGGGCTTGTCGTACTCGTCCACCAGCACGACCACGCGCTGGCCGGTTTTCTCGGCCAGGTGGCGGATCAGGTCGGCAAAGCGGCTGCGGGCGTCAGGGAACTGCGCTGTCAGGCCGCAGCTTTGCTCATGCTGGGTCAGTTGGGCATGCAGGCTGGCCTGCAAATCTTCCACCGAGCCCAGCACGCCGCCGCCAAAGCTGATGCGCAGCACCGGAAACTTGACCGACCAGTCCCAGTGGTGTTCGGCGTACAGCCCTTTGAACAGGGCCGCATTGCCCTCGAACAGTTCCTTGAGGGTGTCCAGAAACAGGCTTTTGCCGAAACGGCGCGGGCGCGAGAGGAAGTAGTACTTGCCTTGACCGATGAGCTGCAGCGCCAGGGGCGTCTTGTCCACGTAGTAATAGCCCTCTTCACGGATTTCGCGCAGGGTCTGGAGGCCGATAGGGAGCTTTTTGCAGGTCATACCAAAGTCTCCACCTCAAAGGCCACCACATTGCGCTGGTCCTTGCTGAACTCCACGCCCACCAGATGAACGGGGCCGGCGCCGGGGGTGCGGTACTTGTCCGCATAGCCCCGGTCCTTGAGCTGCTGTAGGGCCTTGCCTTCAGGCACGAGTTCCACCACCTTGAACTCGAACAAATACGTATGCCCCTCAAACCGCACAGCCATGTCGATGCGGCCTTTGTTGGTGACATCTTCGAGCACGATGTCCAAGCCCAGCGCCGCAAAGTGGCTGTAGAACACGCTGGCCCAGTAGCCTTCGTATTGGGCGATAGGGCTGTTGCGGTACCAGTCGTTGGGAATGCTGGCAAAAAAAGCGTGGAACAGGGCCTGCATGCCGGCCACATCATGGGCTTGCAGCAGGCGGTACAGCCGAGCCATTTGCGCCGCATAGTGGCTGCCGTGCGCAGTCAGGGCCGGCAGCAGCGCGCCATTCAGGGCGGTGCGCACTTCCAGATTGGGGTAGCGCAGCGTGATTTCTTCCAGCCCCGGGATGTCTTCGATGTGGTCGATCGTCAGATAACCGGCCTGGAACATCAGGGCTTCGGTGGGGATATCGTCCACGTCAAAGGTGGACACCAGCCTTTCCGGCGCCACCAGGTGTTCCAGATCGGGCGTGAACTGCTGGCGCTGCACCAGCAGCTTGATCAGGAAGGTGGGGGTGCCGGTCTCAAACCAGTAGGGGCGGAACCGGCGGGTGTCGAACAGCAGCAAGAGGTCAAAGGGGTTGTAAACGCTCTCTCCCGTCCAGTGGTAGCCGTTGTACCAGCGGCGGATTTCCTCCCGGTCCAGGCCCGGCAGCTCCGGCGCAAACACCGTATCGACATCCGCATCGGTATAGCCGCAGATGGCGCTAAATCGGGGGTCGATGGTGATGTCCTTGAGGTTGTTCAGGCCCGAGAACAGGCTGACCTTGCTGAATTTGGAGACGCCGGTCAAAAACGCAAAGCGGACATGGGCATCGCTGTCCTTGATGACGGCGTAGAAGTCCTTGAGCACCTCGCGAATCGCCAGGGCTTTGTCGCGGTCCTCGATGCGGTCCAGGATGGGCTTGTCGTACTCGTCCACCAGCACCACCACGCGTTGGCCGGTTTGTTGGGCCAGCCGCAGGATCAGGCGCTTGAAGCGGCTGCGGGCGTCGGGGTACTCGGCGGGCAACCCAAAACGGGCTTCCAGCGTGCCCAGTTGCTCATCCAGGCTGGCCTGCAAATCCGCCACCGAGCCCAGCACCCCGCCGCCAAAACTGATGCGCAGCACCGGGTGCTGGACCGACCAATCCCAGTGGTCTTCGGCGTACAGCCCCTTGAATAAGGCAGCGTTGCCTTCAAACAACTCTTTGAGGGTGTCCAGAAACAGGCTTTTGCCAAAACGGCGTGGGCGCGACAGGAAGTAGTACTTGCCTTGACCCACCAGCTGTAGCGCCAGCGGTGTCTTGTCCACGTAGTAATAGCCCTCTTCACGGATTTCGCGCAGGGTCTGGAGGCCGATGGGGAGCTTTTTGCGTGTCATGCGGACCATTCTAGGAGGGGGGCTTGGCTACACTAGCCGGCTTTTGTTTTTGCTTTGACCCATGCAACCCCCCATGGCTCCTTTGGATTTGGACCAGCTGCTGGCCCGCCTGCGCGAGGTGGCGGCCGAACATGCCGATACCGATCTGGCCCACGCGCCGCCCACGCAGCCCTGGGCGCCGCCCAGAGCGCCTGGAACGGGGCCCGTGCTGCAGCCCAACACCCTGCAAAACGCCCTGATGGCCTATGCGGGGCGTATGGCGGGGCTGGCGCCCAGCTCGCCCTACTGGGTGGTGGATGCCGAGGGCTTTGTGGCCCTGGCCTACCAGCGCGTGCTGGGCCGCAGCCCCGACCCCCAGGGCCGCGACCATGTGCTGGTCGAGCTGGCCCGCCACAAGCCGCGTACCGAGCTGTTGCTGGAGATGGTGCTGTCCGACGAGGCCCAGCGCCTGCGCCCTGGGCTGTGGGCGCAGGGGCGTTGGCTGGGCCACCTGTTGCGCTTTGCGCTGAATTTGCCGGTGGCCCGTGGCAAAGCGCAGTGGCTGGTGCGCGGGGTGCTGCGCCGCACCGAACGCTGGCTGGCCCGCCGCGCACAGGCGGGGGCCTTTGGCTTGGCTCTGGCCCAAGCGCGGGCGCAGGATGCAGCCTTGCAGCAGTTGCAGGCCCAGATGGCGCAGGACCAGGCGATCCTGGAGACCGCGCGTGCTCTGCTGGAGCAGCAGGCCCGCACCGAGGCGGCTGCCAAGGCCGATGCGGCGGCGGTCGACCAATTCTTTGTGGCTTTTGAGGCGCATTTTCGGGGCGAAGAAGCCGCTCTGCGCGCCCAGCTGGCGCAGGACTACCTGCATCTGCTGCACGCGGCTCGGGCAGTGGTAGGGGACTTGGTATGCCTGGACCTAGGCTGTGGCCGGGGCGTATGGCTGGACTTGCTGCGCGCCGAGGGTTTCAAGCACCAGGGGGTGGACCTGAACCCTGGCCCGGTGGCCCATGCGCAGGGCCAAGGGCTGAACGCACAGGCGGGCGATGCGCTGGAATGGCTGCGGGCCAAGCCGGCCAATTCGGCGCTGGCGATCACGGCCTTCCATTTGATGGAGCACCTGCCGTTTGCGCTGCGCCTGGCGCTGACGCAAGAATGCGCCCGCGTACTGGCCCCGGGCGGGGTGCTGATCTACGAGACGCCCAACCCGGAAAACATCTGGGTGGGCACGCACACCTTCTATCACGACCCCACGCACACCCAGCCGCTGACGCCGGACAGCATGGCCTTCCTGGTTGAATACTGCGGCTTGCAAACCCAGCCGGTGCTGCGCCTGCACCCATACCCCGAATCGGCCAATGTGCCCGGCGACGAGCCGGTTGTGCAGCGCCTGAACGGCAT
This sequence comes from uncultured Burkholderiaceae bacterium, assembly GCA_964597235.1. Lineage (GTDB taxonomy): Bacteria > Pseudomonadota > Gammaproteobacteria > Burkholderiales > Burkholderiaceae_C > CAYZPX01. Next base: position 6,372 of record CAZQXQ010000103.1, on the reverse strand, counting down.
GACCTGTGGCGGGCAGGATTTTGCGGTGGTGGCTCATAAGCCTGTGGCTTCCAACCCTAACTAATAAGAAGCCATGCGAATCCTGTTGAGCGCCAGCCAGGCGCCTTTTTTGCGTGGCGGAGCGGAGCTGCATGCCGACAACCTGCACGCGGCGCTGCTGCGGGCGGGGCATGAGGTGGAGCGGATCAAGCTGCCCTTCAAGTTCTCGCCCGAGGCCGACATCGAAAAGCTAATGGCGTTTTGCGAGGGCTACGACATGGCCGCGCCCAACGGCCAGACGGCGGACCGCATGATCAGCCTGCAGTTTCCCGGCTATGGCATGGCGCACCCGCACCACATTGGCTGGGTGCTGCACCAGCACCGCGCGGTGTACGAGCTGTACGACGAGGCCCAGGCCTCGTCCGCGCTGCGCCGCCTGCGCGAGGCGGTGACTGGCTTTGACAAGCGTGTGCTGCCCCGGCTGCGGCGGGTGTTTGCCAATTCCAAACGGGTGGCCGAGCGGATGCTGCAGTTCAACAGCGTGCATGCCCAGCCGCTGTACCACCCGCCGCCGGGCGCGGAGCGCTTGTATTGCGGCGAGGAATGGGGCTATGTGTTTGTGCCCAGCCGGCTGGAGAGCCTGAAGCGCCAAGACTTGGTGATTGAGGCCGCGCGGCTGCTCAAGTGCCCGCTGCGCGTCCTGATTGGCGGCACGGGCGGGCAGCACGAGCGCTATGCGGGCTTGATCGAAAAGTACGGCCTGCAGGACCGGGTGCGGCTGATCGGTAATTTTTCGGAATCCGAGCGGCTGGCACTGTACGCGCACGCGCTGGGTGTGGTGTTCGTGCCGCGCGACGAGGACCTGGGCTACATCACGCTGGAGGCCATGTTTGCCGCTAAGCCGGTGATCACCTGCACGGATTCGGGCGGGCCCTTGGAATTTGTGCAGCCTGGCGAGACAGGCTGGGTGACCGAACCCACGCCCGAGGCGCTGGCCGAGGCGCTGGAGCAGCTGTGGGCACGCAAAGCCCGCAGCCGCGCCATGGGCGAGGCGGGACGGGCGCGCATCCAGGCGCTGGGCCTGTCGTGGGACCGGGTGGTGGAGACTTTGTGCGCATGAGCGCCGGCAAGGACAGGAGCAGGACCGTGGTGAATCGTTTGGCGGCGTTGCCGTGGCCGGGCATCGTGCGCGATGTATGGCGGTTTCGGACTTTTGTGCTGGGCAGTGTGCGCCGAGACATTGAGGTGCAGTTCAAGGGCTCGCTCCTGGGTGCGGCCTGGATCTTTTTGCAGCCGCTGGCGATGATCGCGGTGTACACGCTGGTGTTTGCGAACGTGATGCGCAGCCGTCTGGCGGGCGTGGAGGCCACCTACGGCTACAGCATTTACCTGTGCGCCGGGGTGCTGACCTGGGGCTACTTTGCCGAATCGCTGGGCAAGCTGCAGTCGGTGTTTGTGGCGAACGGCAATTTGCTGAAGAAAGCCTCGTTCCCGCGGATTTGCCTGCCGCTGATTGCCTTGGGCATGACCACCTTCAACTTTCTGGTGATCTTTGGGCTGTTCTTGGTGTTTTTGCTGGTGAGCGGCAACTGGCCGGGCTGGCCTATGCTGGGCTTGCTGCCCGTGCTGGCGGTGCAGCTCTTGCTGACGCTGGGCCTGGGCATGCTGGCGGCGACGCTGAACGTGTTTTTCCGGGACGTGGGGCAACTGGTGACGGTGAGTTTGCTGTTTTGGTTCTGGCTGACGCCCATCGTCTATCCGATGAGCGTGTTGCCCACCTGGGCGCAGGACTGGCTGTGGTGGAACCCCTTCGCAGTCCTGGTGCACCACTACCAGCATGTGCTGCTGTACGGCAGCTTGCCTGATGCGCTGGCCTGGCAGCGCCTGGGCGCCGTGGGCACGCTGGCGCTGGTGTTGGCGCTGTGGGGCTGGAAGGTGTACCGGGCGCGCGCGCCGGAAATGGCGGATGAACTTTGACCCCCCTGAGCCGCTTTGCGGCTTCCCCCCAGGGGGACGCCACCCGTGGCCCAGCAAAGCCGGTTCCACGGTGGCACTGGGTGTGAAGGACGTTGGTGAAGTTGAGTACGGCTTGCGTGGCCCTTTTTTATGCAGACCTCTGAATCAAATAACTCTGTCGGCCACACGCTGGACAAGGGCAGCATTGAGCTGTTCGACCTGGGCAAGGCCTACAAGCGTTACCCCAGCCGCTGGGCGCGCCTGCGCGAATGGCTGCAGCCAGGCCAGCTGCGCCATGAACTGCAGTGGGTGCTCAAGGGCCTGAACCTGCGCGTGGCGCCGGGCCAGGCGGTGGGGGTGATCGGCCGCAATGGCGCGGGCAAGAGCACGCTGCTGAAAATGATCACCGGCACCAGCACCCCCACGCAGGGGCACGTCAAGCTACAGGGCCGGGTGGCAGCACTTTTAGAGCTGGGCATGGGTTTCCACCCCGATTTCACGGGGCGCCAGAACGCCTGGATGGCGGCGCAGCTGTTGGGCCTGGCGGACCACGAGATTGCGACCGCCATGCCGGGCATCGAGGCCTTTGCCGAGATTGGCCGCTACATCGACGAGCCGGTGCGCACCTATTCCAGCGGCATGCAGGTGCGCCTGGCCTTCAGCGTGGCCACGGCCGTACGCCCGGACGTGCTCATCGTGGACGAGGCGTTGGCGGTGGGCGATGTGTACTTTCAGCACAAGTGCTATGCGCGCATCCGGGGTTTTCGGGAGCAGGGGACGACGCTGCTGTTTGTCTCGCACGACCCGGGTGCCATCAAGAGCCTGTGCGACCGCGCAGTGCTGCTGGATGCAGGCCGCGTGGTGGCCGATGATGTGCCCGACCAGGTGCTGGACCTGTACAACGCGCTGATCGCCGAGAAGGAGAACCGCGATTTCGAAGCCCAGGCTGCCCCGGTGGGCGAACGGGCGGTAGGCGTGCGCTCGGGCGACGGGCGCGCGCGGATCCAGGAGGTGGCCTGCCACAACGCCCAGGGCCTGGCGCGGGTGTTCATCGTGGGGGAGCGGTTACAGCTCAAGGTGCGGCTCGTCAAGCACGCGCCGGTTCATGATCTGACCGTGGGCTTCCTGGTGCGCGACCGCCTGGGCAACGATGTGTTCGGCACCAACACCTGGCATGTCCAGACCCCAGGCCTGGCCGAGTTGCCCGTGGGCCAGGAGGCCACGTTGTGCTGGGACGTGCCCGAGCTGAACCTGGGCCCCGGCAGCTACACCGTGTCGGTGGCATTGCATGGCGACATGACCCATGTGGAAAACAGCTACGACTGGTGGGACAAAGCCACCCTGTTCGAGGTGGTGCGCGGGCCGGAGCCGATCTTTGAAGGCGTGTGCCGGTTGACGGGGGTGGTGGCGCGGGTAGAAAGATAGGCGACGCGCTTTCTCACTTCACCCCACCGTCGCCCCAATCCACCCCCGCAAACTGTTGACAAACGCCCAGCCCTGCACCCGGGGCAGGTCGCTCAGTCGCACCACGGCTTCGCGCAGGCGACCTTCGCGCAGTGCCATGGCGCGGCCAACGCCGGGCAGCAGGCCGCAGGCGACGGGGGGCGTGACCCATTCGCCATCGATCCGCACGGCCAGGTTGCCGAAGGTGGTTTCGGTCAGCTCGCCGGCCGCGTTCCAGAGAATGGTGTCGAACACGCCCGGCGCATGCGGTGCAAAGGCGGCGTAATGGTCGCGGCGGGTGGTTTTGTGGCGCACAAAGGCGCTGTGCGCCGCCAGAAAAGGCCGGTCTGCCAGCTGCAGCCGCACCTGGGACGGCGTGGGCGTGGCGGCATAAGCCTCGGCAGTCGGTTGACCGGAGGCATCGAGCCGCAGGCGCGCGCGCCACAGGCCCTGGGGGTGGGCAGTGGCCAGGGCCTGCAGGGCATCCACGATCGCCGGCTCGGGCCACGGAAAGCCAAAATGCCGCGCCGCGCCGTGCATGCGTGCCAAGTGGTCGGGCAAATGGCGCAAGCGGCCCTCGTCCAGCGCCAGGGTTTCCAGCAGTTCGAAACCTGCATTCGCCCGCTCAAGGAACGCCCGCTTATGCCCCCACTCGGCCCATTCGGCGGGGGCCTCAGCGCCAGAGGTGATTCCGCTGCCGATGCTGCAGACGGCCTGGTCGCCCTGCAGCACCACGGTACGGATCGGCACATTAAAGGTGGCGCGGACGGCCCCAGATGGAGCGTTCGGATCAGGCTCTGGCCGCAGCAGGCCGATGGCGCCGCAATAGACACCCCGGGGCGCGGGCTCCAGCCCGCGGATAGTCTGCATGGCCTGCACCTTGGGCGCGCCGGTGACTGAGCCACAGGGAAACAGTGCGGCAAAGACATCGGTCAACCGGGTGCCGGGCCGGGTGCGGGCGGTCACGTCCGAGGTCATCTGCCAGACGCTGGCCAGCGCCTGGGTTTGCAGCAGCGCGGGCACCTGCACGCTGTGCGGCTGGGCGATGCGCGAGAGGTCGTTGCGCAGCAGGTCCACGATCATCACGTTCTCGGCGCGCTCCTTGGGCGAGGCGCGCAGGCCCTGGGCGAGCGCCGCATCTTCCTCGGGCGTGGCGCCGCGCGGGGCGGTGCCTTTCATGGGGCGGGCCAAGATCTGGTCGCCGCGCCAGTCAAAGAACAGCTCGGGCGAGACAGACAGCACCTGGATGCCCAGTGTCTCCACGGCAGCCCTATGCCCTGCCCCATCGTCTGCCAGCGCGCGCTGCGCGGCGGCGGTGTCGATCCACGCGGCATAGCCCCCAGGCTGGGCGCGCTGCAGCGCGGCGAACAGGAGCCGGCCCTGATCTGCACCCTCCTCCGGCGACAAGGCGGCGCGCAGCGGGCCGGTGAAATTCACTTGATAGGTCTCACCCGCCGCAATGCCAGCCTGGATGCGGGCCAGCGCCGCATCGAAGGCCGGGCGGTCCAGGTCGGCGGACCAGTCCAGCCAGGGGGCAGCGGTGGCCAGCGCGTCCTCCCCCTCGGGCCAGGGCAAGGGCTGGTCGTAGGCGGCAAACCAGGCCAGCGGTCCTTGGGCGGGATCCGGCGCGTGGGTAGCCAGGGCCGCATCAAAAGCCGGCGCCGCCTCGTAGGCCACAAAGCCCAGGCACCAGGCGCCCGCCACCGCAGCCGCCTCGGCAGCCGCCAGCACGGCGGGCACTTCCTCGGGCCGCCGCGCCTGCCACAAGGCGCTGGGCCGACCAAAGGCGTGACGCAAGCGCGGCGCGGCCGGGTCACGGGGGTCGGCAAAGTCCACCAGGGCGGTGATGGGGGGTACGGTTGGATGATTCGCGGTCAAATTCGCTTCAAAATTCATAGCTAATACCGCACGTATTTATTGACTTTAGACGGTTTTTCCTCTGCGGATTGCATTACAAAGTGCGAGGGACGCCGAGTGTAAAGGGCACGACGACAAGATGGTCACAGACCGACAGCGACCTCATCAGCAGCCGGCCTTGGCAAATTGCCATAGAGCAACCATTGCACTAGACTTCCGCCATGAGCACCCTTCAGCGCTTCGACAACTGCCGCGTGGTGATGTACCTCGATGACCACCCGCCACCGCACGTGCATGTCAAGCTGCGCGACGGCCGCGATTGCACTGTCCACCTCGAAACCTTCCAGATTCAGGGTCGGATCGCCGAGCGGGAAATCCGCGAGGCGCTGGTCTGGATCAGGGCGAACCAGGTGGGTCTCCAACAACAATGGCGGAGGAACCAAGCATGAACGATTACTTCTTTCCACAACTGCAAGCCGTGCAGGCCCTGGCACCCTACCGGCTGCGCACAACCTGGAGCACGGGCGAAACGCTGGAGGTCGATGTCGAGGCCCACTTGCGCCGCCATCCCACCTTGGCCCCCCTGCTGGACCCGACCGTCTTCGCCCGTGCGCATGTCAGCGAATGGGGCCACAGCATTGAGTGGCTGGACGAGGAGTTCGGTGCAGACAACGTCTATGCCTGGGCCAAGGAGCAGGCAAGCGAAGTCAGTCACGAAATGTTTGACGACTGGATGAACCGTAACGGCTTGTCTCTGAGTGGGGCAGCAGAGGCGCTGGGCATCAGCCGGCGCATGGTCAGTTACTACCGCACCGCCCACAAGCCGATCCCACGCCAGACCTGGCTGGCCTGCCTTGGATGGGAGGCGGTCAAGCCGCTCAACCGCCCCATTCCGCGCGTTTTGCCAACCGCACGCGAATACGCGGCGCTGCACGCCTGAAACGGTCGGTTGAGGCGTGACTCACGCCGCCCCCAGATGCGGCACCAGGCTGCCCAGGGGCTTGCCCTCTTTCAGCGCGGCGGTGAAGGCGAGCATGCGGTCAATCGGCTGGCGGGCGCGGGGGATCAGGGCGGGGTCCACTTCGATGGCGTTGGCGCCGGTTTCCAGCACGCGGGCCACGTCGGCCAGGCCGTTCA
>CAZQXQ010000102.1:0-10016 GCA_964597235.1 uncultured Burkholderiaceae bacterium | reverse complement strand
GCCGCCAATGCCCTGATTCAGGCGGCCACACAGCGGGCGTGAATCGGCGCCAAAACGCTCTCAATTTAACAGCTACTACCGCTGGTATTTACTGGGCTAGAGGCTAAAAACCCAGTGGGAGATCTACAAGCTGATGGCGCTCAAGGTGCGGGGGTGGGGTGAGGGTCCTCTGTTGCTGGCGGCTTGCCCATTTGCTCAGCATCAAAGCGCGCTTGCGCTTCAGGCGTATCGCAAGCGCCGTGCGTAATGATCCCCAGATCAAGGTCTAGCTCAGGCATATTTAGCGGCATATCGGCTCCTAATGAGTGGTCCAATTTGAGCGGCATAGAGGCGAGACTGCGGGTTGTTGAGGGATTCTGGCCAGTACTCAGCCATGAATTCTTTGATGATGGACTGCGAGGCGCTGATCTACTTTGGCCAGCCCATCCAGCCGTTTGACGACACCCCGGACGATGCAGGCCGGGTGCGCCTGGAAAAGCTGTATGCCGCGCTGCTGGGCATGGACCTGGCCATTCGCTCGGCCGTGGAAGCCAGCGGCGGCCAGTGCTTCGAGACGGTGCTGGACGAAGACCGGCTGGAGACCTACAAGCTGATGGCGCTGAAGGTGCGGGTGGTTGGGTGAGATAGCCTTTAGGCGTGTGCGGGTTCGTGGTGTTGGGCGCGCCACGCCTCTAGGCCGCCGGCGGCGGCAATGTCGGCCTCTAGCTCGCGCTGCAGGCGGGCGGTACTTTCAAAAGCATCGGGGCCATCAAAAACCAAGAAATCATCTGGTGCGACATCCGCGCGTTCTTTTCTGGCCAGTTTTCCGTCGCGCGTTTCAATCAGCAAACTCATGATTTTTCCCTCACGTACAGAAAGTTGAAATGTTTGGCCACTCTTGCCCAAGCCCTGTGGCGCGCTTCCACACCAAAGTCTTTGGGGTGAAGGTCGCCAGCTCTGACCATTTCGATCAGCATGGGCGCAACCTCGGACTCGGCAAGTGCGTAGGCACGCTGCCATTCTGCGCTGTCAAACGCCGGAATGCCATAGGCCACATGCCGGAAGTTTGAGGTCACGGCGCGCAGTTCATCGAATCCAAACTCCGAGGCCAGTATCACGTCTTCTACACTGAATCCTGCCCCACCTGGGTGGTTGTGGGTGAAGATGGTGCCGCGCATTGGCCGTAGTTCAGATTCAAGGTACTTCACACGGTCGGGCTGCCCTTGCCGCCGCAGCAGCACCTGACCATCTGACGCAATGAAAACACCCGTCTCCATTTCATCGCGCCGGATGGCATCCTCGATTTCTACCGCAACACGGCGTGCAGGTGTGGATATGTCTGGCTTCACCCTTGGTGCGCCTGGGTCGTATGGGCCGAACGTCTCGGTCGGCTGCTTGAAAAACCGCATCTGCAGATTGTCCCCCACCCTCCGCAGCCGGTACTCGTCCCTCACGGCTGCCTGCGTCACCCTCTCCCAGTCCGCCCCGTTCAGCACGTAATCGAGCCGCTGGCGGTTACCCAGCACGCGCGCGGCTTCGGCGGCCGGTAGGGTGCGCAGCCACACCCGCACAGCATCCTCACGCTCGCGGGCTACCTCGGCAGTTTTGTCGGGGCGCGTGACCAGACGGCACCAGCAATGCGGATGGAAAGGCGGTTTCGGCGCCTTTGCCTTCGGGTACAGGCCGGGCCCCAAGCCCCACAAATCCGCCCTGGCGTGCAGGTCGCAAATGTCCGGCAATGGATGGCGCGGGTTCAGCTTCACTTGCACCACGGTGATGGTGTCGTCCGCCATGATCTGCGCAGCCACCTTGTCCTGGTGGGCGCGGGCCAGTTCGGTCTGGGCGATGCGGTTGGCCATGTAGCGGGTCTTTTCCCGCTCGGCCACCCACAGGCGCTGCTTCAGCACCTGGGCGCCCTTGCCTTGCTCCCACGCCTTGAGCGCTTCCATGTAGCCGGCCTTGAGGGCCTCGGACTTCAGGCGGCTGGCCCGGCCTGGAGTAGGCCTGCCTCTACCCGCCCGTGCCCCTGGGCATACAGCGCGTCGCCAACGTGGCGCACAGGCTGAGGTATTTTTGCCCCCTAGGCCAATAGATACGAGCGGCAATAGCTATGAATTCAGGAGTAATACCCGCCCTGGAAGGCCTATGCAACCAGCTGGCCCAGTTGCCCGGCGTGAAGACCTGCCGCATCGGGCTGGGAGCCAACATCGGCCCGGACAATGCGGGCAGGGTGCGCCTGGAAAAGCTGTATGCCGCGCTGCTGGGAATGGACCTGGTCATCCGTTCGGCGGTGGAAACCAGTGGCGGCCAGTGCTTCGAGACGGTTTTGGACGAAGACCGGCTGGATACCTACAAGCTGATGGCGCTCAAGGTGCGGGTGGTGGTGTAAAGCACTTATCCGAGCTTGGGCAAATAAATTCGCTCAGTCTCTGAAGTGAAGCTGTCTGTCAGTAGCTCCCCCATATCTGACGGCTCGTAATCAGGGATATTTAGCGGAATACCGGCTCTTTGCGATGTCCGCGATTTTTTGCGCAACTTTTCGCGGGGTTGGGCGGTTTCTGGCTTCTGCCCAGCATTCAGCGATGAACTATGCGATGTTTGTTCCTGCATAACCTGACCTTGCCCCTGTCTCGAAGCGTTACCCGGGATAGGCATGCGTCTCATAGAAATCGGTCGCAGGTGTGTTTCACCGCTGCCTCCAACTCTGCATGCAAAGGACCATGCCCGATGTGCAGCACGAGATAGCGCGAGAAGTCATGCTGATCAAAGCATGTGCAACATACAAAGAAAAATGCGACCTCCTCAGGGGACTCGCTTTCATGGCAAGTGGTCATGACGTACATGGCCTCGCGCACCTCATCAGAGTCATCCTGATGCTTGACCACAAAAACTTCATCCACTACGTCGTGCCAGGCTTCGCTGTGGCGCCCACCGCAAACGGCATACCGACAGCCTGAGTCCAGCAACCTTTTTGCAACTTCAACTCGTTGAGCCTGAGAAAAGTGCCCGTCATGGTCCCAAATCAAGCAGGGGTACACAACGCCAGCAAAAGGATCGCAAAAATCGTCTGGCGACTCCATCGTCATGGCACTGCAAGTTTTGCCCTCTTTGTCCGTCAGCACGTTCATGTTCTTCCTTTTCACCGACCGCAGGCCTACATCTGGACACAGCGATGTTTCATCCTATCGCCCGCCGGACGATAACTGCCCCCACGGAAGACGACGAATTCCTGCGCCGCCTGCTGGCGTTGAACCTGGAGCGGGCGGGGGCGGAACCAGGGGGCAAGCGCGGCAAAAATGCTCTCAATTCAATAGCTAGTACCGCTCGCATTTAAAGGGCTAGAGGCTAAAAACTCATCCGAATCCCGACAAGGAGGCTTGCGTTATCGCGCCTGAAAGTCCGGCGTGAAACGTCAATTGGTCCACCCCAAAAGCACAGCGCGAAATTTTGCAATTTGACACTATATTTAGTATCATCATTTCCATGAGCAAAGCGCAGAAACTGATTGAAGCCATGGCCAACAACCCACTGGACTGGCAAATTGACCAGGTGCATACGGTTGCCAAGGCCAGCGGCTTGACGGTGCATTGCCCGGGCGGAAACCACCATGTGGTGCGCAATGCGGCGGGGGCAAAGATCAGCATCCCGGCGCACCGCCCCATCAAAGCCATCTACATCAAAAAGCTGATTCGGCTGACCCAAACCGGACAAGGAGAGTGAGCATGAACCCCAAGGACTACCCCATTGAAATCCGCCCCCTGGCTGCCGAAGATGGCGGCGGCTGGCTGGCCACCTTCCCAGACTTGCCGGGCTGCATGGGCGATGGCGAAACGCCAGAAGCCGCCGTGACTGATGGTTACGCTGCTGCTCAGGCATGGTTAAACGTGGCCTCCGAGTGCGGAGACCCCATCCCACAGCCAGGGGCTGGCGGAGAGTCCGGCAGGTTTGTGGCCCGTGTGCCCAAAAGCCTGCACACCCGGCTGGTGGCCAGGGCGCAGCAAGAGGGCGTGAGCATGAACACCTACCTGGTGTCGGTGCTGGCGCAAAGTGTGGGCTCTCACGCCTGACCTCCGTCGCCTGCTGGCGTTGAATCTGCAGGGGGCCGGGGCGGGGGCACCCGGAACCCTGGAATGATTGGCACCTGGACAACATCCCCCTTGAAGGAAAGACCCACCGCATGAGCACCCGCTACGAAACCGACGTGGTCGCCTGGGCGCGTGAACAGGCCCACTTTTTGCGCTCGGGCAATTTTTCCGCCCTGGACCTTCAGCATTTGGCAGAGGAAATCGAGGACGTGGGAAAAAGCGAACAACGCGAACTGGCCAGCCGCATGGCCGTGTTGCTGGCACACCTGCTCAAGTGGCAATTTCAGCCAAGCAAGCGCAGCAAAAGCTGGGAATTCACCATCCGCACCCAGCGCAAAGAGGTGTGCTACCTGCTGAAAGAAGCGCCCAGCCTACAAACCAAATTCGACGATGCCGCCTGGAACGACCTTGTCTGGGCCAAAGCCAAGGGCCTTGCCGAATCCGAAACTGGGCTCGATCTGGACACCTTCCCCGAAGCCTGCCCCTGGCGCATGGCCGATGTGCTGGCCGAAGGCTGGCTCCCCAAGGACAGTGCGTCCAGCGGCGGGTGAGGCGATGTGCCAACAGTTGGCGGGATCAAGTTCGTTGACATTGAGGCGTTGGTGGTGGCTCTGGGTGGCGAGGTGGTTGAAGGCGCTGGTTCATTCGCGCCTGGCTGCAGGCGGTAGGAGTGAAGCCATGAACAGCACACTGACGCACAAGGGACTGACGGCCCGCGTTGAATTCGATGCCGATGACGGGATTCTTTGGGGCAAGGTGCTGGGCCTGCCCGATCAGGTCAGCATCACGTTTGAGGGCCAAACGGTGCAGGAACTGCGCCAGGACTTTGAGCGGGCAGTGGATTTCTACCTTCAAGAATGCGCCCGCACCGGCGTTGCGCCGCTTAAACCCGCCAGCGGCAAACTGATGCTGCGCGTCCCGCCTGAAGTACACAGCGCCGCCCTGACCGCCGCGCAGGCCGCCGCGCAGGCCGCCGGCACCAGCCTGAACCAGTGGGCCGCCAAAGTGCTGATGCAGGCGGCCACGCACCGGGCTTGAATCGGCGCGGATACTACCAATTCAATAGCTACTACCGCTGGTATCTAAAGGGCTATAGCCCAAAAACCTTTTAATTCTGGAATCGCTTGACGCCGACGCTCGGATCCAGAAAATGTAGTGCCCAACACTACCTTGGGTGCCACCCATGAAAACCATCTCGGCGGGCGACGCCAACCGCCATTTCTCCACCCTGCTGCGCGATGTTGCCAGCGGCGAGGTCGTCACCGTGTTGTCGCGTGGCAAACCCGTGGCCACCATCGGCCCGGCATCCGCCAACGAGGCCGAGCGCGAATCTGCCAAACGCCAGTTGTTGGTCCGGCTGCGCCAACAGACGCCCAGCGGTGCGCGCGACTGGACGCGCGATGCGCTCTACGAGGGCTGATCGGTGAGGGTTGCCCTGGACACCAACATCCTGGCCTACGCCGAAGGGCTGGGAGATGCGTACCGCTGCGGCATGGCCTTGCAGTTGATGGAACGATTGCCTGGCCGCGATGTCCTGCTCCCGGCGCAAACGCTGGGCGAGCTGGCTCGCGTCCTGACCGCCAAAGCCAAACGCACACCAACGCAAATGCGCGAAGCCATCCTGGGCTGGGCCGACAGTTTTGAAGTGGTCGATTCCACTTGGTTTGCCTTTCAGGCGGCGCTGGACTTGACGGTGGACCATCAACTGCCGATGTGGGATGCACTGATCCTCGCCGTGGCTGCAGAAAACCATTGCCGCCTGTTGATCTCCGAGGATTTCCACCATGGCTTCACCTGGCGTGGGGTGACCGTGGTCAATCCGTTCGCCGAACCGGCTTCGCCACTGCTGGCGGGCTGGTTGCGCAGCCCCAACTGATCGACAAGCCTGTCGCCCCCATGAAACTCCACCAACTCCGCTATTTCGTCGGTGTCGCCGACCGGGGGAGCGTGCGCGCGGCGGCGGAGGGCCTGGGGATTTCGGCGGCGTCTGTCAGCCAGGGGCTGCGCGAGCTGGAGCGGGATGTGGGTGCACCGCTGCTCAAGCGGGAGGCCAGCGGTGCCATTCCGACGCACTTTGGGCATGAATTGCTGGTGCACGCCCGCCTGATCCTCGGGCAGGTAGCCCGCGCGGAGGAAGGGCTGGACCGCCTGCGCGGCCTGCCGGGGGGCACGCTCTCGGTCGGGGTGACGCCCTGGGTCAGCCAGTCGTTGCTGCCGGGCGTGCTGCGGCGCTTTCGGGCATTGCGCCCGACGGTGCGCCTGGACCTGTCGGAGTCGCTGGGCAGCGCACATCCGGGGCTACGCGACGGTAGCCAGGACATCGTGATCGGCATGCCCCCGCCGCGCAGCCTGGGCAGCCACTTTTTTGTGCGCGACCTGTTTTCCAGCGGCGTGGCGGTGATTGCACGGCGCGGCCATCCGCTGGCCCAGGCCACCTCGCTGGCGGAACTGGCGGAGCAGGACTGGCTGATGACAGTCCACCACGATGCCGACGAGCACACGCTGCTGTCGCGGCTGCAGCAGATCGGGATCGATCCGCCGCCGGAGCGCCTGCACTGCGCGCGCTCGTCGCTGATCGCGTTCGGCATGCTGGATGCGAGCGACATACTCACCGTCTGCCCCTGGCCGCTGGTGGAAGCGCCCCTGCTGCGCGACCGCGTGCAGGCCCTGCCCATCCGAGAGCCCCTGCCCGAGATGACCACCAGCCTGGTGATGCGGCGCGGCGATGCGCTGGACGACACCGCCCAGCTGTTCATCGAGTGCGTCAAGGACGCGGCCGAAGACGCCGTGGCCAGCGAAGACCCGGCGCTCAAACGCATCATGCGTTCGGTGGAAGTCCACCCCCTGCGCTGAACGCGAGAGGACGTGTGCAGGTGTCAGGCAATGCCTGACGGTAACGCCTGGGCCTGGCTACCCAAGGAACGGCTGCGTGCCTAGGATCGCGCCCCATCCGCAATCGACACGACAGAGACAACCCATGGCCCGTTCTGCCTTCCGCCTCCTCCCGCAGACCCTCCTCGTCGCCCTCCTGGCTCAAACTAGCCTGGCCTCGGCGCAAAGCGTGGATGCGGCCACCCTCGCCCGCCTGACGCCCCAGTTCGACGCGATCCAGCCCAAGATGGTCGCCTGGCGCCGCGACATCCACCAGCACCCCGAGCTGTCCAACCAGGAACACCGCACCGCCAAGCTGGTGGCCGAGCACCTGACAAAGCTGGGCCTGGAAGTGCAGACCGGCGTGGGCGGCACCGGCGTGGTGGGCCTGCTCAAGGGCGGCAAGCCAGGCAAGGTGGTGGCGCTGCGCGCCGACATGGACGCGCTGCCCGTCGCCGAGCAGTCCGGCCTGCCCTTTGCCTCGAAGGCCAAGCAGATCAACATGGGCGTGGAATCGCCGGTCATGCACGCCTGCGGCCACGATGGCCACACGGCCATGCTGATGGGCGTGGCCGAGGTGCTGGCCGGCATGCGCAGCCAGATCAAGGGCAGCGTCAAGTTCATCTTCCAGCCCGCGGAGGAAGGCCATTCCCGCCAGGAAGACCTGGGCAAGCCGGTGGGGGCCAAGGCCATGGTCGATGCCGGCGTACTGACCAATCCCAAGCCCGACGCCGCATTTGCCGTGCACATCATTCCCACCTTGCCGTCGGGCATGATCGGCTACCGCAGCGGCCCGCTGTTCGCCAGTGGCGACACCGTGCGCATCACCGTGACCGGCAAGCAGACCCATGGCGGCTTCCCCTGGAACGGCATTGACCCGATCGTCGCGTCGGCCCAGGTCGTGACCGCGCTGCAGACCGTGGTGGCCCGCCAGCTGGAGATCACCAAGGAGCCCGCGGTGGTCTCGATCGGCCAGATCAACGGCGGTAACCGCAGCAACATCATCCCCACGTCGGTCGAGATGGCTGGCACGCTGCGCACCTTCGACGAAGGCATGCGCGCCGACGCCAAGCAGCGCATCACCCGCGCTGCCGAAGCGGCGGCCGCCGCCAACGGCGCCACCGCCAAGGTGACGTTTGACCCCTTCGGCTACCCGGTCACCGTGAACGATGCCGCACTCACGCAGTCGATGATTCCGGTCCTGAAAAAGGTGACCAACGGCAACGCCCAGGAAGCCTCGAAATTCATGGCCTCGGAAGACTTCTCGGAGTTCGCCAATGCCGTGCCCGGCATGTACGTGGTGCTGGGCGCCGCGCCCGAGGGCAAGACCCCGGCCACCGCGGCCCCCAACCACAGCCCCTTCTTCGACTTTGACGAAAAGGCCATGCCGGTAGGCGCCAAGGCCATGGCCGCGATGGCGCTGGACTTTCTGGCGCGCTAAAGCTGAATTGATGGTCTTTTTGGTCTCCAGACCAATAGATACCAGCGGTACAAGCTCTTAAATCAATAGCACTGAGGATGGGCCTAACGGCCCATCTGGCCCAGCCGCCCCAGCTGGAACGCCAGCCGGTGCAGGGCCTGCCAGCCGTTAGCCGGCCAGTCGGGCACTTTCAGCCCCTTGACGATGCCATCCACCTGATGAGCCGCTTGCAGCAGCTCGCCCAGGGCGGCGTCGCTGGCGCGGGGCAGGAGGCGCTCGAACAGGCGCTCCTTGACGCCCCAGACGCGGTGCTCGCGCAGGGCCATCGGCAGGGGCTTGCCGGCGTTCATCGCGTCCTTCACGCGCTTGAGGGCGCGGATGTCCTCGGCCAGCGCCCAGTGGACCAGCACCTCGGCCTCGCCCTCGGCCTGCAGGCCGTCGAGCATGCGCTGCACCCGGCCCAGCTGGCCGGCGAGCACGGCCTCGGACAGCTTGAACACGTCGTAGCGCGCCACGTTCAGCACAGCGGATTCGACCTGTTCCAACGTCAACTCGCCCGGCGGGTGCAAGAGCGCCAGCTTCTGAATTTCCTGGTGGGCGGCCAGCAGGTTGCCCTCCACCCGGTCGGCAAAGAACTGCAGGGTGCGCTGCCCCTCCTCGCCCGCGCGCACGCGCTGGCCTTGCTGCTGCAAGCGCTGGGCAATCCACTGCGGCAGCGCGGCGCGCTCGATGGGGTCGATCTGGATGGCCACGCCGTTGCCCTCCAACGCGGCAAACCAGGCGCTGGTCTTGGTCGCCTTGTCCAGCCGGGGCAGGAGGACCAGGGTCAGTGTGCTGTCGTTGCCGCGCGCGGATTCGGCCAGCTGCTGCAGCGCGGCGCTGCCGTCCTTGCCCGGCTTGCCGGACGGAATGCGCACCTCCACGATTTGCTTATCGGCAAACAGGCTCAAGGACCCGCCCGCCGCCAGCACCGCGCTCCAGTCGAAATGCGCGCCGGCCACGGTGTAGCTGCTGCGCTCGGTGTAACCCTGGGCGCGTGCCGCCGCGCGGATGGCGTCCAGCGCCTCCTGCTGCAACAGGGCCTCGTCGCCATGCAGCACATACAAGGAGCCCAGGCCGCGCTGGAGATGTGGGGAGAGTTGGGCCAGGGCAAGGTTCATGGGGTGCGAGTTTAGTGGCGGGAGCCGGGCCGTAAGATGGCCGTCAACCCTGTTGATCTGCCCATCCAACACCCATGTCCGCCCTCCCCCGCCCCCTGCGCCTGATCGGCGTCCCCACCGATGTCGGCGCCAGCGTGCGCGGCGCGTCCATGGGCCCGGAAGCGCTGCGGGTCGCCGGCCTGGCCGAGGCATTGACGCGGCTAGGCCAAACGGTGGAAGACGCGGGCAACCTGCACGGCCCGGCCAATCCGGGGCAGCCGCCAGCGGCCCATGGCTACCGCCATCTGGCAGAGGTGCTGGCGTGGAACCAGCAGGTGTTCGACGCCGTGGGCCAAGCCTTGCGCGACGGCCGCCTGCCTCTGCTGCTGGGCGGGGACCACAGCCTGGCCATCGGATCGATGGCCGCTACCGCCCGACACTGCGCGGCCACCGGCAAGACGCTGCGTGTGCTGTGGCTGGACGCCCATGCCGACTGCAACACGCCCGCCATCACCCCCAGCG
>CAZQXQ010000101.1:0-10061 GCA_964597235.1 uncultured Burkholderiaceae bacterium | reverse complement strand
GCGCAGCAAGTACCCGTCAAAAAAACGCCAGTCAGCGCTTAACTGACTGGCATTGTGGGCTCAGGGTGATTTTGAACCCTATCGCGCGCAGGGTTGCTCGGGCCACATCCACACCGGCTCCATCCCGCCGCACAATACCGGGCTTTTTGCCCAGACCAGGGTTTGCCCTCTTTCCAAACAGGTCTGTTCGTGGTGGAGGAATGGCCTGGCGGGCGCTTGTCCTGCCATGTCCACCGCCAAGTCTTCCAAGCCTCCTCAGTCCGCCAGCACTCCCAAGCCCTCCAGGCCCCGCAAAACGGCGGCGCCGGCCCCGCGTCCTTCGCGCCCTTCCTTCTCTTCCCTGCTGGCCAAGCACCGCGCGCTGGTGCTAGTCCTGCTGGCCTTGGGGGGGACGGCGGGCCTGGGACGCTGCTCCGACGCCCTGCCCGACGGGGCCCAGCAGGCGGGGCACTATGTGCAGGCGGTGCTGGCGTCCGAGTCGCTGCACGAATCGATCCGACGGGCGCTGGCGCCGTGGCTGGGATCGTCCGAGCCCGCATCCCAGAGCGCGCAGGTTCCCGCCACGCCCGACCGCCGCACCCTGGCCGATGCGCCCGAGCCCTTTGCCGCCTGCCGCCAGTTTTTTGCGGCGGGGCGCTCGCCGCTGGTGCCCCAAGGGCCCAGCTACCGGGCGCTGTGCTACGACGCCTTTGCCGTGTTGCACAACGGCGAGACCAAGACGCCGGTGTTCGTCGCCGAGCGCCTGAACCGCGCGTTGGTCGCCGACGCCGACGAAAAGCGCACCAACCGCTTTTTCCCCGACGCCCGTCTGCCCAGCAGCGAGCGCGCCACGCTGGACGACTACAAGGGCTCGGGCTATGCGCGTGGCCACCTGGCGCCCGCCGGCGACATGCCCACCGCCCAGGCCATGGCCCAGAGTTTTTCGCTGGCGAACATGGTGCCCCAGGTGCCGCAGCACAACTCCGGCCCCTGGGCGCGGGTGGAAAAGGATGTGCGCCACTACGCCTCCCGCGCGCAGGGGGATGTGTATGTGCTGACGGGCCCCGTCTTCGCGCCGGACAGCCCGCGCATCGGCCCCAACCAGGTGCGCGTGCCCAAATACCTGTTCAAGCTGGTCTATGACACGCAGACCCAGGCCGCCTGGGCCTACTGGCACGAAAACCGCGAGGGCCCGCAGGACAGCCAACCGATCCGCTACGAAGAGCTGGTGCGCCGCACCGGCCTGAACCTGCTGCCCGCCGTCACGCCCAAGCCGCTGCGTGCGACAGGCGCTGGCGCTGGCGCGTAAGCCGGGGTCAATAGCTCCTGCCGCCTTTGTACATGGCGTGCTGGCGCCGCTGCAGGGTGGCGGCTTCGCCCAAGCGGCCCATGGCGCTGCCGGCGTGGGCGTGGGTGATGGCCAGGCCCAGCGCGTCGGCGGCGTCGGTGCCGGGCAGGCCGGGCAACTCCAGCAGGCGGCGCACCATCTCCTGCACCTGGCTCTTGGCGGCGCGGCCGTGGCCGACCACGGCTTTTTTCATTTGCAGCGCGGTGTATTCGGCCACCGGCAGATCGCCCGCCACCAGCGCCGTGATGCAGGCGCCCCGCGCCTGGCCCAGCAGCAGGGTGGACTGGGGGTTGACGTTGACGAACACGATCTCCACCGCCGCCACGTCGGGCTGGTAGCGGGCGTGGACCTCGCGGATGCCGTCGAACAGCACCTTCAGCCGCCCGGGCAGGTCGCCCAGGGCCAGCGCGGTGGTGCGGATGGTGCCGCTGGCCACATAGCGCAGCCGCTGGCCGTCCACGTCCAACACGCCAAAGCCGGTGGTCTGCAGGCCGGGGTCGATGCCGAGGATGCGCATGACGTCAAATCAATTCAAAAATGATAGCTATTGCCGCTGTTATCCATTGGCCTGGAGTCCAAAAAGGCTCATGGCAGCTGTGCGCTGCCCATGCGGGCCGCGATGGTTCGGCTGCGGTTGGCCAGGTAGGGCGAGTTGGGCATTTTTTCGTAGCGCTTGGGCGCGGGCAGCATGACCGCCAGCCGGGCGGCTTCGGTGGGAGTCAGCCGGGCAGCGCTCTTGCGGAAGTAATGCTGCGCGGCGGCTTCGGCGCCGAAGACGCCTTCGCCCCATTCCACATGGTTGAGATAAATCTCCAGAATGCGGCGCTTGTCCAGCAGCGCTTCGAGCATCAGCGTCAGCACGAACTCCTGGCCCTTGCGCCAGAAGTTGCGCTCCCCTGACAGCAGCAGGTTCTTGGCCAGCTGCTGGGTGATGGTCGAGCCGCCCACCACCTTGGGCGGGCGCGCGGCGGTGGTGCCCGGGCGGGCATTGGCTTTGTCGGCCTTGGCCTGCGCCTGCTGGTTGCGTTCCCAGGCTTTTTCCAGGGCGTTCCAGTCCACGCCGTCGTGCTGGTGGAAGCTGCCATCCTCGGAGGCAATCACTGCGCGCTTGAGGTGGTCGGAGATCTGCGCGTAGGGCTTCCATTCCTGCCGCCAGCGCGCCCGCCCGTCGCGCTGCAGAAGCACCCAGGCTTCGGAGCGCTCGAAGGTCGTGGAGGCTGGGTCCAGCACCGCCATGGTGGCGATGCGCGCCAGGAAGAACAACTGCAGCCCGACCAGCGCCGCACCGACCAGCAGCAGCCAGCGCAAGAGGGCCTTGACGAGGTTCACCGGTAACGTCATGGGCAAGTAGCCAGGGTTGGAGGAGGGTGGTCTGGACCGGCTCAGCCGGCGGCCTGCTTCAGTTCTGCCTGCAGCTCGGCCAGCACCTGGGCGGAGGGCGGGCGCACGCCGCGCCAGAGGGCAAACGCTTCGGCGGCTTGCTCGACCAGCATGCCCAGACCGTCGCGCGGGATGGCCCCATGCGCCCGCGCCCAGTCCAGAAAGCCCTGGGCGGCGGGGCCGTACATCATGTCGTAGGCCAGGCAGCCGGGGCGCAGCACGGTGGCCGGCACCGGCACGGCGTCTCCCGCCAGGCTGCTGGCGGTGGCGTTGATGACGAGGTCGAAGTCGCCGGCAATGCCATCGAGCGGCGCGGCGCGCAACTGCGTGCCGTGGCGGGCGGCGATGGCCGCGTGGCGCTGGACCAGGTCTTCGGCCTTGGCCACGGTGCGGTTGGCCACGGTGATCTGGCGCGCACCGGCCTCGATCAGCGGGCCCAGCACGCCAGCCGCTGCACCGCCCGCGCCGATCAGCAGCAGGTCACGCCCAGCGATGGGCACGCCGGCGTTGCGGGTGATGTCGGCCACCAGGCCCAGGCCGTCGGTGTTGTCGGCGGTGATGTTGCTGGGGCCTTCGGTGCCGTCAGTACCGAAGACCAGGGTGTTGGCGGCGCCGGCCAGCTGCACCCGTTCGCTGCAGCGGTTTGCCAGCGCGGCAGCCTCGTGCTTGAACGGCACGGTGACGTTGCAGCCGCGCCCGCCCGCAGCGGCAAAGTCGCGCACGGCCTGGGCAAAGCCGTCCAGCGGGGCCAGCAGGCGGTCATAGCTCAGGGTTTCGCCGGTCAGCGCGGCAAAGCGGGCGTGGATGGCGGGCGAGCGGCTGTGGGCCACGGGGTAGCCGACCACGCAGTAGCGATCAGGGGAAGACGACATAGGGATTCGTGGGAAGGCAGAAAACAACAGCGGCTGGGCACGGCGGCAGGGCTATTGCCCCCCGGTTTCCAGCACTTGTTCGCGGGTGAATTTGAAGCGCGCCACCATGGCCAGCTGGTCGGCCTGGCGGCGCATCTCGGTGCTGAAGCGGCCGAACGGTCCGGCGCTGCGGGCAATCGCCTCGGCCCGGCGGTCCAGCAGCGGGTTGCCCGAGCCTTGGACCACCTCGGTCGCCAGCACCTGGCCATCGTGGTTGACGGTGACGATCATGATCAGCTCGCCATACAGCTTCTGGCCCTTGTGCGTTGGAAAGTGGCGCGTGCCCTTGTCCTCGACCTTCTGGCGCAGCGCGGCGTAGTACTGGGCATAGGCCGCCTCGCGGGTGGCGGGGCTGATGTAGCGCTTGCGCGGGACGGCGTTGTCCTCGTTGATGCGCTTTTCGATCTCGGCCAGCAGCTTGATGAGCTGGCGGCGCTTTTCTTCCTGCACGCGCTCGCCGGGCTGGCCGGGGGGTTGCAGTGGATCGGGCGGCGGCAGGCTGGCGATCTGATCGCGCAGCTGGGTCAGTAGCTGGTCCTGTTGCTGGCGCAGCTGGTCGATCTGGCGCGTAGTGTCTTCAAAGGCGTCGCCCTCGGCGTTCAGGCCGGTGGTCGGCAGGGGGGTGCTGGCGCGGCCTTGTGGCGCATCGCCGCCGCCGGCCAGCGCGGCCTGGGCCAGGGCCTGGGCTTTTTCCGGGGCCTCGTTGCCACGCGCGTTGACCAGCACCACCTCCAGCGGCGTGTCGCCAAACAGCCGTTCCAGCCGTTCGGGATCGACAAAGCGCACCGTCAGCAGCGCCGCATGGACCCCGACCGACAGGGCCAGGGTCCAGTGCAGCGGGCGCAGGTCGCGCAACAAAGCGGGCAGTTTCACGGCGGGGCGCGGCAGAGGGCGTGTCGCGTCGGTAATGTTGGCGTCAGGCAGCGGCAGCGGCAGGGGCCTCGCCGTTGCCGTTGCCAGCTTCGGCTTCGTTCACATCGACCGCGATGGCGATCGGGCCGGCTGCGGCCTCTTCCTCGTCGTCGCCGTTGTCCTCGACGGCGGCGGCTTCGACGCTGTCCAGGCGTTCCAGCACGGTGCCGTGGATGTCCAGGCTGATCTCGTCAATCGCGCCCAGCTGCACCCGCAGGCGCGCACCCCGGGGCAGGTTTTGCGCGCCCAGCACCGGGAAGACCAGCGGCAGCGTGTCGGCGCGCACCATGAAGCTGCCGTGCAGGCCTTCCTTGAACACGGTGGCCGTCAGTTCGGTGATGGCGTTCTGCTTGAGGTACTGCAGCGTCCAGAAGCGCTCCATGCCGGCCTGATAGCCGTTGTAGGCGGTGTAGGCGGTGTCGAAGCTGCCGATGATCGCGAACAGGTCGGCGCTCTTGGGCTTGAAGGGCGCGGCCAGCGCGGCGGTCTTGCCATGGCGGGCGCAGGCAATGATCTGCCACTGGTTGACCAGGTCGGTGTAGCGGCGCAGCGGCGAGGTACTCCAGGCGTAGCAGGGCACGCCAATGCCGGCATGGGGCAGGGCCTTGGTGCCCATGCGCACCTTCATGCCCGGCGCCATGCTCAACTGGCTGCGGTAGATGCCGGGCACGCCCAGCTCGGCCAGCCAGGCGCCCCAGGTGCTGTTGGCGACGATAGCGGCCTCGGCCACGATCAAATCCAGCGGCGCGCCGCGCTGGCGGGTGCTGATCTGCACCTGCTCGGTCCCGGTGGGCTCGGCGCCGTCGTTGCCGATCAGGCGGAAGTTGTAGTCCGGGCGGTTGAAGTTCTCAGGCTTGCCGCGCACCACCTCGCGCTTGGCCTTCCAAACCTTGGCCAAGCGGTGCAAAAACGATAGCTGCTCCCGCACGTCTTTCAAGGCCTGGGGCGTGTTTTCATGCTCAATCGCCGGGTCGGCCAGCCAGGCTTCGGTCACGATGTGGTCCAGCTGGTCGTGGCGCAGGTTGGCGGCCACATGCACGCGCTCCAGCTTGGTTTCGCTGCCGGTGATTTCCAGCGTGGCCTCGTCCACCGTCACATACAGCGACACGGCAGGGTTGTCTCGGCCCTCGTCCAGCGTATAGACCCGCACCACCTCGTCGGGCAGCATGGTGATCTTGTAGCCGGGCATATAGACGGTGGACAGGCGGTTGCGGCCCAGCTGGTCCAGCGCGCTGTCGGGCGTGATGCCCAGGCCGGGCGCGGCGATGTGGATGCCCACCGTCACCTGGCCGGTGCCCAGGCCCTGGACGGACAGCGCATCGTCGATTTCGGTGGTGTGTGAGTCGTCGATCGAGTACGCCTTGACCGGCGACAGCGGCAAATCGGCGGGCGGCTGCGGCGCGGTGACGGCCGGAAAGCCGGTGCCCTTGGGGAAGTTCTCGAACAGAAAGCGCTTCCAGTGGAACTGGTAAGCCGAATCGATGGCGCCGGCCTTTTGCAACAGCGCCAGCGGCGCCAGCTGCGCATGGCGGCTGGCCTCGACCACCGCCTTGTATTCGGGGGCGTTCTTGTCGGGCTTGAACAGGATCTTGTAGAGCTGATCGCGCACCGGCTGCGGGCATTCGCCGCGCACCAGGGCCTCGGCCCAGGCGTCGATCTGCAATTGCAGCTGCTTTTTCTTTTCCAGGGCGGCCAGCGCTTGTTGCAGGATTTCGGCCGGCGCCTTCTTGAAGCGGCCCTTGCCGGCACGGCGGAAGTAGTGCGGCGACTCGTGCAGGCGCAGCAGCATGCCGGCTTGTTCCAGCAGCGGCGCGTTGGCCGAGAAGTAATCCCGCGCCAGGTCGGCAAAGCCAAATTCGTCCTCGGGGGCGAACTCCCAGGCCAGTTCCAGCTCGATGGTCTCGGCCACGGCCTGCGCCTGGGCCAGCAGCTCGCTGGGGCTGGGTTTCTCAAATTTGAGCAGGATGTTGGCCGCCTTGGCCTTCACCCGCTTGCCCGATTCGAGCTCCACCTGCGCCGAGGTCTCGGCCTCCGACAAGATCCGCCCGGCCAGGAATTTGCCGGCTTCTTCAAACAGTGCGTACATAGGGGCGGGATTCTCCCACGGGTGTTCAGCGCCCGGTTGGCCCCTGCGCGGCGCCCAGGAAGGCGGCGATCCGGTCCAGGTAATCCTCGAATTCGCTGAAGGCATGGTCCCCGCCCTCACGGACGATCTGCGTGGCCTGGGGGTAGCGGCCCACCATCTCGCGCCAGTCCAGCACTTCGTCGCCTTTGGCCACCAACAACAGTTCGGGGCCTGCCGGGGGCTGGCGGTGCAGGCCCAGGGCGCGCAGCTCGTCCAGAAACTCGGCGCGAAAAAAGAAGCGGGCGCTGGGATCCTGCCAGGTGGTCTGCTCGCCAAGGTACTTGGCCAGGTCGCGTTCGGGGTGGACGGCCGGGTTGACCAGCACGCTGGGGCAACCGGTGTGATGCGCCACCCAGGTCGCGTAAAAACCCCCGAGGCTGGAGCCAATCACACCCATGGTGGCCCGGGGCCAGTCGGCGATGCCGGCCTCGACCAGGGCCATGGCCTCGCGGGGGGAGGGCGGCAGTTGCGGGCACCAGAAATGGACGTCCGGATGGTGATCGGCCATGTAGCGGGCCATGGCCTGCGCTTTGTAAGAAAGGGGCGAGGAGCGAAAGCCGTGGAGATAGAGCAGGTGGGTGAGCGTCATGGGGGGAACAGCATAATCGCCGCCCATGCCAGCCGTCCCGTCCGCCGTGTTTGAGAAACCTTCCTTGCTGCAACGCCTCAAGCCCTGGGTCCAGGGCTTTGATGTGCCCCTGATGGTGCTGGTACTGGCCCTGGCGGGGCTGGGCTTGGTGGCCATGTATTCGGCTGGTTACGACCATGGCCTGCGGTTTCGGGACCATGGCCGCAACATGCTGATTGCCGGAGCCCTCTTTTTTGCCGTGGCCCAGGTACCGCCCCAACGCATCATGGCCTTGGCCGTGCCCTTGTACGGGCTGGGGGTGGCCTTGCTGGTGGCGGTGGCGCTGTTCGGCATCACCAAGAAAGGCGCGACCCGTTGGATCAATGTGGGCGTGGTGATCCAGCCCAGTGAGCTGCTCAAGATCGCCATGCCCTTGATGCTGGCCTGGTGGTTCCAAAAGCGCGAAGGCACTTTGCGGCCACTGGACTTCATTGCGGCTGGCTTGCTGCTGGCGGTGCCGGTCGGCCTGATCATGAAACAGCCGGATTTGGGCACCTCGTTGTTGGTGCTGGCAGCGGGGCTGTCGGTGATCTTTTTTGCCGGCTTGCCGTGGAAGCTCATCGTGCCGCCTGTGCTGGTGGGGGCGGTGGGCATGGTGCTGATCGTGGGCTTTGAGCCTGAACTCTGCGCCCAGGGGGTGCGCTGGCCGGTGCTGCATGAGTACCAGCAGCAGCGCATCTGCACGCTGCTGGACCCCACGCGCGATCCGCTGGGCAAGGGCTTTCACATCATCCAGGGAATGATTGCGATTGGCTCGGGCGGCTTTTGGGGCAAGGGCTTCATGGCGGGCACGCAGACGCACCTGGAGTTCATTCCCGAGCGCACCACCGACTTCATCTTTGCCGCGTATTCCGAAGAGTTTGGCCTGGCTGGCAACCTGCTGCTGATCACCTTGTTCATCTTGCTGGTCTGGCGTGGTCTGGCGATTGCCGCGCGCTCGAACACCTTGTTTGGCCGATTGATGGCCGGGGCGGTGTCGGTCATTTTCTTCACCTATGCCTTTGTGAACATGGGCATGGTCAGCGGCATCCTGCCGGTGGTGGGCGTGCCGCTGCCCTTCATCAGTTATGGCGGCACGGCCATGGTGACGCTGGGGCTGGCGCTGGGCATCCTGATGGCGGTGGCCCGCGCGCCGGCGCTCACGTCCAAGGATGCGCCCGCGCCCACCCTGACGGCTGCAGGGTAAACCGGTCCAGTGGCCGCAGACGCCTGAGGGGGGCGGCCTAAAATCGCCGGATGACTTTCCGCTCCTCACCCGCCGCGCCGCAGCGCACGGCCACCGCCACGCGGCTCGATGTGGCCCGCGACCTGCTCTTGACCCCCTTTGGCCTGGACGAACGCCATTTGGCCAAGGCCCTGGCCGAAATCCGCGCCCACCGGGTCGATGACGCCGACCTGTACTTCCAGTACACCCGCAGCGAGGGCTGGAGCCTGGAAGAGGGCATCGTCAAGACCGGCTCGTTTTCCATCGACCAGGGCGTCGGCGTGCGCGCTGTCAGCGGCGAGGAGACGGCCTTCGCCTATTCCGACGACATCTCCGAGGCTTCGCTGCTGGATGCGGCGCGCACGGTACGGTCAATTTCGGCCTCAGCCCAGCAAATACGTGCGCAAGTAGCTCGCAAAAAGATAGCGCCCAGCCGCAGCCTCTACCCCGGCGTGGATCCCATTTCCACGCTGGACAGCACCGCCAAGGTGGCGCTCTTGGGCCAGGTCGAGCAGCGCGCCCGCGCCAAGGACCCCCGCGTGGTGCAGGTGATGGCCGGGCTGGCCAGCGAGTACGACGTGGTGCTGGTCGCCCGCGCCGATGGCACGTTGGCCGCCGATGTGCGCCCGCTGGTGCGCCTGTCGTTGACGGTGATTGCCGAGCAGAACGGCCGCCGCGAGGTGGGCTCGTCCGGCGGCGGCGGGCGCTTTGGCCTGGACTATTTCGACGACGCGCTGATCGCCCAGTATGTCGACGAGGCCGTGCAGGCCGCGCTGACCAATCTGGAGTCCCGCCCCGCTCCAGCCGGCCAGATGACCGTGGTGCTCGGCCCCGGCTGGCCCGGCGTACTCTTGCACGAGGCCGTGGGCCATGGACTGGAAGGCGACTTCAACCGCAAGGGGTCGAGTGCCTTCAGCGGCCGCATCGGCCAGCGTGTGGCCGCCAAGGGCGTGACGGTGCTGGACGACGGCACCATTGCCGACCGCCGTGGCTCGCTCAATGTCGATGACGAAGGCTGCCCCAGCCAGCGCAATGTGCTGATCGAGGACGGCATCCTCAAGGGCTACATCCAGGACAGCCTGAACGCCCGCCTGATGGGCGTGGCGCCCACCGGCAACGGCCGCCGCGAGAGCTATGCCCACATCCCCATGCCGCGCATGACCAACACCTACATGCTGGGCGGCGACAAGGACCCGGCTGAGATCGTGGCCAGCATCAAGAAGGGCCTGTACGCCACCAACTTTGGCGGCGGGCAGGTGGACATCACCTCGGGCAAGTTCGTGTTCAGCGCCAGCGAGGCCTATTGGGTGGAGAACGGCCAAATCCAGTACCCGGTCAAGGGCGCAACCATCGTCGGCAGCGGCCCCGAGTCGCTCAAACACATCACCATGATCGGCAACGACCTGCGCCTGGACAGCGGTGTGGGCACCTGCGGCAAGGAAGGCCAGAGCGTGCCGGTTGGGGTGGGCCAGCCCACGCTGCGCATCGAGGGGCTGACCGTGGGCGGCACTGCCTGAGCCTTGAAGGTGGCGCACATTTGTTGCGCCACCGCGACGCTTTCGCCCCAAAAGTCC
>CAZQXQ010000100.1:0-10165 GCA_964597235.1 uncultured Burkholderiaceae bacterium | reverse complement strand
TTCGGGATGACGCATACCGGACCTCACTGGCCTGCAGCGCCCGTGGGACGTGCGGTGTTAGCTATTTTTTCAGGAGCAGGTTGCGCCGTCTTTTCGCGGTCTGCAGCGTATTTGGGTTGGTACACCGTGACCTTCTGGCCGGGCGACAACACATGCACGCCCGTGGCCACCACCTGCTGGCCGGGGGTCAGGCCGGCGGCAATCACGGCCGCATTGCCATCGGCCGTGGCGACCTGCACGGGCTGGGAGCGCACGGTGCTGGTGGCTGGGTCAAACACCCAGACCGCCGTGCCCTCGCCTTCTTTGCGCAGCGCGGTGGTCGGCAGCTTGAGCACGGGAATCGCCTGGCGCTCGGGCTGCTGCGGGATGACGGTGACGGTGGCACCCAGCGCCGGGGCCTGGGCCGCATCCACCGCGACCTTCACGGTGAAGGTGCGGGTGGCGGGATCGGCGCTGGCGGCAATCTCGCGGACCTTGCCGCTGAGCAGCTCGGTACTGGCCCAGCCGCGCACAGCCACAGGCTGGCCCACGCGCATCTGCGCCAGGCGGTCTTCGGGCACGGCAAAGACCACATCGCGCGGACCGTCCAGCGCCACGCGCACCACGGGGGCGCCGGCGGCGACGACCTGGCCGGGCTCGGCCTCCAGCGCGGTGACCACGCCGGGGGCATCGGCCAACAGGCGGGTGTAGCTGGACTGGTTGCCCTGGGCCGCTGCATGAGCCTTGGCCTGGTCCAGCGTGGCTTGGGCGGCTTTGAGCGTGGCCTCGCGGCGCTCCAGCTCGGCGCTGCTGATGAAGTTTTGCTCACGCAACGCCGCAAAGCGCTTGAAGTCGGCCGCCGCCAAATCGCGCTGCGTGGTGGCCGCCGTCACCTGGGCGCGAGCGGCCTCGACGGCCAGCTGGTAGTCGCCGGCATCCAGCTGCGCCAGCAAGGTGCCCGCCTGCACGCGCTGGCCCAGAATGACCGGGCGCTGCACGATCTTGCCAGCCACGCGAAAGCCCAAGCGGGCCTCGGTGCGGGCGCGGACTT
The DNA here is from genome assembly GCA_964597235.1 of uncultured Burkholderiaceae bacterium. Classification (GTDB taxonomy): domain Bacteria; phylum Pseudomonadota; class Gammaproteobacteria; order Burkholderiales; family Burkholderiaceae_C; genus CAYZPX01. The sequence continues at coordinate 9,135 of CAZQXQ010000100.1, read as the reverse complement.
CGCCCGCGTATTCCAGCGTGCTGGCGAGGGATTCGACGCCCACGGTGAGCAGTTTGACGGCGCGCACCGGCTCCTCGGGCGGGGGTGGAGGCGAACAGGCAGCCAGCGTGGCCGCAGCGAGCACCAAAGCAAGACACAGGCTTGGTCGGCGCAGCAGGCGCGGGACAACAAAAAGAGGGGTCATTGGAGGTTTCATACAAGACCAGCGGCGAGGAGCTGGGGCCCCTCGCCGCTGGCAGGTTTGCAAAATGACAAGCGCATGATTATCCCTGCCAACCCGGTAAATCCGCCAAGCAGGGCGACAATCGCGCCGTGAAACCAACACCGTCTTCCACCCCGCTCCCTGCCCTGCCCACCGCCGCCGCGCCGGTGACGCATTACGAGAATTTCCCAGTGGCCTCCTGGCTGTGCCCGCCGCGCCTGCGCCCGGTCATCAGCGCGATTTATGCCTTTGCCCGCACGGCCGACGACATCGCCGACGAGGGCGAAGCCCCCGCCCACACCCGCCTGGCCGATCTGGATGCCTTCAGGATGGACCTGCGCGCCATCGCTGCAGGCCAGGTACCGTCAAGCCGCTGGCCCCAGGTGTTTGGCCCCCTGGCGCTGGAAATCCAACGCCATGCACTGCCCGTCCCTTTGCTGGAAGACCTGCTCAGCGCCTTTACCCAGGACGTGGCGCGCAACCGCGATGGCGCCGGCTATGCCGACCGGGCCGATTTGCTGGACTATTGCCGCCGCTCAGCCAACCCGGTGGGCCGCTTGTTGCTGCACCTGTACGGCGTGGGGGACTCACAAGCCCTGGCGCAAAGCGATGCGATCTGCACCGGCCTGCAGTTGGCCAATTTCTGGCAGGACCTGAGCGTGGACCTGCCGCGGGGGCGCTATTACCTGACCGACGCCGACTGCGCCCGCCACGGCGTGGACTACGGTGATTTGCACGCGCTGCGCCCCACCCCGCAGACCCGTGCGCTGATCGCAGACTGCAGCGCCTGGGCCCGTCAGTGCCTGCTTACCGGCGCGCCGCTGGTGCACCGCCTGCCCGGCCGCATCGGCTGGGAACTGCGCCTGGTGGTGCAAGGCGGCCTGCGCATCCTGGACAAGGTGGACGCGCTGCAGGGCGACAGCCTGCGCCAGCGCCCCACCCTGGGCGCTTGGGATGGGGTGGTGATGCTGGGGCGGGCCATGCGCATGAAACGCCCACGCACCAGCAATTTCAAGCCAAATTAACCTCTAGACCAATAGATATCAGCGGTAATAGCTATTAATTCAATAGCAAAACCGTGGCCTCAGTGCCTCGTCGAATTCACAAATCCTGCGCCACAGGGGCCAGCTGGCCCAGCATGAACGTCAGGAAAGGCGGCACGCAGCCAATGTGGCTGGCAGGCTGGGCAGGGCAATCGCTCAGACTGACCAATTCGCCAGCGCCCTGGATGCGCATGGCCTGCAGGGTGGTCGTGCTGCTGCGGTAGGGCACGGTGCGGTCGTCGCGACCGTGGTAGAGGCGCACGGGGTGGGCGGGGCGCCAGTCGTGCACATTGCTGATGCGCTGCAGGGTGCCCTGCTCGTCGGCCAGGAAATGGTCGATGAAGCGGGTATCGAACACCACGTCAGCGTCGTCGGGCAGCAGGTGCTTGAGCAGCGCCTGCTTGACTTCGCGGCGGGTGCCCGAGCCTAGGTAGCGCAGCAGGTTGGGGCTGATCAACGCGCCGAGCACGGGCTGCTCGTCGCGGACGAGGTCCACCAAGCCGTCCATCGTGGCCTGCACGCTGTAGGGGCCGGCTCCCGGTACCACCAGGCGCAGCTGCTGCAACAAGGGCGAGTTGCTGGCCTGCAGGGCGCGGTGGGCGGCCATGGTGACGTAGCCGCCCTCGGAATAGCCGGTCAGAAAGAGCTGGCCATTGTCCGCAATCCCCTGCTGCTTGCGCCAGACCTGGGCGGCACTGAGCAAGTCCACCACGGCAGCGGCCGAGGGCTCCGCCAGCAGATAGGGATGGGGCGTGCCCTTGGACACGCCGTAGCCCACATAGTCCGGTGCCACCACGATGTAGCCCAAAGAGGCCATCACCACCGCCACCTCGCCCGGTACGGCGTGGTTGCTGGGCGCTTCGGCGTCGCGGAACAGCGTGCCATGCTGGTAGCTCAGCACCGGGCTGCGGGCACCATTGGCCTTGACGGGCACACTGACCAGGCCTGAGGCGCGCACGCTCTGGCCCTGGGCGTCGAGGGTGCGGTATTCGAGCCGATACGAGCGCACGGCGTAGCGCGGCACCAGGCCCTGGACCAAGCTGTCCTCGATGGCGAGGGCCTGGGCAATGTCGGCGGCAGCAATCTGGCCCAAGTCGCTGGCGGCCAGCACTTCGCCGGTGCCCACGGTGGGGGTGGGAGCAGGTGCGGCCTGGACTTCGTCGGCATCGTTGCCGCTGCCACAGGCGCTCAGGCCCAAGGCCAGCACGGCCACGCCAAGCCAACGGATCACGGAAAACATCGCCTGCTTGGGCATGGGACGTCCCTTCTTTACTCTTCGTCTGAGCTCGTCTTATTTACAGCAACGGTAGGCCAGGCCCACAGAAGCCGAATACCCCACTGGCTCCACCGTCAGCGGACTGCGCCGGGCCTCGCCCAGCTGGCGCGAGACACCCACACCGGCAAACGCGACCCAGTGGCGGTTGATGGCCGTCATCAGCTCCACGCCCATGTCCACGCTGTACCAACCCGACGACGGGGTGTAGGCCGGCAGGGGGCTGATGCCACCCGACACGCCATAACGGCTGCGCATGTAGGTGCCATCGCCCCAACTGCTGCCCATCCCCCAGGAGAACTTGGTCTGGGCACTCAAGGGCCGCGCATAGCCCAAGCTGGCAGACAACTGCCCGCCGCCGTCGCGGCCCAGCAAATCCTGCGACCACGAAGCGCCGACCGACCAGTTCGGCGTCAGGCTGTAGGAGGCACCCAGACGGCCGCGCAGGGTGCGGCGCACTTCCGGCAGGCCGACCAAACGGGTGGAGTCGCCGGCATCGCGGCCGTTGTCGATGCGCAGCGAAGCACTGAGATTGAAATCGTCGCTCTCGGCCAGCGTGGCGCTGGCGCCCTCGTCGCGCTGGGTCAGGCCATGGCCCATCAGGGTGCTGCCCCGGCCGGTGCTGAGCCGAAAGCGCCCATGCTGGATGGCCCAGGCGGGCCGCACGCTGGTCTTGCGGCCATCGCCGCCGGCGTAATCCGGGCCGTTGCCCAGGATCAGGCCCAGCACATAGTGGGTCTGCGACTCGGTCGGGGCGGGGGCATCCAGCTCGGTCCGCACGGGCGCGGGCTTGGCGGGCGGGGACTGCGAAAGGGACTGCGCCCAGGCGGTCGCCCCGCAGCCCAGGCCCAAAGCCAGGGCCATCACACAGGTCCCGCGCAGCAGGGGGGAAGAGGAACGGAGAGCGTTGGTCATGCAGGGCATTATCCAGCGGACCATTGCACCCAGCCGCCCCAGGCCGAGGCCAGCACCACGATGCCAAACGCAATCCGGTACCAGGCAAAGGGCACAAAGCTGTGGCTGCTGATGTAGCGCAGCAACCAGCGCACACAAATCCAGGCGCTGACGAAGGAGAAGAACAGCCCGGTCGCAAACATGGGCAGGTCCGCCAGCGACAGCAAGGCGCGCTCCTTGTAGAGGCTATAGGCACCCGCGCCGATCAGCGTCGGAATCGCCAGGAAAAACGAAAAATCCGTCGCCGCCTTGCGCGAGAGGCCCAGCACCATGCCACCAATGATGGTCGCGCCGCTGCGGCTGGTGCCTGGCACCATGGCCAGGCACTGGACCAGGCCGACCTTGAGGGCATCCAGCGGGGTCATGTCGTCCACCGCCTGCACGCGCACCGCCGTGGTCGGGCGGCGCTCGGCCCACAAAATCACCAGCCCGCCCAATATGAAGGTGGTCGCCACCACGGTGGGTGTGAACAGGTGCGCCTTGATCGCCTTGCCCAAGAGCAAGCCCAGCAACACCGCCGGAAAAAAGCCGATCAGCACATTGACGGCAAAGCGCCGCGCCTGCGCGCTGTGGGGTAAGGCCGCCACCGTCTGCCGCAGCTTGGCGGCATAGACCAGGATCACCGCAAAGATTGCACCGGTCTGAATGGCGATGTCGAACACCTTGGCCTTGGCGTCGTCAAAGCCCAGCAGGGAGCCCGCCAGAATCAGGTGGCCGGTGGAAGAAATCGGCAAAAACTCGGTCAGACCTTCCACCACGCCCATCAACGCCGCCTTGAGCAGCAACACCATGTCCACGAGAACCCCTCCCGACCCTGTACGGGTCTGTGTCAAAAGGCGGGATTATCCCGGTGCGGTGCTCAGCCCAGCACGATCTGCTGCCGCCAGGGCACCTCGGGCAGTGCTTCCCAATGCGCGACCACCACCACGCGATTGGGCTCGGCAGCCACGTCGGCCAGCGCCGTTTGCAAATAGCGCTCTGATGCCCGATCCAGTCCCGCCAGCGGCTCGTCGATCAGCGCCAGCGCGGCCCCTGAGGCCAGCGCCGCCGCCATCAGCACCTTGCGGTGGGTGCCGGTGGACAAGGCCACAAACGGCTTGTGGCAATGCTCCGCCAGCCCAAAGCCCGCAATGTGCACGGCCAGGGCCTGGGCGTTCCAGCGTGGCCAACGCGCCGCCTGGGCATCCCACCAGTCTGTGACCGTTCCCTCAGCGGGACGGTCGGCACGCGGGTCCACCCAAAAGACCTGCCCCCGGTAGGCGGCGGGATCGTCGGCCAAGCCCTGCCCCTGCAGGCACAGCCGGCCCTGTGGGGCGCGTAACTCGCCCGCCAGCAGGCGCAGCAGGGTGGTCTTGCCCACGCTTTCCTCGCCGCAGAGCAGGTGTACGCCCGCTTCAAAGTCGGCCGACCATCCCGCAAACAGCGGCGGCTGACCGGGGTAGGCAAAGTGCAGGTCCTGTACTTGCAGGACTGGCGCGGAAGAAGAAACGGTAGGCATGACGGACTGGGAATGTGGACAAGGGAGCCGGATTGTAGAAATCCGCACCCGCCCCTGGGCACAATCGCGGCCTTTGCACGACGACCGATCCCACCATGCCCACCCCCACCCTGCGATTTCTGGATTTCGATGTCAGCGAAGACGCCGAAGGCAACTGTGGTTTTGACGCCATGGCCAACGTCAGTGAAGCCCAATGGCCCGCGCTGCTGGCCGAAGTCCAAAGCGTGCTGGACTGGGCCGAGGCGCAGTTTCCCGACGCCTGTGGCCCACTGGAAGACGGCGCGCTGTGGGACTACGCCCTGCAAGGCCAGCAGGAAGGCCAGTTGCAAGCCACGCCCGACGGCCCAGGCCTGCTGCGCCGCACGCTCACGCTGACGCTGACGCTCAGCGGCACGCCCGTGTTTGGCGAGGTCTTCCGGGAGGCATTTTTGCAGGATTGAGCCATACCCTTCATGAATTTTTGGGAATTATTTCCAGGCGGTCACAAAAAGAACGCTGCGATTAAATTCGGTGTCTTCACACCAAAGAGACAAGGATTTGCAATGCTGTCACGCCGTTTTTTCTTGAGCGCGGGCCTGGTTTCCGGCGCCGCTGTGCTGGGCAACGCCCTGCCCGTCTGGGCCCAAACTGCCCCCGACCTGGGCACCCCCGCCCTGCCCCAGCCCGGTTTCCGCCGCGCAAAGGTGGGCGAGGCTGAAGTCATTGCCCTGATCGACGGCATTTCTCGCCGCCCCCTGCGGGAAGAATTCGTCAAGAACGCCCCGCTGGCCGAGGTCCAGGCCCTGCTGGCCGCACAAAACCTGCCAACTGGCCACATCGACATCCCCTTTACCCCCTTCGTCATCGTGCACGGTGGCCGCAAGATCCTGCTGGACACCGGCCTGGGCGAGTTTGGTGGCCCCAACGCCGGTAAGCTGCTTGCACACCTGGCGGCGGCCGGTATCCAGCCCGGCGAGATCGACACGGTGCTCATCAGTCACTACCACGGTGACCACCTCGGTGGCCTGCGCACCAAGGCTGGCGCGCTGGTGTTTGCCAACGCCAAGATCCTGGTGCCTGCGGTGGAACACGCCTACTGGATGGACGACGCCCGCATGGCCGCCGCCCCCGCCGCGATGAAGGGCGCCTTCGAGAACGTGCGCCGCGTCTTTGGCGGCCTGGGCGCGGACAAGCTGCAGACTTTTGAGGCCGGCAGCGAAGTGGCACCCGGGATCCAGTCGATTGCCGCCTATGGCCATACCCCCGGCCACACCCTGTTCGAGCTGCAGTCGGCCGGCCAACGCTTTGTCTATGTGGCCGACCTGACCAACGTGCCCGCCCTGTTCGCCCGCAACCCCGACTGGGCCGTCAGCTTCGACATGGACGCTGAAGCCGCCCGCAAGACTCGCCGCGCCACCTTCGAGCGCATCGTGCAAACCCAGGCGCTGGTCGGCGGCTACCACTTCCCCTTCCCCGCCCTGGGCCGCATGGCCAAGGCTGGCGACGGGTACGCGTTCCAGGCGGTTTGAGCACAGGGCGATAGCGTGGATGCAGAAAAATCACTCCTGAATTGATAGCTATTAGCGCTGGATTTTATTGGCCTTAAGCCACTTTTTACCTTCAATTAGGCAAGGCACCAAAACGCGGTTTCCTAGCGACATTCGGATGGCTACTCCATGGCGCCAGCGCCGCCCTGTCTCGCCAGGGCCATGCGGCGGGCAATCCGCGTCCAGCATGCCCAGGTGTCTGGGCACCAGCTTCTGGGCTGCAAGCCGGCGGACAGCAGCACCTGCGCGAGGGTGGCAATGTCCTGTCGCCGCAGTGGCTGGTCGGGACAGAGACGCGCCAGTACGGCTCGCTCGCAGTCCGCTGCCTTGTGGATGTAGGCAGCCAGAGCCTCGAAGGGATTGACCATCACCGCAGGAGGATCGGCGGGGAGAGCGATGTCAGCGGAGCTGGTGGCACTGGTGTTGCGAGGGTCAAACACGGAGACTTCCCTTTGAAATCAGTGGGGAGATCAGCGCTGCAGGCTGTCATGCGTAAACAGCCCAAGTATCCGCGGCTTCTTGCGACCACGCAGCCCATCTCGAACATACGAGCTGGTAATTATCCGCAGCACTTGGAGCTGGTTGAAGGCATCTGAGGGTCAAATCACCTAGGGTTTTCCCGATACCACGGGAATATTGGTGCATGGCACTCATTCGCCACGCATCCCACGCTCCACGCAGAAATCGGTTAGAAACTGCGGGCGCGCTGATTGCTGCAATCCACGCATGTTTCCAACCCTTCCCTTTTAAAGAGACCATGAGCTATCCCCACACCCAGCTTTTCATCAACGGCGAATGGCGCGATGCTGCCGACGGCCGCAGCCTGCCTGTGTTTAACCCCGCCACTGGCGCTGAAATCGGCCGTGTGGCCCAGGCCGGCAAGGCCGATCTGGACCAAGCACTGGCCGCAGCACAGAAAGGTTTCGAGACCTGGCGCGACATGGCCGTGGCCGAGCGCGCCAAGATCATGCGCAAGGCCGCCGCCCTGGTGCGCGAGCGCGCCGCCGAGATCGCCCCGCTGATCACCCAGGAAAACGGTAAGCCGCTGGTCGAGGCCAAGGGCGAAACCCTGGCCGCTGCCGACATCATCGAATGGTTTGCCGACGAGGGTTTCCGCGTCTATGGCCGGCTGGTGCCCTCGCGCGGCAACCCGGCGCTGCGCCAGATGGTGATCAAGGACCCGGTGGGCCCCGTCGCTGCCTTCACACCCTGGAACTTTCCGATCAATCAGGTGGTCCGCAAGGTGGGCCCGGCGCTGGCGGCCGGTTGCTCGATCCTGGTCAAGGCTGCTGAGGAAACCCCGGCCGGCCCCGCCGCGCTGATCAAGGCTTTCGCCGATGCGGGCATTCCACCTGGCGTGCTGGGCCTGGTCTATGGCAATCCGGCCGAAATCTCCAACTACCTGATCCCGCATCCGACGATCCGCAAGATCACCTTCACCGGCTCTACGCCCGTGGGCAAGCAGCTGGCCGCGCTGGCCGGCCAGCACATGAAGCGCGTGACGATGGAACTGGGTGGGCATGCCCCGGTCATCGTCTGTGACGATGCCGATATCGCACTGGCGGTCAAATCGGCGGGCGCAGCCAAGTTCCGCAACGCGGGGCAAGTCTGCATCTCGCCCACGCGCTTTCTGGTGCATGAAAGCATCAAGGCCGAATTCGCCCAGGCCCTGGCGGCTTACGCACAAGGCGTGAAGGTGGGCGATGGCCTGGCTGAAGGCACGCAAATGGGCCCCCTGGCCAATCCGCGCCGCCTGACCGCGATGGCTGAATTCCACGCCGACGCCGTCGCCAAGGGTGCGCAGGTGCTGACAGGCGGCCAGCGTCTGGGCGAGTCCGGCAACTTCTGGGCACCGACGGTGCTCAGCGATGTGCCGCTGGACGCGAAGGTCTATAACGACGAGCCCTTTGGCCCAGTCGCTGCCATCCGCGGCTTCACGAACCTGGAAGATGCCATCGCCGAAGCCAATCGCTTGTCGTACGGTCTGGCAGGTTACGCCTTCACCCGCTCGCTGAAAAACGCCGACTTGCTCACCCGCCGTGTCGAAGTGGGCATGCTCTGGGTCAACATGCCCGCCATGCCCAGCGCCGAAATGCCGTTTGGCGGTATCAAGGACTCGGGTTATGGCTCGGAGGGCGGCCCGGAAGCGGTGGATGCGTACCTGAATACCCGTTCGGTCGCCGTGATGAACGTGTGACCTGAGGAAAGAGTCCTACCTGCCGCTTTTCACAAAGCGGCAGGTGGTGCCCACCGTTCTGAAGGAAGGGCATGACAAGGCGACACGAAATCGGCATAGGGGGCAGCCATTATCAGCTGCACCCCTGCCACACCACCCGGCATGCGGGTCTGCACCGGGCGGTTCGAGAGTTTGAGGTCAGGACAGTCTGGGCACCCCCAACCGATCGAAGTGCGCGATGGTGAGCACCGTTTTGATAACCCTGTCGCTGTTGCGCCACCAGCAGTGACAGTTTCCCGCCACCCTGGCTGCCACCTCTTGCGTGGCCCCCAGCGCCCTCAACTCGCGCTCAATCGCTGCGGGCCTTCTCCAGTGCCTCAGTTGTATGGCGCGCAGTCGATGACGTAACCACTCGTCAAGCCTGCGCCAGACCTTGGGCGTTTGCGCCAACCCGAAGTAGGCC
>CAZQXQ010000099.1:0-10202 GCA_964597235.1 uncultured Burkholderiaceae bacterium | reverse complement strand
TTGACGCGTGCTTCGATATCGCTCATGGTTTCCCTCTGGGGGTTGTGAATGAATCCGCGATTTTAGCGGCTGGAAGTTTCACTTCCGGCGCGCCCGCCATACGGATGGCTTGGCGTTTTCCATGACAGGCCTGCAACCGCCAAGGCTACAGGCTGTCGTTTTACATGTACATGCCGCCGTTGACGTGCAGTTCCTGCCCGGTGACGTAGCCCGCTTCGCGCGAGGCCAGGTAGGCCACCGCATGGGCGATGTCGGCCGGCTTGCCCATGTAGCCCAGCGGAATCTGGGCGTTCAGGGCCTTTTGCTGCTCTTCGGGCAGGCTGGCGGTCATGTCGGTCTCGATGAAACCGGGGGCCACGCAGTTCACGGTGATGCCACGACTGCCCAGTTCGCGGGCCAGCGCGCGGGTCATGCCCGCCACGCCGGCCTTGGCGGCGGCGTAGTTAGCTTGACCGGGGTTGCCAGAAGCGCCCACCACGCTGGTGATGCTGATGATGCGGCCAAAACGCTGCTTCATCATCGGACGGATGGCCGCACGGCTGACGCGGAACACGGCCTTGAGGTTGGTGTCCAGCACGGCGTCCCAGTCCTCGTCCTTCATGCGCATGGCCAGGGTGTCGCGGGTGATGCCGGCGTTGTTGACCAGCACATGCACGCCGCCCTGTTCCTTGACCAGGGCATCGATCAGCGCCTCGACGGCCGGGCCATCGTTGACGTTCAGGTTCACGCCGCGGCAGCCCGGATGGGTCGACAGCGCCGCCGTGATGCGCTGGGCGCCTTCGTCGGTGGTGGCGGTGCCGACCACCTGGTAGCCGCGCGCGGCCAGTTCCAGGGCGATGGCAGCACCAATGCCGCGCGATGCGCCAGTGACCAGCGCGACCTGCGCCGGAGTGTTTGCAACGGTGGTCATGCGAGCAATTCCTTCACATCCGCCAGGGTGGCGGGGTCATACAGGGCGGCGCCGACGAGTTCGCCGTCGATGCGCTTGGTCAAGCCGGCCAGCACCTTGCCGGGGCCACATTCGACCAGGTGGGTGATGCCGCGCGCTTTGAGCGCCTGCACGCATTCCACCCAGCGCACCGGGCCAAAGGCCTGGCGGTAGAGGGCGTCACGGATGGCGTCAGACTCGGTCTGCACAGCCACGTCGATGTTGTTGAGCACAGGAATCTGCGGCGCAGCCAGCGCGGTTTCAGCCAACGCAGCACGCAGCTTTTCAGCAGCAGGCTTCATCAGGCTGGAGTGGAACGGCGCAGACACGGGCAACGGCAAGGCGCGCTTGGCGCCCGCAGCCTTCAGGGCCTCGCAGGCCTTTTCGACCGCAGCCTTGGTGCCAGCGATCACGGTCTGGATGGGATCGTTGAAATTCACGGCCTCGACCACCTCGGCGGGGTTGCCCATGGCGGCCGTCACTTCGGCGCAGCCGGCGATCACTTTGGCGGAGTCCAGACCCAGGATGGCGGCCATGGCACCGGTGCCCACGGGCACGGCTTCCTGCATCGCGGCGGCGCGCAGGCGCACCAGCGGGGCGGCCTGGGCCAGGGTCAGCACGCCTGAGGCGACGAGCGCGGAATACTCACCCAGCGAATGGCCGGCCACCGCGGCGGGCAGCGCACCGCCTTCGGCCTGCCAAACGCGCCAAGCAGCCACGCCCGCCACCAGCATCACCGGCTGGGTGTTGGTGGTCAGCGCCAGGGCTTCCTTGGGACCTTCGTGGATCAGGCGGGCCACGTCCTCGCCCAGGGCGTCAGAAGCTTCCTGCAGGGTCTGGGCAACGACAGGATGGTCGCCCCAAGCGTCGAGCATGCCCACCGATTGGGAGCCTTGGCCCGGAAAGACAAAAGCAAAGGTTGTCATGGTGTCAATTTTGAAAAAAATCAGGGGCTATCCCTTTAAATACAAGCAGTACTAGCTACATTTTCAGGAGCACTGCACCCCAGGTGAAGCCGCCGCCCACCCCTTCAAGCAGCACGGTCTGACCCGCCTGCACTTGGCCGGAGCGCACCGCGTGGTCCAAGGCCAGTGGAATCGACGCCGCGGAGGTGTTGCCGTGCTGGTCCACAGTGACAACGACCTTCTCCATCGGCAATTTGAGCTTGCGCGCCGTGCCTTGCATGATGCGGATGTTGGCCTGGTGCGGGATCAGCCAGTCGATGTCGGCCTCGGTGAGCTGGGCTTTTTCCAGCGTGGCGCGGGCGGCTTTTTCCAGCACGCCCACCGCCAGCTTGAACACGGCCTGGCCATCCATCTTGAGCAAGGGGTCACCCAAAATTTGACCGCCGGACACATTGCCTGGCACGCAGAGGATGTCCACATGCTTGCCATCGGCGTGCAGGTCGCTGGCCAGGATGCCAGGCTGCTCGGAAGCTTCCAGAACGACGGCACCAGCGCCATCGCCGAACAGCACGCAGGTGGTGCGGTCGTTGAAATCCAGGATGCGGCTAAAGACCTCAGCGCCCACCACCAGCGCACGCTGCGCGGCGCCGGACTGGATCATTGCGTCGGCGACGCTAAGGGCATAAACAAAGCCGCTGCAGACCGCCTGCACATCGAAGGCCGCACAGCCGTTCGCGCCCAGTTTGTTCTGCAGGATGCAGGCCGTGGACGGGAACACCATGTCGGGCGTGGACGTGGCGACGATGATCAAGTCGATGTCCTGGGGCTGCAGGCCGGCGGCGTCCAGCGCCCGGCGAGCAGCTTCCACGCCCAGGTCGCTGCTGGCGACATCGGGCGCAGCGAAGTGGCGCGCCCGGATGCCGGTGCGTTCCACAATCCATTCGTCGGAGGTTTCGATGCCGCGCTGGGCCAGTTCGGCCACAAGATCGGCGTTGGTCAGCCGGCGGGGGGGCAGGTAGCTGCCGGTGCCGGCAATGCGGGAGTAGCGTCTCATCAATCGGTCTTCGTCGCCACCGACCCCGGGGCCGCAGGCAGTAACAGGGGCGCTGCATGGGCAATCCGGGCCCGGACACGGTCGAGCAAGTTGTTGCGGGCCGCATCATACGCGCGGTTCAGGGCCTGCTCGAAACCCATGACATCGGCCGAACCATGGCTCTTGAACACCAGGCCGCGCAAGCCCAACAAGGCTGCACCGTTGTAGCGACGGTAATCCATGCGCTGCATCAGGGCCTTGAGCACCGGGTAGGCCACTAGCGCCGCCAGCTTGGTCAGTACATTGCGCTTGAACTCCTGCTTGAGCCCGCCGACGATCATCGACGCCACCCCCTCACTGGCCTTGAGCGCCACGTTGCCGACAAAGCCGTCGCAGACGACGATGTCCACCGTGCCCTTGAAGATGTCGTTGCCTTCGACGTTGCCGTAGAAGTTCAAATCACCGGCGTTGCCAGCCGATCGCAGCAACTCACCCGCTTTTTTAATGACTTCGCTGCCCTTGATGGTTTCTTCGCCAATGTTGAGCAAGCCGACGGTGGGCTCGCCCTCGGGCTGCAGCACCGACACCAGCGCCGAGCCCATCACCGCAAACTGCAGCAAATGCTCAGCCGTGCAATCGACGTTGGCCCCCAGATCGAGCACCGTCGTCGCACCGCCCTGGGCATTCGGCATTTGGGTGGCAATCGCGGGCCGATCAATGCCGTCCAGGGTTTTGAGCAGATAGCGGGCAATGGCCATGAGGGCACCGGTATTGCCTGCAGACACCGCCACGGCGGCAGCCCCATCCTTGACCTGCTGGATCGCCACGCGCATGGACGAATCCTTTTTCTTGCGCAGGGCAATTTCCACCGGATCGTCCATGGCGACGACTTCGGTGGCGGGCACCAGGGTGGCACGGGGGTGATTCAGGTCGCGCAGGGGCTCGGGCAAACCCACCAACAACAAATGGGCATCGGGATGGGTTTCGAGAAACTGGCGACACGCCGCGAGCGTGACGCGGGGGCCATGGTCGCCCCCCATGCAGTCGACAGCCAGTGTGATCATGGGCGACTCAGGCCAGCCAAGCGGGCCGACCAAAAAAGACGGACAAAACAAAGGCCCGCGCTACGAGGGGTAGCTGCGGGCCTTGCGAGGAAGCGGCAATCAGGCTTCGGACTTGTTCTTCAGCACTTGGCGACCACGGTAGAAACCGTTGGGGCTGATGTGGTGGCGCAGATGGGTTTCACCGGTGGTGGGTTCCACAGCGATGCCGGGCACGGTCAGCGCATTGTGCGAACGGTGCATACCGCGCTTGGAAGGGGACTTTTTGTTTTGCTGGACAGCCATGGGGGCTCCTGGTCTTGAAAGGGTTAGTCGGAAAACGCGGTCAGCCCTATTAAGACACGGGGGGTTTCACGCGAAGCCTGCGATTATAGCCCAAGGCGTTTTCTGACCCGCAGCTCAGTCCGGCTTGCGCAAGGCGGCCAGCGCAGCAAAGGGATGGGGACGTTCTGCTTGGGCCTGCTCGAAGGCCTCACTTTGCGCGCTCAGGACCGGCCCCTCGGGACACACCTCGTGCATAGGAACCAAAGGCAGCGCCAGCAGCAACTCATCCTCGATCAGCTCACGCAGATCGAAGTCCCGGCTGAGCACCAGCAGGTCTTCCTCGCTGTCTTCGTCTTCGGCCTCGGCCGTGGCTTCGTCGGGCACGAAGCGGAATTCACGGTCCACCTCCAGCAGGGTGTCTGCTGGCGTCAGGCAGCGCTGGCACTCCAGGGGCAGCGTGGCCTGGGCCTGCAGCCGCAACCAGGGCTGCGTGGCACCGCCCGGCAGTGTGCGCATCGACGCCTCAGCCGTCCAGGCCACGTGCAGGGCATCGGACAGCGCCACTGCTTCGTCCTGCAAACGTTCATAAAGAGAAAGGGGGTCACGCCCCGTCAAACGGCCACCGGCCAAGGCAAAAGCCTTCACATCCAGGCGGTCCGGGGAGAAATCTTGGCTCATGGCGGCAGTGTAAGAGAATCGCCCCATGCAACCGACCACCCTCCCCCGCCCGTTGATCCTGGGCTCCACCTCCCCCTACCGCCGCGAACTGCTGTCCCGCCTGCGGCTGCCTTTCGAGACCGCCTCACCCAACGTCGATGAAACGCCGACCCCGGGTGAAGCCCCCCGGGAGCTGGCCCTGCGCCTGGCGCTGGCCAAAGCCCAGGAAGTGGCAAAGCGCCATCCCGACGCCATCGTGATCGGCTCCGACCAGGTGGCCGACCTGAATGGCCACCCTTTGGGCAAGCCTGGCACCCATGAACGCGCCGTTGCGCAATTGCAACAGATGCGCAACCAGACCGTCATCTTCCAGACCGCCGTGGCCGTGGTCTGCCAGACCAGCGGCTTTGCCCAGACCGAATTGGCAGCCATCGAAGTGCGCTTTCGCGACCTGTCCGACGCCGAAATCGAACGCTACCTGCGGGCCGAACAGCCCTACGACTGCGCCGGCAGCGCCAAGAGCGAGGGCCTGGGCATCGCCCTGCTGGACGCAATCGTCAGCGACGACCCCACCGCGCTGATCGGTCTGCCGCTGATCCGCACCTGCCGCCTGCTGCGCGCTGCTGGGGTCACACTGCCATGAGCGGCACCGCTGCACCATTAGGCACTGGTACCTTGTACCTGGTGCCAGCGCCCCTGGACTTTGGCTGCGATATGCAAGCCCCCCTGGATGACGCTCTGCCATCAGGCACCCTGCGCGTGGCGGCGGGGCTGACGCACTGGATTTGCGAGAACGCGAAGAGCACCCGCGCCTATCTCAAGCGCATTGATGCGTTGCAGCCGCTGGCAGTCCCCCTGCAAGAACAACAGATCACCGAACTGCCCCGCGAAGTCCACAAAAAGGGGGACCACGGCACCGTGCGCTCGGCTAGCTTCGACGCCCGCCCGTTGTTGGCCCCTGCGCTGGCTGGACTGGACATCGGATTGGTCAGCGAAGCCGGCATGCCTGCCGTAGCCGACCCGGGCAGCTCGGTGGTGCGCGCCGCACACGATTTGGGTTTGCGGGTGGTACCGCTGGTCGGTCCGGTCTCACTGCTGCTGGCCCTGGCGGCCAGCGGGTTGAACGGCCAGGACTTTGCGTTTGTAGGCTATCTGCCCCAGGACAGCCAGGAACGCGCCCAGCGCATCCGAGCCCTGGAAAAACTGGCGCTACAACAAGGCCAGACCCAGCTGTTCATTGAAACGCCTTACCGCAACCCCGCGCTGTGGGAGGCGTTGCTGCACACGCTACAGCCCAACACGCGCCTGGTACTGGCCAGCGGGCTGACGCTCTCCGAAGCCCGCATCGAATCCCGCAGCGTGAAGGATTGGCGCCACACCAAGTCGGTGCCCGACAAGCGGATACCCACCGTGTTTGCGCTGGGGCGCTGAAATCCTGGTCAGCGTAACTGCGGCATGGCCATCAGGGCCTTGGCCATGCCGGCACCCATGGCGGCACCAAAGCGCTTGACCAGACGCTCGGCCACGTTTTCGTGGCGGGTGTAGTCGATGATGTCCTCGGCCTTCACCACCTCGCGCGCCACATAGTCGAGGTTGCCCAGACGATCGGCCAGCCCCATGTCGATGGCCTGCTGGCCGGTCCAGAACAGGCCGCTGAACATTTCGGGCGTCACCTTCAGACGATCACCGCGCCCGGCCTTGACCACGTCGATGAACTGCTGGTGGATCTGGTCCAGCATGGCCTGCGCGTACTGGCGCTGTTTTTTGGTCTGGGGGCTGAATGGGTCCAGAAACCCCTTGTTTTCGCCGGCGGTCAGCAGACGGCGCTCTACGCCCAGCTTTTCCATCAACCCAGTGAAACCGAAACCGTCCATCAGCACGCCAATGCTGCCCACGATGCTGGCCTTGTCCACAAAAATCTCGTCGGCCGCCGCCGCGATGTAGTAGGCCGCCGAGGCGCAGGTTTCCTCCACCACCACGTACACCGGCTTGTTGTGCTTGTCCTTCAGGCGCAGGATTTCGTCGTTGACGATGCCTGCCTGCACCGGACTACCGCCGGGCGAGTCGATCAGTAGGACCAAAGCCTGCGATCCCTCGTCTTCCAGGGCATTGCGCATGGCTGCGACGATCAGTTCAGCACTGGCCTCGCTGCCAGAAGCGATTTCGCCCTTGATGTTCACTACCGCCGTGTGCGGTGCACTGGGACTGGTGTTGCCCGCCCCCTGATGCAGGACCGCTGCCAGGATGGCCAAACCAAAGGACAACCAGGCCAGGCGAAAAAACACCGTCCAGCGACGCGCGGCGCGCTGTTCCTTCAAGGTCGCAAAGGCGAGCTTCTCCAAGGTGGCACGTTCCCAGCCCGGCTCCTGGGGAGACGATGCCGGTGCCTCGCGCTTGACCGGCGTCGCAACCGGATCAGACGATGGCGATGCCCAAGGATCGGGTTGGGGAACACCGGACGACGGCTCGGAATGCAGTGGGTCGGTCATGTCAGGCCGGGCAAAAAAGAAGTGGAATGCAGGGCGTTTTCAAAGGCATCGGACGATGGCAGAAACTTTGGCGACCGAAGCAGCAGTTCAGTATGCCAGCGGACCAACTTTCCATCCTGCGGCTCGGCGCTGGGGCACAAAGGAATCGCTGTCTGTTGCGGAAAATCCACAGTCAGGCCTCGCGCAGCAGCCAGTCGTGCAGGTCACGGACCGAATGGGCGACATGCAGGGGCTGCAGGGCATGGAAGGCTTCGGGTTCGTGGGCACCGTAGCTCACGCCCACGCTGGCACAGCCGGCGTTCAGCGCCATTTGCAGGTCGTGGGTGGTGTCGCCCACCATCAGGACGCGCTCGGGAGGCACGTCGAACTCGGCCATCAGCTCCTCTAGCATCAAGGGATGGGGCTTGCCGGCGGTCTCGTCGGCGGTGCGCGAGCCGTGGAACACGCCACGCAGATCTACGGACCCCAGGGCCTCGTTCAGGCCGCGCCGACTTTTGCCGGTGGCCACCGTGAGCCAATGCCCCCGTTCTCGCAGGTCGGCCAGGAGTGGCAACACGCCGTCGAACAGACTCACCGCATCCTGCTGCTGCACATAGTGGTAACGGTAGCGGGCGCCCAACTCGGGGTATTTCTCGGGCGGCACATCGGGCGCGGCATGGGCCAGCGCCTGGGTCAGTCCGAGGCCGATAACGTAGGCCGCGGCCTCGTCGGACGGCATGGCACCGCCCACGTCGCGCACGGCGGCCTGAATACAGCGCACGATGATGGCGGTGGAATCAAACAGGGTGCCGTCCCAATCAAAAGCGATCAGGTCAAAACGGCGAGAGCGGGGGGAAGGGGTGGACATGCCAAGCTCAGTCAGAAGGAAGAAACGCCGCCAGTTCCGGGGGCAAGTCAGCCTGCAACTGCACTGATGCCCCCGTGGCGGGGTGGATGAACTGTAACCGCCAGGCGTGCAGAAACATGCGCTGCAGGCCCTGCTTGTGGACCCGCTTATTCAGGTCGAAATCGCCGTACTTGTCGTCCCCCACGATGGGACAGCCCTGGCTGGCCAGGTGCACGCGAATCTGGTGGGTGCGACCGGTCTTGATCGTCACTTCCAGCAGGCTCATCGGGGGCAGGCCTTGTTCTGGGCGGGCGGGCCAGGTCTGGCGCACCCGTACCAGGGTGACGGAGCGCATGCCGTCCGGGTCGTCGGCGGTGGTCACGCGCACGCGGCGCTCACCATCGGCCTGCAGATATTTGTGCAGGGGCAGGTCGATCACTTTTTTGTTCGCGGGCCAGACACCGGTCACCAGGGCCAGGTAGGTCTTGCCGGTCTCCCGCCCGCGGAACTGGTCCTGCAAATGCGTGAGGGCAGAGCGCTTCTTGGCCACCAGCAGGATGCCCGAGGTTTCGCGGTCCAGCCGGTGCACCAGTTCCAGAAACCTGGCCTGGGGACGGGCCTGGCGTAGCTGCTCGATCACACCAAAGCTCACGCCGCTGCCGCCGTGCACGGCCACGCCAGCGGGCTTGTTCAGCGCAATCAGGTGCTCGTCTTCGAGCAAAAGGGGGAATTCCCGCGCTGGGGCGGGGCGGGCCGCTTTTTCAGCCACTTTGTCGGAAATCCGCACCGGTGGCAGACGCACCTGGTCGCCCGCATTCAGCCGCGTGTCGGCGCTGGCGCGGCCCTTGTTAATGCGGACCTCGCCGCTGCGGATGATGCGATAGACATGGGTCTTGGGCACGCCCTTGAGCTGGCGAATCAGAAAATTGTCGAGCCGCTGGCCCGCGTCTTCGGCATCGACCGAGACCATGCGGACCGCAGCGGGAGGGGCTTGCAGCGCCCGGTCCGGGACCGGTTTGCCGCCTATAATTGGCTTCACCTGCGCGTCACTTCATAAGTGTTTGATTTGTCTGGAGTTTAGTCCACCCAAACACACCGCCGCTGCAGGAAGGTCGATGCCCACGGGTTTCGCACACGCAGATCACCAGCCAGATGCCGGTGATGGCGCCCACGAAACACGGCAGGCTGACGCACAAGAAACACCGAACCGGAATACCCCCAGCAGACAGCTTTGACCCTTGCACGGGAGCGGCTGCCTGCGGATCGAAGCGAGCATGTGGTTGTTGATGGCATGGATGGAAACCCTCTGGCGGCGGCGCAAGGCCCCGCTTTGGGCGTTTGACATGCCCTCAAAGCCCGTCCACCCTGCGCTAGTAGCTCCTATTTTAGGAGCAACGCTGCGCGACCGTTCCCTCGCCCCCATCCATGCGCCCCTGCCGCCACCCTGGTCGAGCCCCGGCTCGGTCGGGGTATAGGCCTTTCTGGCAATTCCTTTCGTTTCCTGTCGTCAGTCCGGGCTTGCTCCGCTCCCAGAGAGCTTGTCATTGGTTTGAGCCGCAGATGGCAGCCTGCCGCAGCAACGACGCTGCGCCGCTGCCGCCCGCGCAACACAGGAAGGAATCGCATCATGAAACGGATGCTCATCAACGCCACGCAGCCCGAAGAACGCCGTTTGGCCATCGTGGATGGCCAGAAGCTGCTGGACTACGAAATCGAGATCGAGGGGCGTGAACAGCGCAAGGGCAACATCTACAAGGCCGTCGTCACCCGCGTGGAGCCCAGCCTGGAAGCCTGTTTTGTCGATTACGGCGAAGACCGCCACGGCTTCCTGCCCTTCAAGGAAATCTCTCGCCAGTACTTTGCCGAGGGCGTTTCACCCAGCCAGGCCCGCATCCAGGACGTGATCCGCGAAGGCCAGGAGTTGCTGGTCCAGGTCGAAAAGGAAGAGCGCGGCAACAAGGGCGCGGCGCTGACCACCTTCATTAGCCTGGCTGGCCGCTACGTGGTGCTGATGCCCAACAACCCGCGCGGCGGTGGCG
>CAZQXQ010000098.1:0-10228 GCA_964597235.1 uncultured Burkholderiaceae bacterium | reverse complement strand
TTCAAGAACATTGACGACATCCTGCACAAAGACGCAGGCTGCACCAGCGAACTGGACTACACCGAGCAATCGAGCTGGCTGCTGTTCCTCAAATACCTTGACGCGCTGGAGGCCGACAAGGCCATGGAAGCTGAGCTGGAAGGCCGCCCCTACCAGTACCTGCTGGCCGAGCCCTTCCGCTGGGGCCGCTGGGCCGCGCCCAAGGGAGCTGACGGCAAGATCGACCACCACAGCGCCAGAACCGGCGACGACCTGCGCGAATTCGTCAACACGCACCTGTTCCCGTATTTGGCCGGTTTCAAGCAGCGTGCCAACAGCCCGCAGACCATCGAATACAAGATTGGCGAGGTGTTCAGCGAGATCCAAAACAAAGTGCAGAGCGGCTACAACCTGCGCGATGTGATTGATCTGGTGGACGAGCTGCGCTTTCGCTCCCAGGCAGAAAAGCACGAGCTGTCGCACCTGTACGAGGCCAAGATCAAGAACATGGGCAACGCCGGGCGCAACGGCGGCGAGTACTACACCCCCCGCCCGCTGATCCGCGCCATGATCCAGGTGCTCCAGCCCCGCATTGGCGAGCGTATTTATGACGGAGCTTGCGGATCGGCTGGCTTCTTGTGTGAGGCCTACGACCACCTGGCCCCCCAGGCCACCACGGTGGACGACCTGGAAACCCTGCAAAAGCGCACCTTCTACGGCAAGGAAAAGAAAAGCCTGGCTTATGTGATCGGGATCATGAACATGATCCTGCACGGCATTGAAGCGCCCAACATCGTCCACACCAACACGCTGGGAGAGAACCTCAACGACATCCAGGAGCGCGACCGCTACGACGTGATCCTGGCCAATCCGCCCTTTGGCGGCAAAGAGCGCAAGGAGGTGCAGCAGAACTTCCCGATCAAGACCGGGGAAACCGCCTTCCTGTTCCTGCAGCACTTCATCAAGAGCCTGAAAGCGGGGGGCCGGGCGGCCATCGTCATCAAGAACACTTTTTTGAGCAACACCGACAACGCCAGCGTCAGCCTGCGCAAGCTGCTGCTGGAAAGTTGCACGCTGCACACGGTGCTGGACTGCCCTGGCGGCACCTTTCAGGGCGCGGGTGTCAAGACCGTGGTGCTGTTCTTTACCAAGGGCGAGCCGACGCAAAAGGTCTGGTACTACCAGCTCGACCCCGGGCGCAACCTGGGCAAAACCAACCCGCTGAACGATGCCGATCTGGCCGACTTTGTGGCGCAGCAAGCCACCTTCGCCGATACCCCTCAAAGCTGGAGCGTGGACGTGGCGGGCATTGACCCTGCCACCTGGGATTTGTCGGTAAAGAACCCCAGCGGTGGGGAGGAGGTCATTCACCGCAGCCCACAGGACATCCTGGACGAGATCGCCGCGCTGGACGCGGAGGCGGCGGAGGTGTTGGCAAAGATCAGGGAGTTGCTATGAACGCCGATATTCGCTGGAAACAGCGTTTTGATAACTTCGTCCGGGCCTACACAGAGTTGCAAGACATCCAAACCTTGGCAGCCAGTCGTCCGCTGAGCCGACTGGAAAAACAGGGCGCCATTCAATGCTTTGGATACACGCATGAACTGGCCTGGAATGTTCTGAAGGATTATTTGGAATACCAAGGCCATGTGGGCCTGATTGGCTCGCGCGACTCGGTGCGCGAAGCTTTTAAGCGCGGGCTGCTGCGCGATGGCGAGGTGTGGATGGCCATGATCAAGGCGCGCAATACCACCTCGCACGCGTACGACCAAAAAACGGCAGACACCATTTACACCCAGATTCTGAGCACGTTTTACCCAGCATTTCGCCAATTGCATGATGAATTTGCCCAACGCCGCGACGAGGTGCTTTGATGGAATTTGGCCTACCCGACTCCACCCTTGCCACTGTGCGCCAGATTCTGGCCGCCTGCCCGCAAGTAGAAACCGCCATTCTCTATGGCTCACGCGCCAAGGGCAATTACAAACCTGGCTCCGATATTGACCTGACCCTGACCGGTGACGGCCTTGGCTATGCCGAACTTTCCCGGATTGCCGATGCGCTGGAGGAATCCGATATTCCTTACCAAGTGGATTTATCGATCTTGGCCCAAATTGAAAACCCTAATCTGCGCGAACATATCCAGCGCGTGGGCAAGGTGTTTTATCGGCAAGAAAGCAAGTCTGTTGCAGCGGAGGGAGTGTTATGAAGCCGGGGTGGGAATCTGCAAAACTCAAAGATATATGCGTGGTCGATTGGGGTAATACCAATCTGACGAAGGCAGCATATGTTGATGATGGGGAATTTCTTGCTGTTTCTGCGGCTGGGTGTGATGGAAGAATTGGGCATAAAGAACACGCCAAGTACACACCTGTGTTGTCTGCAATTGGCGCACAGTGTGGAAAGATGTTTTTCCCTGAAGAAGATTTCACAGCAATTAAGAATACGATTACCCTGACACCGAAGAGCGACCTGTGTAGCAGTCGCTTTCTTTATTATTTATTAAATTTCGTAGAGCTTCCAAAACGTGGTGCTGGGCAACCTTTTATTTCAAAAGGTGACATTCAGAACTTCCAGATTAAATACCCACCGATCCCCGAACAACACCGCATCGTCGCCATCCTCGACGAAGCCTTTGATGGCATCGCCACCGCCAAAGCCAACGCCGAAAAGAACCTGCAAAACGCCCGCGCCTTGTTTGAAAGCCACCTGCAATCGGTTTTTACGCAGCGGGGGGAGGGGTGGGTGGAGAAGCCGATTGAAGATATAGCTGAATTTTCACAAGGAATTCAAGTTGGACTAGAAAATCAATCAACAGAAATGGCAGATGGGTTGGTTCGCTTCATTAGAATTGTTGATTACACCCAAAAGACAAAAGACTTGAGATTCGTTAAAGATCCAGGCCGTCGTTACTGGGTGAAAGAGTCTGACATTGTGATGGTTCGTTATGGAACGCCAGGATTGATCGGTCGCGGGATTGCTGGTGTGATCGCAAACAACCTTTTCAAAATTTCGGTCTTAGATGAAGTCATTTTAAACGACTATCTCTCATTCTTTTTAAGAAAAAGTGAGATCCAGAATTACTTGGCAAGCCAAGGATCTTCAACCATGCCGGCGCTGACGTTTAAGCAACTTGGCAAAGTTGTAATCAATTATCCATCCGATAAAAATGTGCAAGAAAAGCTGGTGAAAAAAATTCAAGAAATGAGTATTGAAGTTGATAGGCTTGAGTTAATTTATCAGCAGAAGCTTCAATCTCTAGAGAATTTGAAGAAATCCTTGCTGCACCAAGCGTTTACCGGCCAGCTTTGAACAGGAGTCACCATGATTACCGAACTCCGCCTAGAAAACTGGAAAAGCTACGCGCAGTCCACCTTGTATATCGACGCACTTTCCGTATTGGTGGGTACCAATGCCAGCGGTAAATCCAATGCGCTTGATGCTTTGTTGCTGCTGAACCGCTTGGCTTGCGGAACCATGTTGACGGTGGCGTTGAAAGGGGATGGCGCTCAGGTGCCCGTACGCGGTGGGGTCGAATGGGCAGCACGCCAGCCGGGTTCGGTGTTTGCCATCGGTGTGGTTTGCCGTGCAGATGCGCTCACAGACTATGAATATCGGATCGAGTGCTTCATTTCTGAAAATCGCTGCGATCTACATTCTGAGCAACTGACCCGCATCAAATACCGGCAAGGCAAAGACGGGCAAAGAAAATCGGTGGCGGGCAGTATCAAGCTGCTGCGCACCGATGTCTGTGCAGAAAATTCGCCCACCATCATTGCCCGCCTGTACAACGAAAAGCAGGGCACGCCACGCCAGCTCAGTCGCACCCATGCCATCTTGTTTCAGCTGGATGGACAAAAGCTGCGGCAAGAAATTCAAGAAGGGGTGGCCGAGGTCATTGCGTCGCTGCGCGAGATTTTTATTCTCGACCCCATTCCGTCGCACATGCGCCAGTTCTCACCGCTGTCGGATCGGCTGGAGTCGGATGCCAGCAATATCGCCGGGGTGATTGCCGCCTTGCCCCACGATAAGCAGCAGGAGATTGAAGCCGTCTTGACCCAGTACGCCAGCCGTTTGCCCGAGCGCGATATTCGCAGAGTGTACGCCGAAACGGTGGGCAAATTCAATTCCGACGCCATGCTGTACTGCGAAGAGCATTGGAGCGATGCGGGACTGCCTCCCACCGTGGATGCGCGTGGCATATCGGACGGTACTTTGCGCTTTCTGGCCATTCTGACGGCCTTGCTGACACGACCCGCCCTGAGTTTGCTGGTGATTGAGGAGGTGGATAACGGCTTGCATCCTTCGAGGGCGCGCCTGTTGCTGGAGATGTTGAAAGACGTGGGGGCACAGCGCAGCGTGGATGTGCTGGTCACCACCCACAACCCCGCCTTGCTCGACGCCATGGGGACCGAGATGGTGCCTTTCATCACAGTCGCCAGTCGCGATCCCCAAACCGGTTACAGCCTGCTGACCTTGCTCGAAGACATCGCGCAATTGCCGAAACTGCTGGCCCAAGGCCCCATCGGGCGTCTGTCCAGCCAGGGGCTGATTGAGCAAAGCCTGGCTGCTGTCTCCAAGGAGGCGGCACATGGGTAAAGGCCGCGTACTCATTCTGGATACGTCCGTGCTGTGCTGCTGGCTGCAAGTGCCGGGCAAAGAGGAAACTGGGCCTGCCGATGACCGCTGGAACCATGCGCGCATTGATGCGCTGCTGCAGAAGGAAAAGACCCGGCACAGCACGTTTGTGTTGCCCATCGCCACACTGATCGAAACGGGCAATCACATCGCCCAAGCCCCCAAACTGCGGTTTGAGCGCGCCCAAGCCCTGGCCCACTATTTGCGCGAAGCCGCGCAGGCCCAGTCGCCTTGGGCAGCATTCACCGATCAATCGCAGCTATGGGCTACAGAAAATCTCCGCACTTTGGCCGACACCTGGCCGGAACTTGCCAGCCAGAAAATTTCGATTGGCGACGCCACGATCAAAGATGTGGCCGAGTTCTATGCCAAAGCCGGATTTTTTGTAGAAATCTTGACGGCGGATGCGGGCTTGAAAGCCTATGAACCCGTTCAAGTGCTTGCCCTGCCCAGACGGCGCAGATGAATGGCGCTGAAATACGACGCTGCAACTCAGACAGAATCCATTTCTCCCATGCCTCGCCTACGCCTCAAAAATTTCGGCCCCATTGGCCCAGGCCTGCTGGACAACGACGGCTGGATTGACTTCAAACGGGTCACGGTCTTTATCGGCAACCAAGGTGCCGGAAAAAGCACGGTGGCCAAGTTGTTCTCCACGTTTTCGTGGATGGAAAAGGCGCTGGTGCGTGGGGATTACGAAAAGAAATGGTTTGAGCGCAAGGGCCGCCTGAAAAGCCAGTTCCTCACCTACCACCGCTTGGAGCATTACCTTGAATCCAACCAGTGGGGGGACACGGAAATCGAATACCAGGGCGATGCCTGCGCCATCCGTTATGCCGGGGGCCAGCTCAGCATTACCGAGTCCACCAACCAGGGTTACGCCTTGCCCCAGGTGATGTATGTGCCTGCGGAACGCAATTTCATCGCGTATGTGCGCAATCCTCGGGAACTCAAGCTGTCGTCTGACGCGCTGAAAGAGTTTTTGACCGCGTTTGAGCAGGCCAAGCACAGCCTGCGCGGGGCGATGCGCTTGCCCATCAACCAAAGCGAAATTGAATACGACAAGCTCAACGACATCCTCAACCTCAAGGGGCCGGGGCACAAACTGCGGCTGACCGATGCCTCCAGCGGTTTTCAATCGTTTGTGCCGCTGTATCTGGTCAGCGAGTACCTGGCCCGCACGGTGCAGGAGCAAAGTCAACACAGCCAGCAGCCCATGAGCGCTGATGAGCTGGCGCGCTTCAAGCAAGGGGTGGAAAGCATTTTTGCCAATCCCACGCTAACGGATGAGCAAAAACGGGCGGCGCTGTCGGTACTCTCTGCCCGCTTCAACAAGACGGCCTTCATCAACATTGTGGAAGAGCCGGAGCAAAACCTGTTTCCATCGTCGCAGTGGGACATCCTCCAAAGCCTGCTGGCCTTTAACAGCCAGGGCGCACACAACCGCTTGGTGCTGACGACGCACAGCCCGTACATCGTCAATTACCTGAGTCTGGCTATTCAGGCCAAGCACGTGCAGCAGCGTATCGTCGAAAGTGGCCGAACGGATTTGCTGGCCAAACTAGAAGAAATTGTTCCCCCGACAGCCTTGCTGGCGCCCGAGGATGTGGCAATCTACCAATGCAACGAGCGGGATGGCAGCATCACCCGCTTGCCGTGTTTTGAGGGCATTCCGTCCGACCACAACCTGCTCAACGATTGGCTGCGCATCGGCAATGCGCTGTTCGACCAACTGCTGGAACTGGAAGAGGCGATTTGAGGATGGACTTCTTTCAGCCTGCGTGCCAAAGCGGCCCTTTTCAGCAAGCGCGGTTTGGTCTGTGTGACGACCAAAACACCACGCCCGCTTATGTGGATACAGACCACCCCGGCAAATGGGTGGCAACAGTCGAAAACCCGGCGGGTCAATCCGTCACCTTCACGGCCATCGACAAATGCGTGATTCAGGATGCTGCGCTGCCCGGTCAGGGCCGCTGCGACGGCATGTTGACCACGCCCAATTTGCTGTACCTGGTGGAGCTGAAAGACCAAAAATCAGACTGGCAGCAGCGGGCGATTGCGCAGTTGACCTCCACGATTGAGCTGTTGGCGGCCCACCATGACTTGCAGGCGTTCCGGCACAAAAAGGCGTTTGCGTGCAACAAGCGCCATAAGGTTTTTGTGCCCCTGGACAGCGAATTCAAGCTGCGTTTTTTCAGGAAATACGGCTTTCGGATTGACCTTCAGGCCACCGTGTTGCTGGTTTCCTCTACCTGAGACTCCTTTGATGCCACCGCCCACCATGAAAAACGAAGCCGAAACCCGTGCCGACCACATCGATCCAGCCCTGGCCGCTGCCGGTTGGGGCGTGGTGGAGGGCAGCCGGGTGCGCCGTGAATACCAGATCAACCTGGGTCGGCTGCAGGGCGCGGGCCAGCGCGGCAAGCCGCTGACGGCAGATTACGTGCTGGAGTGGCGCAACACCAAGCTGGCAGTGGTGGAGGCCAAAGCCTGGCACAAGCCCTGTGGCGAGGGCGTGGCACAGGCCAAGGCTTATGCGCAAAAGCTGGGCGTGCGGTTTGCCTTTGCCACCAACGGCCAAAGCATTTACCGCATGGACTTGGTGGCGGGCGAGGAAGGGGACGTGGCGACCTTTCCCAGCCCTGAAGCGCTTTGGGCTCAGACCTACGCGGCGGCCAACGCCTGGCGCGAGCGCTTTGCCGCCGTGCCGTTTGAGGACAAGGGTGGCACTTGGCAAGGCCGCTACTACCAAGAGACCGCCATCCAGCGGGTGCTGGACGCCGTGGGAGAGGGGCGTGACCGCGTGCTGCTGACGCTGGCTACTGGCACGGGCAAGACCTTTATCGCGTTTCAACTGGCCTGGAAGCTGTACCAGGCGCGCTGGAACCTGAGCGATTGGCGCAATCCCCAGGCCCAGGCCGATGAGCTGGGTACCCGACGCCCGCGCATTCTGTTTCTGGCAGACCGCAACATCCTGGCGGACCAGGCCTACAACGCTTTCTCAGCCTTTGCGGACGATGCTTTGGTGCGCATCGCCCCAGAAGAAATCCGGCGCAAGGGGCGGGTGCCCAAGAATGGCAGCGTGTTTTTCACGATTTTCCAAACCTTTATGAGCGGGCCGGGGGACACGCCGTTCTTTGGCGATTACCCGCCCGATTTTTTCGACCTGATCATCATTGACGAGTGCCACCGGGGCGGCGCGAACGACGAAAGCAGCTGGCGCGCCATCCTGGAGCATTTCAGCCCAGCGGTGCAGCTGGGGCTGACGGCCACGCCCAAGCGCACCTTGAATGCCGACACCTATGCCTACTTTGGCGAACCGGTGTTTGTCTATTCTCTGAAGGAAGGTGTCAACGACGGCTTTTTGACGCCATTTCGCGTTCAGCAGATTGCCACCACGCTGGATGAGTATGTCCATACCCCCGATGACCGGGTGCTTCAGGGGCAGGTGGAGCAGGGCAAGCGCTACGAAGAAAAAGACTTCAACCGCCGCATCGAGATCAAGGAGCGCGAGGCCCACCGCGTGCAATTGATGCTAGAAAAAATCGATCAGCGCGAGAAAACCCTCGTGTTCTGTGCCACCCAGGACCATGCCGCCTTGGTGCGAGACCTGATCAATCAGCAGGCCAGCAGCCGCAATCCGCTGTACTGCGCCCGAGTGACGGCGAACGACGGCGCCCTGGGCGAGCAGTACCTGCGGGATTTCCAGGACAACGAAAAAACCATTCCGACGGTACTGACCACCTCGCAAAAGCTGTCCACGGGGGTGGATGCCCGCAATGTGCGCAATATCGTGCTGCTGCGGCCAGTGAACTCGATGATCGAGTTCAAGCAAATCATTGGCCGGGGCACGCGCCTGTATGACGGCAAGGATTACTTTACGATCCTCGACTTCGTAAAGGCGCACCACCTGTTCAGCGACCCCGAGTGGGATGGTGAGCCCATCGAGCCCGAGTTGCCTACGCCCCGAGCACCACGCCCACTGGGGGATAGCACCCAGGACCCATCAGCTATGGAGCCCAAGCCTCTTCCGGAAGCTGCAGAAACCAAACCGGAAAAGCTGGTGATTCAGCTGGCCGATGGCAAGGCACGGCGGATTCAGCACATGGCGGTGACTACCTTTTGGGGTCCGGATGGCACGCCCTTGTCGCCAGCGCAATTTCTGGAAAGCTTGTTTGGCGCCTTGCCAGAGTTCTTTCAAAACGAGGACGAGCTGCGCACCCTCTGGGCTGACCCCGCCACGCGCAAGGGTTTGCTCGACGGCTTGGCCGAAAAAGGCTTTGGTCGCCAGCCCTTGGCCGAGATGCAGCGCGTGATCGAAGCGGAAAACAGTGACTTGTTCGATGTGTTGGCCTATGTGGCGTTTGCTATTCCACCTCAAGCCCGGTCGGCCCGCGCGGCGCAGGCACTGGCGCGGGCGGGTGGGCAGTACGGCTACAAGCAACAAGCCTTCATCGATTTCGTGCTGGGCCATTACGTGAGCCAGGGCGTAGAAGCGCTGTCCCCCGACAAGCTCTCGCCCTTGTTGCGCTTGCGTTATCACAATGCACTGGCCGACGCTGGCCAGGACTTGGGGCCGCCCGACCAGATTCGCCAGACTTTTCTGGGGTTTCAGCGGCTGCTTTACGAACCCGGGGTGGCGGTGATGAGCCACTGATGGCTACCAGATCGTAATTTTGATGCTCTTTCTGCTATTAAAAAAATAGCTAGTACCGATGGTATTCATTGGCCTGGAGGCCAAAAAGACCCAAAATCTGGCGCTGCGTCGAAATGGCAGGGCGTGCCGTTCACAGGATGCATGAACGCCAAGCGGCTGGCGTGCAGCAGCAGCCGGGGGGCCTGGGTCTGGGTGGCCGGGTCGGCGTAGAGGGCATCGCCCAAGATCGCGTGGCCGATGCTGGCCAGGTGCAGGCGCAGTTGGTGCGAGCGGCCGGTCAAAGGTTGCAGTTCCAGCCAGCTCACGTTTTGGGCGGCATCGTGGTGCAGCAGCCGCCACAAGGTCTGGCTGGGTTTGCCCAGGGTGAAGTCCACCATTTGCCGGGGGCGGTTGGGCCAGTCGGTGATCAGGGGCAGGTCGATCAGGTGCCAGCCTTCGGCGTTTGCCAGGGACTCTGGCTGGGCTTGCGGGCAGCCGGTGACGACCGCGTGGTAACGCTTTTCCACCAGGCGCTGGGCAAAGGCATCGCCAAGCTGGCGCTGGACTTCAGGGCTGCGTGCCATCAGCACCAGGCCGGAGGTGGGCTGGTCCAGGCGGTGCACGACCAGGGCATCTGGCCAGCGCGCCTGTGCGCGAGCGCTCAGGCAGTCCTGTTTGTCGGGGCCCCGGCCAGGTACGGACAGCAGGCCCGAGGGCTTGTGCAGCACCAGCAGGTGCGCGTCTTCGTACACCGCGTGCAGGCAATCGACCGCGCTCATCCGACCAGCCGCTGCACGGTGGCGCAGAGCTCCTCCACATCGTTGGGCTTGTGGATCAGGGCCTTGGCGCCTTCGGCCAGAGCGGCCTGCTCGATCTCGGTGGTGACATAGCCCGAGGCGAGCGCCACCGGCAGGTCGGGGCGGATCAGGCGGGCTTCGCGCACCAGGTCCACGCCGCAAAAGCCGGGCATGTTGT
>CAZQXQ010000097.1:0-10289 GCA_964597235.1 uncultured Burkholderiaceae bacterium | reverse complement strand
AGGTGCTGGGCTTCAACTACGACACCGGCGAGCGCTACCTGTCGGTGGAAGGCTTTTTGCCCGCTTGAGCATCAAAACAGGCTCCAGGCCAATAGATACCATCGGTACTAGCTATCTTATTAATAGCAAATATCAAGTGATCTGGCCTGGACCGTAAGCCGCCATGAACGCGGCAATCGCCCGCTGCACCGTCGCGTTGATGGCCTGGTCCGAGATCGGCTCCAGGGTCTGGAACAGGAAGCGGTCCAGCCATTCGGCCTCCAGCAGGGCGCGCAGGTGCAAGGCCGCAATCCGTGGGTCGGCCTGGCGCAGCTTGCCGGCGTCCATGGCCTGCTGCAGGTAGGCGGCGGCCACCGCCTCGCTGCGCTCGGGGCCGAGCGCGTAGCACTTGCGCCCCAGGTCCGAGCGCCCCGCCTCGGCCACGATCAGGCGGCGCACCGCCAGCACCTGGGGTGAATACAAGAGCGTCAGCAGGCCCCGGCCAAACTTCTCCAGCACCTCGGTCATGTCCTGCAAGGTGGGGTCCAGCGCTGCCAGCGTGGCCTCGAACTCCGCCTCGGTCGCCTCGAACACCACAGCCGAGAACAGCTCTTCCTTCGACGCGAAATAGTTGTACAGCGTGGCCTTGGAGTAACCCAGGCGCTCGCAGATGGCGGACATGGTGGTCCGCTCAAACCCTGTTTCCTGAAACACCTGGGCTGCGGCGTCCAGGATGGCCTGCCGTCTTGTCTCGGTTTTGGCGCGCATGTCAATGGCTTTATTTTTGAACCAATAGGTTCAGTTTAGCTTGATTCTGTCAAAAACCAAAGCTAAACTGAACTGAACAGTTCACTTAATGGAGTTTTGATGTCCAGACGCAGCACGCCGCCCGCCTTGCAGCGACGAATCTTGACCCTGCCCGGCATTTCTGCACTGGGCGCGGCCTTGGTTCTGGCCGGTTGCGCCCAGTTGCCCGACCTGAGCGCCACACCCCAAGCCAAGACCGCCGAGGCCTTCCAGGCCACCACTTCACTGACAGCGCCCAAGGCGAACTGGCCTGGTGATCGGTGGTGGACGGCCTACGGCGATGCCCAGCTCAATGCGCTGATCGACGAGGCACTGGCCGACGCCCCCGACCTGGCGGCGGCCGCCGCGCGGCTGCAGCGGGCCGACGCGATGCTGCAGCGCGCAGACTCGGCGCTGAAGCCGCAGGTCAACGCAAACGCCGCCATCACGGGCGATAAGCTGAGCTACAACCACCTGATCCCCCGTTCCCCCGCCACCGAAGGCTTCAACGACTATGGGCGGGCGACCATTGACCTGCGCTGGGAGCTGGATTTCTGGGGCAAGAACCGTGCGGCGCTGGCGGCTGCCACCTCCGAGCTGGAGGCCAGCCGCGCCGAACTGGCCCAAGCCCGCCTGTGGCTGGCCAGCAGCGTGGCCACGAACTACACGGAACTGAGCCGCCTGCACGCCAACCGTGACACCGCCGCCAAGGCGGTGGCGATCCGCCAGAAAACCGCTGGCCTGTTTGCGCAGCGCTTTGACAACGGCCTGGAAACCCGGGGCGGTGTGCGCAACGCCGACGCCCGCCGCGCAGTGGCCGAGGGCGAACTACTGGCGCTGGATGAGCAGATTGCGCTGCAACGCAACCGCCTGGCCGCACTGCTGGGCGCCGGCCCCGACCGAGGGCTGCAGATTGCCACCCCCACGCTGACGCTGGACCGCGCCTTCGGCCTGCCTGCCGAACTGAGCGCCAACCTGCTGGGCCGCCGCCCCGATGTTGTGGCCGCACGGCTGCGTGCCGAGGCCCAGGCCCGCCGCATCGACCAGAAAAAGGCCGAGTTCTATCCCAATGTCAACCTGTCGGCCTTCGTGGGCGTGCAGTCACTGGGGCTGGACATGCTGAGCAAGGGCGGCTCCGGCATCGCCAGCGTGGGCCCGGCGATTTCGCTGCCGATCTTCAGCGGCGGCCGCCTGCAGGGCGAACTGCGCGGCGCACAGGCCAGCTATGCCGAGGCCATCGCCCAGTACAACGCCACGGTGGCCCGCGCCCTGCAGGACGTGGCCGACAACGCCGTCAGCCAGCGCGCCCTGGGGCAGCGGCTGGACAAAGCGCAAGAGGCGGTGCAGGCTGCCACCGAGGCACACCGCGTGGCGCGCAACCGCTACGAAGGCGGCCTGGCCAATTATTTGGAAGTGCTCGCTGCCGAGGACGCCCTGCTGGGCGCCCTGAGCGCCCAAACCAATCTGCGCGCCGCGTCGTTCACGCTGGACATCGGCCTGCAGCGCGCCCTGGGTGGTGGCTACCAAAGCGGTGACATCAGCACCCACGCCCGCACCGGCACCGGCACCCAGAAGTAATCCGCGCCCCGGCCAACCCCATTCATCGAACCAGGAATTCCCCATGTCTGACAACACCCCCTCTGCTGCTGATGTGATCGTCAAAAAGCGCCGCAACGCCCGCCTGGCCACCTTGGGCGGCGTGGTCGTGCTCGCGGCCGTGGGCGCCACCGCCTATTGGCAGCTGTACGCCTCGCACTTCGTGTCCACCGACAACGCCTATGCCGCCGCCGAAGTGGCACAGATCACGCCGTCCGTCGGCGGCACGGTGCTGGAAGTGCTCGTCAAGGACACCCAGGCCGTGAAGCAAGGCGATGTGCTGCTGCGCATCGACCCCACCGACGCCAAGCTGGCGGTGGCCCAGGCCACGGCGGAACTGGACCGGGCCACCCGCCGCGTGCAAAGCTACCTGGCCAACGACGTCAACCTGACAGCCCAAATCAGCGCCCGCGAGGCCGATGCCCAGCGCGCCACCGCCCAGCTGGCCGCCGCGCAGGCGGACTTCGAGCGCGCCAAGGTGGACCTGCAGCGCCGCCAGGCGCTGGTGGAATCGGGCTCGGTCTCTGGCGATGAGCTGACGCGGGCCCAGAATGCCTTTGATGCCGCCACCGCCCAGCTCGCTGCCGCCAAGGCCAGCGCCGCGCAGGTCACGGCCAACCAGCGCTCGGCCATCGCGGCCAAGGAGGCCAATGCCGCCCTGATCAGCAACAGCACCGTGGACACCAACCCCGAAGTGACCGCCGCCCGCGCCCGCCTCGACCAGGCCAAGGTGGACCTGGAGCGCACCGTGCTCCGCGCGCCGCTGGATGGCGTGGTCGCCAAGCGCATGGTGCAGCTGGGCCAGCGCGTGCAACCTGGCATGCCGCTGATGGCCGTGGTGCCCGTGAACCACATCTATGTCGATGCCAACTTCAAGGAAGTGCAACTGACCAAGGTACGCGTGGGCCAGAAGGCGACTTTGCACGCCGACATTTACGGCAAGAACGTGACCTACCACGGCGTGGTCGAGGGCTTCTCGGGCGGCTCGGGCGCGGC
Source organism: uncultured Burkholderiaceae bacterium (assembly GCA_964597235.1). GTDB lineage: Bacteria > Pseudomonadota > Gammaproteobacteria > Burkholderiales > Burkholderiaceae_C > CAYZPX01. The sequence continues at coordinate 6,932 of CAZQXQ010000097.1, read as the reverse complement.
GTTTGCTGCCATTCCAGCGCAGAACGCCACGGGCAACTGGATCAAGGTGGTGCAGCGCCTGCCGGTGCGCATCCAGCTCGACCCCGCCGAGCTACAGGCGAACCCGCTCAAGGTCGGCCTGTCGATGCACGCCACCATCGACACCCGCACCGGTGGCGAGCAGCGCGCCGCTGCCGCCACGCCCGCCTCCAGCCAGTAAGCCAAGGCCAAGCCCATGAGTAGTCAAGCAACGAGGGCGCCCGGTGCGCCCCCCAAGCCCACGCCCCTCGGTGGCGGGGTGCAGCTGCACGGCCCCATGCTGCTGCTGGCCGCGCTGATGTTGGCCGCCGCCAACTTCATTGCCGTGCTGAACATGACCATCGCCAACGTGGCGGTGCCCAACATTGCCGGCTCGCTGGGCGCAGCCGCCAGCCAGGGCACCTGGGTCATCACCTCCTATGCGGTGGGCGAGGCCATCACCGTGCCGCTGACCGGCTGGTTTGCCGCCCGCTTTGGCGCGGTGCGGGTGTTTGTCTGGTCGATGGTGCTGTTTGGCCTCTTTTCCATCTTGTGCGGCCTGTCCACCTCGATTGGCATGCTGGTGGTGATGCGCGTGTTCCAGGGCCTGAGCGGCGGTCCGCTGATGCCGCTGTCGCAAACGCTGATGCTGCGCATCTTCCCCAAGGACAAGGCGGGCGCGGCGATTGGCATCTGGTCGATGACCACGCTGGTGGCGCCCGTGGTCGGCCCCATTCTGGGCGGCTGGCTGGTGGACGACTACACCTGGAACTGGGTGTTCCTCATCAACGCACCGATTGCGATTGGCTTTGGCCTGGTGGTCTGGAAGCTGCTGCAGTCCTACCAGGACAAGCCGGTGCGCAACCCCTTCGATACCGTCGGTCTGGTGCTGCTGCTGGTGTGGGTGGTGGCGCTGCAACTGGTGCTGGACGAGGGCAAGAACCTGGACTGGTTCGAGTCGGACCAAATCATCGCGCTGACCATCGTCGCCGTGGTGGGCTTTGCCGCCTTCCTGATCTGGGAGCTGCACGAAAAGCACCCCATCGTGGACCTGCGCGTGTTCCGCCACCGGGGCTTCAATGCCAGCGTGCTCACCGTGAGCGTCGCCTTTGCCGCCTTCTTTGGCATCAGCGTGCTGACGCCGCTGTGGTTGCAGAGCTTCATGGGCTACACCGCCACCGATGCCGGTTTGGCCACCGCTTGGACGGGCGTGACCGCCTTGTTTGTCGCGCCCATCGTGGCCAACAGCAAGCGCGACCCCCGTGCGCTGGTGTTCTTTGGCGTGATGTGGATGGGGCTGGTGACGCTGTGGCGCACCATCGCCAACAGCGACATGGCCTTCTGGGACATTGCCATCCCGCTGGCGGTGATGGGCTTTGCCCTGCCGTTCTTTTTCATCCCGACCAACGGCATCGCCCTGGGCAGCGTGGAGGAGCGCGAGATGGACTCCGCCGCTGGCCTGCTGAACTTTTTGCGCACGCTCTCGGGCGCCTTCGCCACCTCGGTGGTCACCACCGTGTGGGCCAACCAGACCACGCGCAACCATGCCGAACTGGTGGGCCTGGCTGACCGCGACGGCAGCGTGGTGCGGCAACTGACGGAGGCCGGCGCACCGCCAGAGGTGGCCACGCAGGTGCTGGACTACCTGATCGTGTCGCAAAGCGGCATGCTGTCCACCAACCAGGTGATGACGGGCGTGACGGTGATGTTCTTCCTCGCCGCCGCCATCATCTGGATCGCCCCCAAGCCCACGCGCACCATTGAGCCCGGTGCGGGTGGTCACTGAGTCTTGAAAGGAAAACCCATGTTCAAACACATTCTGGTTCCCACCGATGGCTCGGAGCTGTCCTTGCAAAACGTGGCGCGGGCGGCGTCTTACGCCCAGGAAACTGGCGCCCAGATCACGCTGTTCTACGCCGAGCCCGAGGCCCCGTCGGCCTATGTCGGCCTGGGCGCCATCGCCAACCCGCACCTGACGCAAGAGGTGCACCAGCGCCTGGACGAAGCCGCGCACGAGGTGCTGGACGCCGCCGAAGCCGTGGTGCGCGAAGCCGGCGTGCCGCGCTACCAGCGCTGCGTGCTGGTGGGCAACCGCCCCCATGAGCTGATCATTGCCGCCGCCGACCAGAACGGCTGCGATTTGATCTTCATGGCCTCGCATGGGCGCTCGGGCGTCCGCGCCCTGCTGCTGGGCAGCGAGACGCAAAAGGTGCTGGCGCATTCCAAGATTCCGGTGCTGGTGTACCGCTAACGCAGGGCACGCACGGCCCAGCGGCGCTGCACAATCCGCGCTTCACAGCCACAAGGAGAACGGATATGCAGATTGCCGAGCAATGGGTCCTGGTCACGGGCGGCGCCCGGGGCCTGGGGCAGGCCATCACGCGCGCACTGGCGCGCGAAGGGGCAGGCGTGGTCATCAACTACCACCGCAGTGACCGCGCCGCGGCAGCGCTGGCCGAAGAACTCGGCCCCCGCGCCATCGCCCTGCAAGCCGATGTGACCGACGCCGACGCCGTGCGCCGCCTGTTTGCCACGGCGCAAGAGCGCAGCGGCCAGCCCATCACCAGCGTGGTGAACAACGCGCTGGTGGACTTCCAGTTCAACGGCGATGCCCGCCCACACCTGGCGGATATTTCCTGGGAGCACTTTCAGCGGCAGATTGAAGGCGCGGTGCGCGGCACGCTGAACACGCTGCAGGCCGCCTTGCCTGGCATGCAGGCCCAGGGTTTTGGCCGCATCGTCAACGTCGGCACCAACCTGTTCCAGCACCCGGTGGTGCCCTACCACGACTACACCGCCGCCAAGGCCGCGCTGCTGTCGCTCACCCGCACGGCGGCGGCCGACCTGGGACCGCATGGCATCACCGTGAACATGGTCTCCGGCGGCCTGCTGCGCAGCACCGACGCCAGCAGCGCCACCCCCGAAGCGGTGTTCGACCTCATCGCCCAGCAAACCCCGCTGCGCCGCGTGACCACGCCAGCCGAATTTGCCGATGCGGTGCTGTTCTTCCTCTCCCCCTGGTCGCGCGCGGTGACTGGACAGAACCTCATCGTCGATGGTGGGCTGGTGAAGGGGTAAGCGGCCAAGGTCCATTTACACTGATTTTTCCACTTGCCCGGGGCCAGATTTCAAGATATCCGGCCAGGTCATTCCAGTTATATTTCAACCCTTATTCACATAAGTCTCTGTCGCTAAAGACTTTTTCATCTTCATCTGAAGATATGCTTTTTGGTTCATTCAAGATCCAAGATCACCATGCCCCAGTTCTTGCACCACGATCTGCAGCTGCTCAACCCCCGGTTTGACTCCCCCCTGCTGGATGTACTGACCGACCTGGAACACCTGCGCCGGCTGGAGATCAGGGGCAGCACACCGCCGCCAGTGTTCCTGCAGCTCAAAGAGGTCTTCCACCTGCTGGAAAGTCTGGCCTCGGCCCGTATCGAGGGCAACCACACCACGCTGGCCGACTACGTGGAGGCCCGTGTGGGCCCCGCGCCGGCGGGGACGGAGGCGCTTCAGGAAATCGACAACATTGAAGCGGCCATGCGCCAGGTGGAGGCTGCGATGGAGCCAGGCGCCGCCCTGAGTGAACATCTGTTGCGCGGCCTACACGCGACCACGGTGCAAGGCCTTCAGCGCGAGGGCGACCGTACGCCAGGCAGCTACCGTGCCGGACCAGTGCGCATTGCCCAGGCTGAGCACCTACCGCCCGAGCCAGTGCAGGTGCCGGGCTACATGGCCGAGCTGGTGGCCTTCATCAACCAGCCCGATCCGCCCAAGTACGACCTGATGAAGGTGGCGCTGGCCCACCACCGCTTTGCCTGGATCCATCCGTTCAGCAACGGCAACGGCCGCGTGGTGAGGCTGCTGACCTACGCCATGCTGATCAAGTACGGCTTTCAGGTGAGTTCGGCCGGCCGGCTGCTGAACCCCGCCGCTGTGTTCTGCGCCGACCGCCACCGCTACTACACCCTGCTGGCACAGGCCGACTCGGGCCAACCGCCGCAGCTAGAGCAGTGGTGTATTTACGTGCTCACCGGCATCCGCGATGAGCTTGAGAAGGTCAGCCGCCTGGCCGACTACACCCACCTGCAGAACGCGGTGCTGCTGCCCGCCGTGGCCCATGCGCGCGAGCGTCGGTTGATCACCCCACAGGAAGAGGCGGTGCTGCAAACCACCATCCACGCCGGGACGGTGAAGGCGGGCGACCTGGAAGCTGCCTTGCCCGGACTGAACGCTGGCCAACGCACCTACCAAATCCGCAAACTGGTGGAAAGCGGCATGCTGCAGCCAATACGTGAAGGCGCTCGGCAGTACACACTGGGTTTCACCCACAACATGCTGCTGCGCGGTGTGGTGAAAGCGCTGACGGACCAGGGCTTTGTTCCGCCGGCACTGGCGGGGGCGTCCAAGAATTAAGCAATGATCGAAAGCCAGCGCGCCGTTGGCACAGGCCAGCGGCCAGGGCATGCTCGCTAAAATTCGCCTCCCCTTCGACCTTGCCCTTTGCCCGATCACTACGGGCCACAAGACCATGATCCGCGTCTCCGAACTCAAGCTCCCGCTGACCGCGCTGCCGGTCGAAACCCGCCGCGCCGTCGATGCCGCCCCGGAAACCGAGGCCGACCGCCGGCCCCCGCCCCACCCAGACGCCGCGCTACGCACGCTGGCCGCGCAGGCGCTGGGCATTGCCGAGGCGCAGATCGCCGAACTGACAGTGTTCAAGCGCAGCTTTGACGCGCGCAAGGCCGAATTGCTGGCGGTGTTCATCGTCGATCTGAGCTTGACCGACCCCGCGCAGGAAGCCGCGCTGCTGGCGCGCCACGCCGGCCACCCGCACATCCTGGCCACGCCGGACATGGCCTGGCGCCCGGTGGGCCACGCAGCCCAAGCGCCACACGCGCCGTCTTCGCGGCCAGTGGTCGTGGGCTTTGGGCCCTGCGGCATCTTCGCGGCGCTGGTGCTGGCGCAAATGGGCCTGCGCCCCATCGTGCTGGAACGCGGCACCACCGTGCGCCAACGCACCAAGGACACCTGGGGCCTGTGGCGCAAGCGCCAGCTGAACCCCGAGAGCAATGTGCAGTTTGGCGAAGGCGGCGCTGGCACTTTCTCGGACGGGAAGCTCTACAGCCAGATCAAGGACCCGCGCCACCTGGGCCGCAAAGTGATGCAGGAGTTTGTCGATGCCGGTGCGCCGCCGGAAATCCTGTACGCCGCCCACCCGCACATCGGCACCTTCAAGCTCGTCAAAGTGGTCGAGGGCCTGCGCGAGCAAATCATCGCGCTGGGCGGCGAAGTGCGCTTTCAGCAGCGCGTTGGCGACCTGCTGCTGGACGAACGTCGCCAGGTGCGCGGCCTGCGCGTGGACGACCTGGCCACCGGCCAGACCCATGAGATTGAAGCCACCCAAGTGGTGATGGCCCTGGGCCACAGCGCCCGCGACACCTTTGCCATGCTGTACGAGCGCGGCGTGGCAATGCAGGCCAAGCCCTTCTCGGTGGGTTTTCGCATCGAGCACCCGCAAAGCGTCATCGACCGCGCCCGCTGGGGCAAGCATGCCGGCCACCCGCTGCTGGGCGCTGCCGACTACAAGCTGGTGCACCACGCCAGCAACGGCCGGGCGGCCTACAGCTTCTGCATGTGCCCGGGCGGCACCGTGGTCGCGGCCACCAGCGAGCCGAACCGTGTGGTGACCAACGGCATGAGCCAGTATTCGCGCGCCGAGCGCAATGCCAACGCGGGCATGGTGGTCGGCATCGACCCCAGCGACTACCCTACCGACCCCGCCGCCTTCGAGGCCACGCTGGGCAAGACCTATGGCATCGAGGCCCAGCCCGCCAGCACGTACCACCCCCTGGCCGGCATCGTGCTGCAACGCCAGCTGGAATCGAACGCCTATGTGCTGGGCGGCAGCAACTACAGCGCCCCCGGCCAGCTGGTGGGCGACTTCATCGCCGGCCGGCCCTCCAAGGAGTTTGGTGCGGTACAGCCGTCCTATAAGCCCGGCGTGACGCTGGGCGACCTGCACCCCGCCCTGCCGCCCTACGCAATCCAGGCGCTGCGCGAGGCCCTGCCCGCCTTCGGCCGCAAGATCAAGGGTTTCGACATGCCCGACGCCGTGCTAACCGGCGTGGAAACCCGCACCTCGTCCCCGCTGCGCATCGACCGCGAGGATCATTTTCAGAGCCCCAACACCCCCGGCCTCTACCCCGCCGGCGAAGGCGCAGGCTACGCGGGCGGCATCCTGTCCGCCGGCGTGGACGGCATCAAGGTCGGCGAGGCCGTGGCGCGGGTGTTGCTGGGGCAAGCGGCCTGAACGCTTTTTGAAAGCAAAAAAGGGCTTCAGCCCTTTAGATACGGGCGGTACTAGCTATCGTTTTGATACCAGTCCCGCCCTCACCCAGCCCAGGCTTACAGCGCCTTGACCAGCTCCGGCACGGCGGCAAACAGGTCCGCTTCCAGGCCGTAGTCGGCCACCGAGAAGATCGGCGCTTCGCCGTCCTTGTTGATCGCCACGATCACCTTGCTGTCCTTCATGCCGGCCAAGTGCTGGATCGCGCCCGAGATGCCCGCAGCCACGTACAGCTGGGGCGCCACGATCTTGCCGGTCTGGCCCACTTGCAAATCGTTCGGGGCGTAGCCCGCATCGACCGCCGCGCGGCTGGCACCAATGGCGGCGCCCAGCTTGTCGGCTAGCGGGGTCATGACTTCGTTGAACTTTTCGCTGGAGCCCAGCGCCCGGCCACCGGAGACGATGATCTTGGCCGCGGTCAGTTCGGGGCGGTCGCTCTTGGCGATTTCGCTGCCGACGTAGCTGGCCTTGCCGTTACCGACTAGGGCAGCCTGGCTTTCGACAGCGGCGCTGCCGCCCTGGCCTGCGGCGTCAAAGCCGGTGCTGCGCACGGTGATGACTTTGGTGGCATCTGCGCTTTGCA
>CAZQXQ010000096.1:0-10313 GCA_964597235.1 uncultured Burkholderiaceae bacterium | reverse complement strand
CGACAGCTGGATCGACTACAGCACCCTGGAAGGCTGCCTGCGCGAAGACCTGGAAGCCAAGGCCCACCGCGGCATGGCGGTGCTGGACCCGGTCAAGCTGGTGCTGACGAACTGGGACTCCGTCATGGGCACCGGCCACCTGGAGCCCTGCCAGCTGCCCGCCCTGCCCCACCCGCCCGAGGGCGTTGAGTCGCCCGTGCGCCACTTCACCATCGGCAAGGAAGTCTGGATCGAGCGCGAAGACTTCGCCGAAGTCCCGCCCAAGGGCTACAAGCGCCTGTTCCCGGGCAACAAGGTGCGCCTCAAGGGCGGCTACGTCATTGAATGCACGGGCTGCGCCAAGGATGCCAACGGCCAGATCACCGAAGTGCACGCCACCGTGGTGCCCGATACCAAGAGCGGCACCCCCGGCGCAGACAGCGTCAAGGTCAAGGCCGCGATCACCTGGGTGGGCGTAGCCGACGGCGTGCCCGCCGAAGTGCGGATGTACGACCGCCTGTTCAGCGACGCCCACCCCGACGCCGGCGGCAAGGACTTCCTGGAGAGCCTGAACCCGAACAGCCTGAAGGTGGTCACCGCCATCGTCGAACCCTCCCTGGCCCAGGCCCAGCCCGACCAGAAGTTCCAGTTCGAGCGCCACGGCTACTTTGTCGCCGACCGCATCGACCACCAAGCCGGTAAGCCCGTCTTTAACCTGGCCGTGGGGCTGAAGGACAGCTGGGGCAAATGAGCCATGCCCACCCTCGCAATCTTCTTTGGCATCATCGTGCGCATGTGGCACGACGACCACCCGCCGCCGCACATCCATGTGGAATACCAGGGATTTGAAGCGCTGGTGGACATCGCCACGGGCCAGATCAGCGAGGGGGAACTGCCCCGCAAGGTGGCGGCCATCGTCCGGGAGTGGTGCGAAGTGCACCAGTCCGAGTTGCAAGCCAACTGGCAGCGGGCACAACGCTTTGAACCGCTGGAACGCATTCAAGGAGCCGACCGTGATTAAGGTACTCAAGGTTTATCCCGCAAGCCCCTGGCAGCTGGAACTGGTCTTCAGTGACCACACCCAGGGACTGTTTGACGGCAAGGCCTACCTGGCCGACCACCATGGCCCCTTGCTGGAGCCCTTGAAGGACCCCGAGTACTTCGGGCGCGTGTTTGTAGATGCTGGCGCTTTGTGCTGGCCGAACGGCCTGGAGTTGTCTCCCGCCAGACTGCGCGAGCTTGTCAGCACAGGGATCACAGCGTGATCCGAACGCTCAAACGCTTTTAATCAAAACGGGCCAAAAGGCCCTATTTTCCAGCGGTAGTAGCTCTCTTTTCAGGAGCATTCAGCGCGCGCTGGAGGCGGACTCCAGCTCCAGCGCCTCGGCCTGGTCGCTGAGCAGGTAGCGTTTGACCAGGTCAAAAAAGCTGTCGTAGAAGCTGTCGGCGGTGATGGTTTCGCTGCCGACCTTGACCATGGATTCGGTGCCGGCCATGAACGGCAAGGACACCGATCCCACCCCCACGCCCACGCTGGCGGAGCTGTTGGACTTTTTGAGCGTGTAGCGGTCCTGCAGCGCGGTGACAAAGCCCAGGCTCAGGCGCTGGTCGCGCCCCTCGGGCACGCAGACGACGCGGATCATCATTTGCAGGTGCGATTCGGGGTCGGGCTGGAAATTCTTGCGCCCCTCCACCTCCTCGGGCCGCGCCTGCTGGATCAGGTAGCCCTGGCTGAGCAGCGCGCGGCGAGCAGCCTCGCAGGTCTGGGCCAAAGGCGCATCAAACAGGCGCGAATAAGTGGCGACCGAATTGAACTGCTCTGGGGTCTGTACCGACTTTTTTCCCGGCGTGCCAAGGCACGCCGTCAGGCTGGCAATGGCGCAGACGCTGGCCACCCGGCGGGCCCAACGGCCCATCCCTGTCCATGAAGCAACCCGCAGCAATGGCCAGCGGAACCGGGAAAGCACACAAGGCAGGGCGAAAGGCATGGGACAAGCGACTGGAAAACGGGGGGGACTGAGCTCAGATCACGTCCGGAGCATTCACGGAGCGGGGGGCAAGCATAGCGCCAGCCCCCAAACACCGCACACGGTTTCCGGCCGATTTATGCCCAAGGTCTGTGGGCGGTTCTGTGGAAAACCCTAGGGAAAACCCGCAGATCCCGCGCCAGCATTGGCTTCCGACGGAATGCCCGAAAAACAGGCAATCAACACCTTCATACGTCAGGCAGCGTTACGCAGTGGGCGGGTTGCTGTCAAACACCCCGGAAAGCAGCTCGGGCAAGCGCTCCACCCCCATGCGGAAACCGCAGGCCTGGGCATGGCCGCCACCGCCCAGGCTTTCGGCCAGGGGGATGCAATTGAAGTTGCGTTGCGCACGCAGCCCTGCCTTGACCACCCCACCCTTACCAGCGCTCCACATCAGCGCGAAGGTGCCGGACTGAGCCGACAGCAGGTCGCCCACCAGGCTGTGGAACAGGCCGGGGGCGTTGACCATCAGGCCATCGATGCCGTTGAAGCGCAGCGGCTGGGCGCCTTCGGCAATGTCAGCGGCGAGCTTGCGGTACTTCTCGTCCATGGCCGCACCCCGGGCGATGAAGGCGGCCTGGGCGGTGGCGTCCAGCGCCAGCAGATCGCGCCAGCGCTCGAAGTTACGCGGCTCCATGTCCAGGGCCGACAGGTAGGCGGCGCTGTCTGGGTACTGCCAGTTCCACAGATCGCGGTCCTCGACGTAGCGCACCAGATCGGGGACGGGGGCCTCCGGATGAAAGAACTCCCAGGCCAGGCGGGCGCCGGACTTGTGCATGTCGAAAAACACCGTGCCGCAGCGGCAGGCGAAGCCACCCAGCTTGTCGGCGGCGCTTTTGTGGTGATCCAGCAGCACGAGCTTGGCGGCGCGCTCCTCGATGCCGCGCAGGATGGGTTCGTCAAAGGAAAAGTCCAGCACATACACGGCCCGGCCATCCAGCGGTGGCAGGTCTGCCAGGGTCTGGACCTGGCCGTGGTCCAGGTCACGGAATTCGGCCTGGCCTTCGTAGAACAGCCAGGCAGCCAGCGCGGCGGCAAAGCCATCGGGGCAGCCCTTGCCGTGGTAGAGGATCAGTGGCTGGGGATCTTGGCGGTCGGGGGCGACGAGCAGTCGCAGGGGCAGGAGGGTTTTCATGCACCGATTGTCGCTGGCGAGACCCAAAAACCGCATGGTCAAACGCCCTATTCGGGGCGGTGCGCACCCCGACGGGCACAATCGCGGCCCGATGGCCTCCCCCCTGTCCCTGCTCTGGCGCGATGACCACCTGGTCGCGGTGTACAAGCCCGCCGGTTGGCTGGTGCACCGCACTGGGCTGGATGCTGGCGAGACCCGCTTTGTCCTGCAGGCGCTGCGCGACCAGCTCGGGCAACGGGTGTATCCCGTGCACCGGCTGGACAAGGGCACCTGCGGCGTGCTGGTGATGGCGCTGCACCCCGACGCCGCACGGGCGCTGGGCCTGGCCTTTGCCGAGCACCGCGTTATCAAGCGCTACCTGGCCCTGGTACGCGGCTGGCTGCTCGACACAGCCACGGTGGACCACCCGCTGCGCCCCGACGATGCCCCACCCGATGCGCCGGTGCAAGACGCGCTCACCCATTTCCGCTGCCTGGCCCGGCTGGAGCTGCCCACGGGCAGCGAAGGCCCCGACCCGCGCTTTGCCACGACACGGGCGTCCCTGGTAGAGGCCAGGCCACAAACGGGCCGCCGCCACCAGATTCGCCGCCACCTCAAGCACCTGGCCCATCCGATCCTGGGCGACGCCACCCATGGCAAGGGCCCGCTCAACCGATGGTGGGCACAGCAACTGGGCCTGCAGCGCTTGTGGCTGCACGCCTGGGGGCTGGAATTGCCCCACCCGGTGACAGGCGAGCGGCTGCAGGTGGACAGCGGACTGCCCGCGCCGTGGCAAACAGACCCCGCAGTGCCCACCGACGCGCCCGCCGATGTGCAGCACTGGCAGCGCCTGTTCCAGGTGCACGCTTGGCAACCCACCGCTGCACTGGCCTGATCTTTCGCGCCCCCACGAGGAATCACCCCTTTCATGTCCCTGCCCCCTTCGCCCGTAAGCACTTCCGAGGTTCCGCTGCCCGTGCCATCGACAGGTGGTGTGGATAAGGCGCTGGCACTGCGCAGCCTGCTGGTGCCCAGCCTGATGGCGCTGGTCAGCGTCTTGGGCAGCCAGGTCAATTACCTGCTGTTCCATGTCCTGGGCGAGCTGTTTTCCATCGTGCTGGCCCTGGTGGCGCTGGTGGTGGCGACCACCTCGCTGCAGTTCACCCGCAACCATTTCGTGGTGTTCATCGCCGTAGCGCTGGGCTGGTGCGCAGGGCTGGACCTGCTGCACACCCTGGCTTTCAAGGGCATGTATTTGCTGCCGGTGGACAACGCCAACCCCGCCACCCAGCTGTGGATTGCCGCGCGCGGCTTGCAGGCCGTGGCCTTGCTGGGGGCGACCTGGGTGTTGCACCGCAGCGTGCGCCTGCGCTGGCTGCACCTGGGATTTGGCACCGCCACCCTGCTGGCCACGGCAGCCATTGCGGGCGGAGGGTTCCCCGACGCCTTCATTGAGGGGCTGGGCCTGACGCCCTTCAAGATTTACGGCGAGTACCTGATCATCGTGCTGCTGTTGCTGGCCCTGTGGCGGTTTTCGCAGCAACGCGCTTGGATGAGCGCGCGCGTGTGGGCCAGCCTGTCGGCAGCGCTCGTGTTCATGGTGTTGTCGGAATTTACCTTCACCCGCTATGTGAGCGTGTATGGCGTGGCCAACCTGGTGGGCCATGTGCTCAAGATCTACGCGGCTTGGTATGTCTATCTGGCCCTGGCGCAGACCACGCTGCAAGAGCCCTTCAGCATGCTGGCCCGGGCCGCCAGCACCTACGACGCCGTGCCCGACCCCACGCTGGTCACCGACCGGGAGGGCCGCATCCTGCAGGCCAACCGCGCCGCCGCCGAGTTTGCGGGCCTGCCGGTCGAGCGCCTGGTCGGCCAGTCCAGCCATGCACTGTTTCACGATGCCAGCCTGCCGCAAGCGCAATGCCCTGTCTGCGCGGCACCGCAGCCGCACGCGTTCAACGAGCGCATCGAACTGTTGCGCCTGAACGGCACCCAAGCCGTGGAATGCAGCATCGCGCCCTACACCGGCCAATCCGACGTTCCCGCCCTGGTCCAGGTGGTGCGGGACGTGAGCTCGCGCCACCATGCGCAGACCCAGGCCAAGGAGTCCGAAGAGCGCTTTCGCCGCATGATCGAGCAGACCATCACCGGCATTTATGTCCGGCGCAACGGCCGCTTCATTTATGTGAACCCGCGCTTTTGCGAGATCACCGGCTGGTCGGCCCAGGAGCTACTGGGCCAGCATGCGCTGGACTTCACCCTCAGCGACCCGGACCACCGCGAGCGGATCGAGGCCATCTGGGCGCGGCTGGACCAGGGCGAGCGCAACATCAGCTACAGCTCCGCTCTGCGCCGCAAGGACGGCCAGCTCATCGAGCTGGGCCTGAACGCCACGCAGCTGATCTGGGACGATGGCCTGCCCGCCACCATCGTGATGGCCCAGGACATCACCGAGCGCAAGAAGGCCGAGGACCAGATCGCCCATTACGTCGCGCAGCTGGAACGCTCCATGCGCGGCACGCTGCAGGCCATCTCCACGATGGTGGAACTGCGCGACCCCTACACCGCTGGCCACGAACGCCGCGTGGGCCTGATCGCCAGCGCCATCGCCAAGGAAATGGGCTGGGATGCCGCCCGATGCGAAACCCTTGAGATGGCCGGGCTGGTGCACGACATCGGCAAGATCGCCGTACCCACCGAGCTGCTGACCAAGCCCACCCGCCTGCACCCGCTGGAACTGGAACTGATCAAGCGCCATGCCCAGGCGGGGTACGAGATCCTCAAGGATGTGCCCTTTCCGGTGCCGCTGGCCGACATTGCGCACCAGCACCACGAGCGCATGGACGGCAGCGGCTACCCGCAGGGCCTCAAGGGCGAAGCCATCCTGCCCGAAGCCCGGGTGCTGGCGGTGGCGGACGTCATCGAGTCCATGGCCGCACACCGGCCGTACCGGGCCTCGCTGGGCATGGAAAAAGCCCTGGCCGAGGTCGAGGCGGGCCGAGGCCGCATTTACGATCCCGAAGCGGTCGATGCCGCGCTGCGCCTGTTCCGCGAACAAGGCTGGGCGCTGCCGAAGTAAAAATTACTCCTAAATCAATAGCTACAACCGCTGGTATCTATTGGCCCAGAGGCCAATTTTGGCATTATTTTGCTTCTTCGCCTTCGGAAGCAGCGCGGGCCCCACCCTTGCGCGCTTTGCGGGCGGCTTTCTTGGCCTGGCGGGCGGCGTCCTCGGCCTCTCCGGCGGCGCGCCAGGCCTCGAACTCGGTCGGGGTTTCCAGCGTGATGCGGCCCAGGATGGCGGTGCGGAAGTCGGTCAGCACGATCTCGGCGGCCTTTTGCAGGTTGACCCGGCCCCCGGCCATCACCGCGCCGCGCTTGCGGGCAATGGCGTCGAGCAATTCATGGTCCGGCAGGGCCGCAATCGCTGCGGCCGGCTGGCCCAGCTTGTAGCGGGCCTCCAGCAGCGGCGCGTAATGCGTTTGCAGGCGGCGCAGCAGCTCCAGCGCGACCAGTTCCTCGTCGTAGGCATTGCGGCCCACCGCACCGCTGGCCGCCAGCAGAAAGCCGCTTTCGGGCACGACGATGCGCGGCCACAACATGCCGGGCGTGTCCCAGAGGTAGAAATCATCGGCCAGGGTGATGCGCTGCTCCTGCTTGGTGATGCCGGCCTCGTCGCCGGTCTTGGCCTGGCGCTTGTTGGTCAGGGTGTTGATCAGCGTGGACTTGCCCACATTGGGCACGCCACAAATCAGCACGCGCATCGGTTTGGCCATGCCGCCCCGGTTGGGCGCGAGCTGGTGGCAACCATCGATGAGCTTGCGCGCCGGGGCAGCATCTTGCGCGTCGAGCGCCACCGCACGCGTGTCGGGCTGGGCCTGGTACCAATCCAGCCACAGCGCGGTGCGTTCGGGGTCGGCCACGTCCTGCTTGTTCAGCACCTTGAGCGTGGGCTTGTGGCCGGTGAGTTCGGCCAGCAGCGGATTGGCGCTGGAGCCAGGCAAGCGGGCGTCAAGGACTTCGATCACCACATCGATGTCCTGGATGCGCTCCGCAATCGCTTTGCGGGTCAGGTGCATGTGACCGGGAAACCACTGGATGGCCATGCGAAAACTACTTTCTTGGGATGGGACTGGAGTAAACGGTGCGTGGTACGCGCTGCGGGGCGCAAGGATAATCGCGGACCATGCCTGCTCCCCACACCCCCTCCAACGCCCGCCGCCGCCGTCAGAACGAATGGCTGTTCAAGGGCATCTTGTGCGCCCTGATTGGACTGGGGGTGCTGCTGTCGCCGCACTTCATCACCTCGCCAGGCATGCAGGGCATCGTGGCGCAGTCCAGCGCGGTGGGCTGGTTCGCGCTGGTGCTGGGGCTGGCGCTGGTGGTGCGCCACGGACTGGCGCGGCGGGCGGACCACCGCGCCAACCCGCCTCCGGAGCCCCCTGCCGCCCTGGGTGGTAGCCGCAAGGGCCAAAAGAAGCGCTGAGCGCGCTCCAGGTGAGGCCGCAGGGCCTCAGCCGCCCAGGCCGTCCACCGACATGTACTGCTGGCGCCATTCCTCAAAGGGCAGGCGGTCAGCGGCTTCAATGGCTTTTTGGTCCGCCAGCGAGGCTTCGGCCATCGCTGCGTAGCGGGCCTGCTGGGCTTCGGTCCACGGCAGGGCCTGCAAGGCGGCGTGGGCCTGGCGGGTTTGGTGCATGGCAAAGGCCTCGAAGCTGTCGCCATGCTGGGCCTGCATCTGCGCCAGCACCCGGGCCGACGGCGTTTGCTGCGGCGCAGCCACCCGGGCCTGGGCGGCGGCCAGCGCGGCCTGGTAGTCGCTGCCACGGTGCTCGCGGTCCAGCGCCTCGGCCAAGGGAATACATTCCGCCAAGACTTCGGCGGCCCAGTCGCGCAGCACCACCGGGGCGCCGCCCCGCTCCAGGCACAGGCCCGGCTCGCGGCCACGCTCGGCCGTCAGGTGCTGGTTGCGCTGCAACTCGGCGATCTCGGCGGGGGTGTCGGGCGGGCTGTCGGACAGCAGGCAATGCAGCAGGAACACGTCCAGCAGGCGCATGGCCTCGGGGGTGATGCCCACGGGCGCGAAGGGGTCCAGGTCCATCAGCCGCACTTCGACGTATTCGACGCCGCGCTCGCGCAGGGCGTGCAGCGGGCGCTCACCGGTACGCACCGTGCGCTTGGGGCGGATGGTGCCGTAGAACTCGTTCTCGATCTGCAGCAGGCTGGTGCCCAGCTGGTTGTAGTCGCCACCCGGGTTGCGCAGGCCCACCGCCTCGTAGGCCGGATAGGGCTTAGTCAGTGCCCCGTGCAGGGAATTGGCGTAGCCCTCCAGGCCGTTGTAGCTCACAGCCAGCGTGGCCTGGGCGTCGCTCTGGTAGCCCAGACGCCCCATGCGCAGCGAGGTGGCGTAGGGCAGGTACAGCGCCTGGCCGGACTGGCCCAGCGGCTGCAGCCGGTGCTCGCGCCCCTGCACGAAACAGGGGCACAACGCCGGCGAGGCGCCAAACAGATACAGCAGCACAAAGGCGTGGCGGCGAAAATTGCGGATCAGCGCAAAGTACTGCTCGCTGGTCACCCCGGGCATGGACCAGTTGTAGTGCAGGCCCGAGATGGTCTGCATGCGCCGGCCATAGCGGTGGCCCAGGCCCATGCGGTAAATGCTCTTGGCGCGGCCGATGTTGGAGCTGCCATAGCGCCCCAGCGGAATGGTCTCGTCCGTGGGCAGGCCGCAGGGCATGCTGGAGGCCCACATCATCTCGCCGCCCTGGGCCTGCAGCACCCGGTCCACGAACTGGTGGACCTCGGTCAGCTCATCCAGGCATTCCTGTACG
Organism: uncultured Burkholderiaceae bacterium; assembly: GCA_964597235.1. Classification (GTDB taxonomy): domain Bacteria; phylum Pseudomonadota; class Gammaproteobacteria; order Burkholderiales; family Burkholderiaceae_C; genus CAYZPX01. Next base: position 1,362 of record CAZQXQ010000096.1, on the reverse strand, counting down.
CCGCGGTGTGCGCCGGTGATCAGCTCCAGCTGCGATTCGCTGTAGTCGGTGGTGATGTGCGGATGGGTCAGCGCGGAACCCAGGGCCTTGGGATGGGGCGTCAGCGCCAGCCCGCCGGTGGGCAGCACGCGCAAACCTTCTTTTTCGATGCCACGGCGGATGTCGCCCAGCGTGGACAGGGACAGCTGCTCCAGCCTGCCTTGCAATGTGCTCATAGGGATGTGGAAAGTCGCTTCATTGGGGGCGGAACTTAGCATGCCCCAGGCCAGTGTTCGGCCTGGGGGGACTTTCAGACGGTTTTAGCGACGGGCCGCCAGGGCCTTGCCGACTTCCAGCGTTCCCTGCGCGCTGCCGTTGGCCGGCACTTGCTGACCTTCAGGGGCAATGACTTCGGCCAGGCGTGCCGCCAACTGCTCGGGCACGGTGGGGCCCATGCCCAGGTGGATGCCCTGGGTCAGGGTGATGTGCGCGGCCTCGAAGCTGCCCGCGCCGGCGCACAGGATGGTGCGGGTGGGCGCGCTTTCGTGTGCCAGCACCAACATGGCAGGCACCACGGCCTCGGGCTGCAGCGCGGCCAGCACCTCTTCGGGCATCAGGCCCTCGGTCATGCGGGTGGCTGCCGTGGGCGCCAGGGCGTTCACATGGATGTGGTGCTTGGCCCCTTCCAGCGCCAGGGTCTGCATCAGGCCGACCTGCGCCAGCTTGGCGGCGCCGTAGTTGGTCTGGCCAAAGTTGCCATACAGGCCGGTGGACGAGGTGGTCATCACGATGCGGCCGTAGTTTTGCGCCTGCATGTGCGGCCACACGGCCTTGCAGCAGTAGGCCGCACCCATCAGGTGCACATCCACCACCAGGCGGAAATCGGCCATGTCCATCTTGGCGAAGGTCTTGTCGCGCAGGATGCCAGCGTTGTTGACCAGGATGTCCACCCGGCCCCAGGCATCGATGGCCTGCTGCACCATGGCCTGCACGGCCTCAAAGTCGCTCACCGAAGCGCCATTGGCCAGGGCCTCGCCGCCGGCAGCGCGGATTTCGGCGGCAACAGCCTCGGCGGCGCTGACCGATCCGCCCTCGCCATGCACGCCGCTGCCCAGGTCATTGACCAAGACTTTGGCACCGCGCGCGGCCAGGGCCAGCGCATGCTGGCGGCCCAATCCACCACCCGCACCGGTCACGATGGCCACACGGCCCTTGAAATCCAGCTGTTCCATTGCATTTGCCTTTCATTACAGGGAAGAAACGGGGTAAACACCGGGCGCCTGCGCTGTCGCCCACAGCGCCCAAGCGACAATTCAATGTACCCCAGCGGGGCAATGCCAGTCAGTTAAGCGCTGACTGGCGTTTTTTTGACGGGTACTTGCT
>CAZQXQ010000095.1:0-10605 GCA_964597235.1 uncultured Burkholderiaceae bacterium | reverse complement strand
CGGCGCAGGACACTCCTACAGCGCATGGAACCCATGCCCTGGGAACCAGGCCTGCAGCCAGAAGGCTGTGGTACCCCGCTACGGCCGCGCCTGCAATCGCCAGGGGCAAGGCATAGACCGCTCCCCGGCGGTCATCGCTGTAAAAGGCCATGCTTCTTTCGAGACTAACAATTTCGCGGACAATCCGGAGCCGCGCTGTCCTTGCGTGCTGCTGCTTGACGTCTCTGGCTCGATGAATGGGCGGCCGCTCGACGAACTCAACGCGGGGTTGACTGTCTTCAAGGATGAACTAACAGCGGACGCGCTCGCCATGAAGCGCGTGGAAGTGGGCATTGTCACGTTTGGTCCCGTGAAGGTCGAGACTCCCTTTACGAGCGCTTCCACGTTCTATCCCCCGAATCTCCATTCGCAAGGGGACACCCCGATGGGTGCTGCCATCACGCAGGCTCTCAACATGGTGGAAGACCGCAAGCGCGACTATCGTAACAACGGCATTTCTTACTACCGGCCATGGGTGTTTCTCATTACCGACGGTGGGCCGACGGACTCTTGGCAGGCTGCTGCAGCTGCGATTCGCGAAGGTGAGGCCTCGAAGAAGTTCGCGTTTTTCGCTATTGGCGTGCAGGGTGCAGACATGGACAAGCTCCGTCAAATCAGCGTTCGTGAGCCACTGTCGCTGGACGGGCTGAAGTTCCGTGAGCTGTTTAGCTGGCTGTCCAGTTCACTTCGCTCTGTGTCGCGGTCCACTCCCGGGACAGACGTGCCGCTTGAGTCTCCGAAAGGCTGGGCCTCCGTGTGACCTGGCGACTCGTTTGTGCATCTGAGGTCGGCACCTCACACATGCACACCGGAACCCCCTGCCAAGACAGCTGCTGGGCGCAAATCGACCAATTAGTCGACAAAGAACCATTACTTTCTATCTTCGTTTCGGACGGGGCTGGGAGTGCAGCGAAGGGTGGGGAGGGCGCTGAGCTGGCGATTGAAGCCGCTGCTGCGCTCATCGCTAAGAAGCTCAAGCAAGGCGAGTTCGGCCTGAGCGATGCGCTGGCCACAGAAATTGTCATTGCGGTTCGTGAGTGTATCTACGCGGCTGCTGACGCTGCTGGCCTGAAGGCGCGTGACTTCGCGTGCACGTTCCTTGGACTTCTCTCTACTTCGAACGGTACGCTGGTGCTGCAAGTCGGAGATGGGGCCGTGGTGGTAGATTGCGGCGCAGGACTGGAGGTGGCAGTGGTTCCGATGTCTGGCGAATACGCCAATATGACCCACTTTGTGACCGACGAGGACGCAGTGACCGTTCTTACAACGAAAGAATACCCAGAGCGTGCACTCAAGGTGGCGGCCTTCACTGACGGAATTCAGCGCATCGCGCTGAACTTGGCGACCAACACGCCTCACGAACCGTTCTTCGCGCCATTCTTCAACGGTATGGCCCTGGCATCGGCAGAGCAGGAGGAGGAGCTCCAGAGGTTACTGGTCAAGTTTCTCGGCAGCAAACCCGTAAATGAGCGAACTGACGACGACAAGACTCTGGCGCTGGCGCTCTGGATGCCCTAACAATTGAATTGCTATGGCGCGGAAGCTGTACACCTCCAAGGGGATGCCCGTCGACATTGGGCGTGAGCTAGGCAAAGGCGGTGAGGGCTCGGTATTCGAGGTGCCAAGCCTAAGCGACCAGGTCGCGAAGCTGTACCACAAGGCCCCAGATTCGAATAAGCAGGCCAAGCTGAGCTTCATGGCGTCGACCGCTGACGCCCAGCTGCTTAATTATGTCGCCTGGCCGCAAGATACCCTTCACCCCAGCCGAGGTGGGCCTGTCATCGGATTCCTTATGCCGAAGGTTTCCGGAAAGGACCCCATTCACATGGTCTACAGCCCGGCACACCGCCGGCAGGACTACCCGAAGGCCGCTTGGGACTTCTTGCTCTTCGTTGCCCGGAACATCGCTGCATCATTCGAGACCATTCACGGGCATGGCCACGTCATCGGCGACGTGAACCAAAACAGCTTCATGGTGGGGCATGACAGCAAGGTTGTACTCATCGACAGCGATTCGTTTCAGGTCAATGCCCGAGGGACGATGCACCTGTGCGAAGTCGGAGTGTCGCACTTCACTCCTCCGGAACTGCAGTCCCTCACATCGTTTGAGGGAGTCACTCGGACAACGAATCACGACAACTTTGGGCTCGCACTGCTCTTGTTTCACGTCTTATTCGGAGGTCGCCATCCATTTTCGGGCGTGCCTCTTCGGAATGGTGTAGGGGACGCGCTTGAGACTGACATCAAGAACTTCCGCTACGCGTATGCGCGGGACAATCAGTCGCGGGGATTCAGCCCGCCACCCCGGTCCATTCCCATTTCTATCATGCCCGACGCCGTGGAGTCTATGTTCCACCTGGCATTCACCGAAATGGGAGCATCAAGCGCTCGACCAAGTGCTAAGCAGTGGGTTGCAGCCCTTGATAGTCTCCGAAGTCGCCTGAAAAAATGCAGTGCATCGAGCATGCATGTCTACCCCGACCATCTAGGCTCGTGTCCTTGGTGTGCGCTGGAGCGGCAGGGCGTCCTCTACTTCCTCGACCTTGGTACAACGTTTACTGCAACGGCTAGCAGTTTTGTTCTTAAGCATGTTTGGGCCCTGATCGATCAAGTCCAGGCGCCACCTGCAGTTAGTGTCCCAACCATACAGAGCTTTAGCGTTACACCAAAGCCTCTTCCCGCCGATATTCCGGGTCCCACCACCATCGTCTTTTACAGGGGCGTTGTGCTCGCACTTGCAGCGCTAGTGATTGGTGCAGCGCCAACGGCGTGGTTCTTCGCAGTAATTGGCACACTTGTCGGATGGGTTTGGGCAGGCAACGCTGGCGGTGAAAAGCGAGAGGCAGAGCGTCAGCTGCGGAAGGCTGCCCTAGACTGGGCCCAAAAAGAGTACGACCAAATCTTGGCGCAACTAAAGCAGTATGGGCCGGAAGGCTTTCACGCAAAGAAGAAGGAGCTCGCAAGCCTTCGAAACGAGTACGAGAATCTTCCGCAGGCTGAGAAGGCCGCGCTGGACGAGCTGCACGCTACAGCTCACAAGCGACAGTTGCATCAGTTCCTCGACCGCTGCTTCATCGACCAAGCTGACATCAAGGACGTTGGACCAGCTCGAAAGGCGGCGCTGCGTTCTTTCGGCATTGAGACCGCAGCAGATGTGAAACGCAACAGGATCCAGCAGGTCCGAGGGTTTGGCGAGCGATTGACAGCTGCCATGTTGGACTGGCGCAAAAGCTGTGAGCGCCGCTTCACCTTCAACCCGAAACAAGCTGTTTCCGATACCGAGCGCGCTCAAGTACGCTCCAAGATCGCTGCCAAGAAGGCAGCGATTGAGGTGCAGCTGTCAAACGGGGCATCGGAGTTACAGAGATTCAGCAAGGATGCGACTGTCAAAGCTTCTAGCCTCAAGACACAGGCAGAGTGGGCAGCACAGAAATTAGCGCAGGCTAAAGCTGATTTGGCAGCACTCTAGATTCATGAATCCGTGATTTCGAGTTCAAGAAATGTCAATTTTCTTTCTAAATTCAAAAGTTTATGAAATTTTGACTCCTCATCCTTTGGTTGAGGGCAGCTTAACTTATAACTTTTTAATTTCAAAAATAAATTAGCTTTTTTCTGAGATTGAGCTCACAGATTCAGGCTCTTGCAACAACCCTCTTAATTAGCTCAACTATTAAATCTTTTTTACTGCGAAAAGTTTCTGTCGTTTTTTGCAGCTGACCGCCCCTAATATGCTCAACCTCTACAGCATAAGGTGCAAGCATCTTTTTAACAGCAGCCTCCACTCTTCCTGCATCATCGACGCACTCACTCCAAATAATTAACCAATCCCACTCACCTGCATACATCTGACTGTTCAGAGTTTTATTTCTTTCTTTTAAATTTTTCGAAATACCAACTTTAAAAATATCACCCCTCAAAGATTGAGCGAGATATAAATTTCTCTTTTCATGATAGCGGCCCTGATAGTCCATATTAGCCGGATTACACTGCGCACAGTGACCAGCTCTGGTTCTAAGAGTATGTCCATATTTTTTGCAAGGAGTCGTGCGATGCGCCAAAGCATAATCACCCCCGCTAATTAATTCAGTCCAGACACTCTTTCTCATCCCCATGGCGTCAAAAACTTTTTCATGGCTTATGTTGTATTTCTCCAAAAATGCAATTTCTTCAGAATTAAAATTCATTATATCCCTCTCAATAAAATTTAATTTATTAAAATATCAAGACAAATCGATCATGCCAATAACCTTTAGAATCACATAAGCCAAAATACTCAATTTTAAATTTCATAAATGATTATTTTTTGATTTAGAAAAAATATTTTTTTGGATGGTGAAAAATTTTCTGGCTCCTTTTTTAACATACATTTCTGTCACCACATCCTCCACGATTGAAGCCTTGTTTTTAATTTTTGACTCAATAGAATTACGAACAAAAATACGTCGCGAATCACTGTCAAAGTTTTTGAAAAAAAGTCTCAACACCTCTGGCACCCTCCCCCCGTCGAAAAGAAATTTAGAAAGAATGCAGCGAATTATTTGTTGACTGACCTCAAGCTCAGGAGCGCCTTCGTCAAGAGGCAAAATTGGTGAGTTTTTCATCAGAGAGGTAACTTCGTCCAACGCCCTTTTTACGTAAGCCTGTTCATCAGAAAGCTGGGAATTACTGATGAAGGTTCTGATTTCTAGTATGCCAACACCTTTTTTTATTTGGCATAAAAAAAGACCCGTTGGAGAAGGAATGACTGGATAAATCGCTTCCCCATCAAGCAACAAAGAGTCTTCAAAAGTAAGCTGAAACCAAAAATCTGACCATAAGGGTACGTGAACTAGCTCGCTATAAACAAAATCGCTTCCCAAAACTCCATCAGTAAGGACTGACTTCTTTCTCAAAAAAATCCTGGAGATAGCATGCTCCCCAATTCCATAACAGGAATATTGACACTGAACATTTGTCGGAAGCAATGAGATGAGAAAATTGCGTCCAAACAAGCAGTTTTCATTCCAAGAGTTGAATGGTCTATCGCGACGAACAATCAGCCTGTTAAACATAAAAAAAGGCTTGCTATTGCTTCCGCCTTCATGGGTTGCTACGACACTGGGGCCAGCGGCTCTTTTTATGTGATTGACCACTTTAGGCCAATCAAACTTGGAGCGAATTGGAGGCATGTTCTTTTTGAGCGCAGCTAGAAAGCCATCATCATCCGTCTCCACGTCTCGGAAGAGTTGATTTTTCAAACCATTGGCCAGTGATTCAGTGACTACCATAGGATTTCAATAAGCTTCTTCGGGGGGAGTACAGCCAAATTAAATTTCGTATTGGTTTGACGTTCTTGGTCAATTTGGCACCATTTGAACCTCACACTGCCCGCAAAGCAGGTCAGTACCCGAAGCCGCCCACGCCTTCACCCCACACCCGGCGCAGACATACTTGACCCGGTCCACCTCCCTGGGCGGCGGTGGAATCACCAGCAGGGCCTTGCCCTCTGGCAGCGGAGCAATCTCCTGCACCGGCGGCGCAGAAACCTCCACCGCCACCCCTGCCTCTTTCAGGGCTTCCTGCCTTGCCTCTGGCGCAACCGGAGCCCGCGGCACATGGCGGTCGAACCACTGCAACTCAAATCCCTGGGCCAGCAGTTCCCGGCAGGCCTTGATGAACGGGCCATCGGGCTGGATGTAGTGACTGACGCCCTGTCCGGTGTCCTTGCCATTGGGCAATCCGGTCGATGACGGCTGCAACCCCACCTCCCGCATCTTTCGGGCCCACTCCTGGTTGTGGGGGTTGGACTTTGACGGTCGCCCAAAGCGGTCCTGCCAGTGGTGCACCATCTCATGTACCAGGGTGGAGAGCACTTCCTCCACGGGTCTCAGGGTGAAGAATCCCGGATGCAGGCCCAGTTCATCCAGGGTCTGGCCTTGCTTGTTCACAAACCGGTCGGCATGGTGGTAGCCGTAATGCCGGTGCGATGAACGCAGGGTTATCAGACAAGGCGGCAATTTCCCGTCAAACAGCTGGGCGTTGAAGTGGTCAAACGCCCGCTGGAGCTGGGAATAGAAGTCCACCGTGGGACTGGAAACGGCAGGCTCCACCGCATTCCCCAGCCGGCTCACATCCGTGTGTGCCATGGCGCCTCACCCTTCCTGCCCGACTTCGGCGTAATCCAGTACCGCCACAGGCCAAGCGGTGGCCATGATGTTGGTGAGTGCCTGAGCAATGCGCTCCTGCAGTTCCTGCTGTAAGGGGGTCACCTCGCCCTCTCCAGCCCCGGTGAGTTTCCTGAGCGCTCCGACCACGCTCTGGCGCAAGGTGAAGTCCATTCGGGCCATGACTTCCAGGAAGGCCCGCACCACTTCCGCTTCCGGCTGGTCTTGCCCCAGCACAACTTCCAGCCATTCCACGACCCGCTGCGGCAGTCGGATACCGAGCAGCCCCTGGTAGGTGGTAGGCCACACCGCCCGGGGATTGCGCTTTAAGCCTTCGGCCAGCCCGGCCGGGCTCAAGCCCAGATGCGCACGGTCGATTGAGTAGGCGTCTGAGAAGGCATCGGCATCGGCATCGTCAGCTGCCGGAGTCACCCAGAACGAAGCGGCCTTTGACGGTGTCTTCCATCCCCCGGTATCCCGCCAGCTTCTTTCACCTGGCTGCTTGCGCAGGAACGCCGGGATTGCCAGGTCATCCACGTCCCCGGAGGCCAGTGCATCGAAGCTGGCAGCGGCCGCCTTGTAGCCCTGCGGTTTGCGCCAGACGCTGGGCACGGCCATATTTCCGTAGTCCGATGCACTGCTGCCACTGCGCGTCGCACCATCCGTGGTACGTAGTCTGGTCATCGAGGCCGTCACGCTGCCCTGCCCTCCCCAGCCTGCCGCTAGCATTCCTTGGACAGTGCGCAGTTCCGGCATGTCCTGCGCTTGTTCCGCTGGGGCCCGCTCCTTGACCAGGATGAAGCTGGTGTCGTCGGTCACCAGCTGGTATTTCTCGGCCAGCGCTGGCAGCTGTTTCTTGAGCATGGCCGGCACTTCGTGCAGGCTGCGCTTGAGTTGCCAGTAGCGCTGGTTCGCCGCCAGGCGCGCCAGGGTGTTGGCTTCGTCGGCAATGAATTCGGGGCGGAGTTCAGCCAGGCACACTTCCCCGCTGACACCGGCCACCCGGCCAAAGAGCCGAACGCTTTGGGTGAGGGCCTCGGCACTTTGGGCATGCAGGCGCGCAAAGACCGTCACGTCGTCACCGTCGAACAGGGTTTTGGGCAGGTCAGACGCTGCGTGCATGCGGCAGCCCTGGGGCCATTCCACCCGGGCATGGGTGACCAGCGGGGTGCGCATGCGCTGGTAGAGCCGAACAATGGCTGGCTCCACCAACTCGCCGGGGGCCACAAACTCGCAGCTGCCACCGGTTTCTTCGGCCAGGCGGCGCAGTAGCCCTTCGGCCACACTGGCCCCAATCCCCACGACAAAGAAGCGGTGCTTGGATTGGCGGGCGGTTGCCACCACGGTGTCAATGGCCTGGATTTCGCCATCGGTGATGAGGAGCACTGCGCTGGTGTCGGCCCCAGGCAAGGCCAGGGTCGAGAGGATGGCGTCGTTCATCTCGGTGCCGCCCAGGTTGGCTTCCAGCTGCTGGGCCCAGCGCCGGGCAGCGGCCAGGGATGCCGGTGCGCATTTCCACAGGGCCTTGCTGCGGTGTTCGACGGTATCGCCGAAGCGGCTGAGGCTAAAGCGGTCTTTCTCGCCCAGGCTATTGAGGATGCCTTGCAGAGCACTGCGGGCGGCCTGGATGCTGTCGCCGTTCATGGAGCCACTGCAATCGACCAGGATTTTGAGAGCGACGGGCAAGTTTTCGCGGGTGGGCAGCTTCGGGGTGAAGCTGGCCATGACAACGCCCAGGCCCGAATCAAAGCGGTCCCAGGCCGCCAGGCCCAGGCTGGCATGGGGCAATTGGTCAAAGACCAGCACAAAGTCCCGGTCCAGCCAGGCCTGGGCGGCCAGGCTCACTTCGGTCATGAAGGTTTCTTTGGAACCGACTGCTGCAATGGTGCGGATAGCTACTTTGTGACTGGGAGAGCCGATTTGCGCCTGGACCAGCTCGCCCTGGATGGCCAGGTGGATTTGGAAGGGGTATTCCACCGTGGCGCTGGCATCTGGAACGGCGTGGGGTTCGTACCCCCCGTCCCGGATGGCATCGCCGTAGCGGGGTGCAATCGTCGTGGGGAGCGTCAGGCGCAGACTGCCCTGTTCTGGCTGCAGGGTCTGGACATAGTGCAGGCGGATGACACAAGACTCCCCCGCCAGCAGATTACCCAACTCCAGCGTGTAGCTGCGGTCATGGTTGACGGTCACCAGGATGCCGGTGTTGCCTTCGGACAAGGCTTCTTCGTAATCCGTGCGGGCCTGCCCTTTGCCCTTGACCTGGCCGATGAGGATTTCGCCGTTGAGTTCCACCTCCAGACCCAGGAGCACCGCACGCCAAGGCAAGGGGAAGGTGTAGACCACTTCGACGTTGGTGGACTCAGGGTTATGAAAGCGCTGCTCCAGCGTCATGTCGAGCATGCGACCGACCACCCGGCCATCGGCCCGGGCGCCCTCCAGAACCAGTGGTTCACCTTGTTTTGTCCTGCAGACGGCGTTTTTCATGTGTTTTCCCCTTGGGTTTGGCTGGATGTGGTGGCCTCGATGGCATCGAACAGGGCCATGACGCCCCGGCTGAGCTCACGAACCTGCTCCGGCGTGAGACCTGCGCGGCTGGGTTCAATCACCAGCTCAACCCCGTCGGCGATGTGCAGGCGGCTGACGACTTCAATCGTTCCCCGGCGTTTTGAACGGGCGGGCACCTCGGGTGTCTCCCCGGCCAGGAGCTCCCGAATGCGGTCCAGCGACAGACCGGATGCAGTCCACTTTTTGATGAGCAGGAGCTGGTCGAGGTGCTTTTGGCCATAGCGCGCCGCCCGGGTTTCTCCTTCGGGGCGGTCGACCAGGCCCTGCTGCACGTAGTAGCGCACGGTGCGAATGGGCATGTCGACCAGGGCGCACAGCTCGCTGAGCGTGTGGGGGTGTGTCATGAATTCATATTAACACACCAATACTGTTTTAATAGGTGACTAATTCACCATCACCCGGACCCACTCGCGGTACATGCCGGGGCGCTTGAAGCGGCGGGAGCGGCTGGGACGCAGGGGGTCTTGTGGTCTTGCCCCCGTATTCCCGACCGCGTCCTGTGCGTAATGTTGTGCTAGGGCCGTTAGGTTATGAGTGCGCTGGGGCGGCTTCATGCCGCCTGAGTGTGGGGGGCACCAGCTGCTCACGCCGGGCTACCTCAGTCCGCTGGCGCGACCGTTTCACGGCAACCCGACTTTGCGCATCATCGAGCAAGAACAAGAGTGGGATTGCGATTTGATCGTCATGGGCAAGCATGGGGTAAACCTGCTGGAAGCGCTGTTGATTGGCAGTGTCACCAAACAGGTCCTGGCCGAATCCATGGGCGATGTACTGGTTTCGGTGTGACGATGATCGAAGCCGGGCTGGACATCCTGACGCTGGAAGAAGTCGCCAACTATTTGCGGGTGACGAAACGGACGCTGTACCGGCTCGCCCAGGAAGGGGTGTTGCCCGCATTCAAGCTCGGTGGAACCTGGCGATTCCGGCGCGATGAACTCAACCAGTGGATTACCGAAAATATTGATAAACAGCGGGGTGGGCACCCATGAAACCGCTACACGAAGGCGCGGAACACCGGCTGCTTTGGATCAGCGGTCATCTACTGATCGGGGTCGCCATTCTGTTGCTGGTAGTCCTGGTCGGCTGGGTTGGGAATACGCCGATTCGGAGCATCTTTCCGTATGCCTTCGCAGTCGGGTTGGTGACCTGGAAACATGGCATGACGGCCGGTTTCCTGTTTGCCGGATTGGCCACGCTCGCCGCCCTCGCCACTGGCGCTTTCCCTAGCCGCGAAGAGCTCAGCGGGCAGGAAGTGGGGGAAGGGCTGTATACCTACCTGAAGTTGTCCGCTGTAGCAGCGGGCGTCGCATTGGGAAAACAAGTCAGACACCCTTAGCGTGCTTTATTTTCCGTTTTCTGAGACGACCCCAGAAGGCACTTTCGGCAGGTTCGCGCCGATCCGCTGGTGACTTCTGTCTACTCGTGTGGTCGGTCCTACATCCTCCGCATTGGCCCCCCCGCGCAGGTCCACCAACTTGCGCTCCAGTTCGCGCCGCTCCCTGACAAAAATATCATCGGGCTGTCTAGATTCTGTTGGGGTGCGCTCCCTACGATGAACACATCTCCTCAACGCCCAAGCAAGGCATGAGAGATGCAAGTTTTATTCACTATCGCTAGGAGCTTCAACCATGATCCCAAAACGCCTCTCCCTTTCTTCCATGATTGCCGCCGCGGCCGCAGTGGTTACCCTGGGCCTTCCAGGGATTGCTTCGGCAGCGTACGAGCATCCCGCCAACAACGAAAAGGGCGTCATCGTTCACCCGGAACACTTCAAGAGCGATAAAACCCGTGCTCAAGTCAAAACAGAAGCCGAGGCTGCCATGCGGCAAGGCCTCCTTTCTTACGGCGAAAGCAACTA
>CAZQXQ010000094.1:0-10678 GCA_964597235.1 uncultured Burkholderiaceae bacterium | reverse complement strand
TCTTCGTGACCCACGACCAGGAAGAAGCGCTGGAGGTGGCCGACCGCGTGGTGGTGATCAACCAGGGCCGCATCGAGCAAAGCGGCTCGCCGCAGGAGGTCTGGGAGCATCCGGCCAGCCCCTTTGTCTATGGCTTTTTGGGCGATGTGAACCTGTTCCACGGCCGCGCCCACGAAGGCCGGGTGCACGCCGGCGGCCTGGAGATCCACGCCCCCGAGCATGCCGACGCTCAGGACGCCAAGGCTTTCGCTTACGTGCGCCCCTATGAGCTGGATGTGCAGCCCTGGCGCCCCGGTGCCGAGCGCGATGACCAGGGCCGCGCCAGCGGCCTGGTGGCCAAGCTGGACCGTGCCATCGTGGTCGGGCCCATCGCGCGGCTGGAACTTCTGCCCGCCGAACAGGACAAACCCCCGCACAATGCAGCCCCGCAAGCCCTGATCGAAGCGCAGATTCCCGCGCAGCAGTTCAAGGACCTGGGCCTGCGCGAGGGCGATGCCGTGGTGGTCACACCGCGCCGCGCCCGGGTGTTTCTGGACCCCGCCGCTGGCATTTGAGGACGCAGCCGTCCGTCACCTTTGCGTGACACAGGCCGCCCCGTATCCCAGGGGCGGCTTTTTTCTTGCGCAAAGATGGCGCAAAACGACTAAGGACGAACCCGATGGGATGGATCAATCAACTGGCACAATCGCCGCGCCGCGTGCTGGCGCTGGTCAGCGCGGCCTGTGTGGCCATGCTGGGCTTTGGCATGTACTTGCAATACGGCGTGGGCCTGGAGCCCTGCCCGATGTGCATCGTGCAGCGCTATGCTCTCATTTTGCTAGCTATTACCGCAGGTGTAGCAAGCCTTAGAAGCCAAAAAGGCTGGTGGATGGGCTGGGGCAGCCTGGCGGTGCTGGCCGCCGGCTTTGGCGCCTTCGTCGCGGCCCGGCAAAGCTGGCTGCAGTGGTACCCGCCCGAAATCGCCACCTGTGGCCGCGACTTCTACGGAATGATCGAGAACTACCCCATCAGCCGCGCCGTTCCGATGATCTTCCGCGGCTCGGGCGACTGCACCCAGGTGGACTGGACCTTCCTGGGCGGCTCGATCGCCAACTGGTCGTTGGTGTGCTTCACGGTGCTGGGGCTGGCGGTGCTGGCTGTGCTGGTGCGCGGCGCCCGCAGCCGCTGACGCTGCACCGTCTCAGGTTTCGGGAAACACCACGCCCGCCGTGCCTTCGACCCAGGCCGGGTATTTGGGCATGGCCCGGGCCAGCAGGTCGCTGTCCAGCCAATCGGCCAGCAAGCGCTGTAGCCGGGGCCAAGGCTGGGCCTGCCAGCGGGCCGGGTCAATGCCCGCAAACTGCCGCACAAAGGGCGCGATGGCCATGTCGGCCAGCGTGGCGTGGTTTCCAAATAGAAAAGGCTGCGTGGTTAGGCGGGTCTCTAACTGCTGCAGCCATTCATCGGCCTGCAACCAGGCCTGTGCTGGATCCGCGTCAGGAAAACGGTTGGGGTATTTGCAGCGGTCCAGCGCCTGCTTGAAGGGGCCGTCGCATTCGGCGATCAGTGCGAGCATGTCGTCCAGCGTGCCGGCGTCGGGCTGCAGCCAGCCCTCGGGGTCGTGCTGGCCCAGGGCCCAGCGCATGATGTCCAGGCTTTGCTCCAGGACCTGGCCATGGGGCAACACCAGCACCGGTACCGTGCCCTTGGGCGAGGCCGCCAGCAGCGAGGGCGGTTTGGCGCGCAAGACCACCTCGCGCAGCTCGCAGCGCTGGCCGCTGACCACCAGGGCCAAGCGCGCCCGCATCGCATAGGGACAGCGGCGAAAGGAATACAGCACCGGTAGGGCCATGGCGTCAGCCCTTGACAGAGGAGGACTTGCGATCAGACAGCAGGAACCAGGCAAAGCTCGCCACTTGCAGGGCCACCATCCCGCCAAAGACGGCGCGGTGGGCCTCGGCCAGGGCCCAGCCCTGGGCCTGCAGCAGGTTCAGCAGGGCACCGTAGCCCCATTGCAGCGCAAAAGCGCCGACAAAGATGCCCAGGTTCAACACGGTGTTGGCCCGGCCCGCCAGGTGGACCGGGAAATGCGCGGTCATCAGCGCATAGGCCAGGTTCGTTACCGAGAAACACATGCCCAGCGCAAACCACAACAGCTGGCTCAGCCCCAGGTCCAGCCACATGGCCAGCAGGCACAGCAGGCCCATGCCCACACCCCCGACCAGCACCCGCACAGGCGGAATCCCCCGCCGGGTCAGCGGCACGATGAACAGCGTGATCGCCAAGAAGCCCAGCAGCATGCCCACCGTGGTCAGCAAGAGATGAAACGCCGCCTGGTCGCGGGAGTAGCCGTTCACGTCCATCAGCCAGGGGATGGCCCACAGGCCCTGCAGCGCCATGTAGCCGCCCGTGACCATGGTGGCCTGGGGCGCATAGCGCCAGAACACGCGGCTGCGCGCCACATCGACCAGGCCCTGCAGCAGCTCGCTCAGCGACTCCTGCTTGGTGCTGCCGGCTTTTTCCGGGGTGCTGAATACGCCCAGCGCCGACAGTACGAACAAGCCCGCCAGCCCAAAAAACACCCCCCGCCAACCAAAGGCCGGCACCGCCCAGGCCACTGGCAGGGTGGCAAACAGCGCGCCCAGGCTGCCCGCCACCATCACCGCCGCGTTCAGCGAGGGCAGGCGCTCGTTCGGATACCAGAGGCTAAAGGCCTTGAAGCTCGCCATCAGGCAAGCGGAAACGCCCAGCCCGATGGCGGCGCGTGCCCAGGCCAGGGTGCCCAGGCTGTCGCCCAGGCCAAACAGGGCGCAGCCGGCTGCAGCCACCAGCAGCAGCCATCCTTCCACCTTGCGCGGGCCGTAGCGGTCGAGCAAGACGCCCAGCGGTAGCTGAAACGCTGCAAAGGCCAGCAAGTAGGCGGAGGTCAGCAAACCCAGCGCGGCGGCGTCCAGCCCCAGCTCGCGCGTGAGGTCGGGCGCGATCACCGCGTTCACATTCCGCAGCAAATACGACAGGAAATAGCCGATCTGAAACGGCAGAAGAATGCGCAGAGCCAGGTTCATGGTGCGTGACGGGGCAGAAATTGGACAGACGTTCAGGTCGGGGGAGCGTGGCGGAAAAAAAGCCGCGTGAGCGGCTTTGGTGGGATTGTCGCCGAGCGCCACTCAGTAACGGGCGCCCAGTTTGCCTTGCAGCTCGTAACTGACGTCCAGGTCGCCGACCCGGCGGGCACCGTTAAAGCGCTTGGTCCAGTAGCTGTCTCCCATGTCCTCGACCCGCACGACCGAGCCGCTGCGGGGCGAATGGATGAATTTGCCATCACCCACATAAATCCCTACATGGCTGAAGGCGCGGCGCATGGTGTTGAAGAACACCAGATCGCCGGGGCGCAGCTCTTGCTTGTCGATCACTTGCGTGGCATCGGCCTGTTCCTTGGCGCTGCGCGGCAGCAGGGCGCCTGCGGTCTGCTGGAACATGGCGCGCACAAAGCCGCTGCAGTCAAAGCCGGTCTCTGCATTGTTGCCGCCCCGGCGGTAAGGTACGCCCAAAAAGCCCATGGCGTGCATCACCAGCTCGCTGGTGCGGTCGGCCACCACATGGGCGGCACCATCGACCACGCCGTGGGCCTTGTCGGCCACCTGGTGCGCTGTGTCTGCCATCCGATGGGCCTTTTCCGCGACCGAGGAGCGAATGCCTTGCCAGGTGCTACGGGGCGCTGCGCTGGCTTCGGTCGAGAGGCTGGACTTGTCGGTGGCAGCAGCGGAAGCCACCAGGGGCTCGGTCGCGTTCAGACTCCGGGAGGTGTCGAATTCGCCCTGGGAGGGGGCGGAAAACGCTGCAGCGGTGCCAGTCAAGGCGGCTGCCGCAGCGGCGACGGCCTGGCCACCGGAGGGGCGTGTAGGCGCTGACGCAGGGGTGTGCTTTGCTAGGGGTTTACCGGCTTTACGGGCAGGCTGGGCGGGCACAGAGCGGGCGACTTTAAGGTCTTTGCCAGCTTTTTGGACGAGGACGTGGCTGGCTTTCTTCGCTGCAGGCGCCTTGCGGGGGGCGGCTTGGGTCGTGAATGCAGCTGTGACCAAAAAGAGACAGATCCAGGATTTCATGGGCGCGGAGGTTACCACGCGCGCATGAAGGCTTGACATCGTGCGGTGGGCGGCAGCCAACCGGCCCAAGTCAAGCGGGGACGAATTTGAAGCTAAATTGGCCCATAGACCAATAAAATCAAGCGGTATTAGCTATGAATTCAGGAGTAATGCAAGTGACACTCCAGGCCAGTGGCTGGTGTACGCTGCAAGGCTTGCACGCAAAACTCCATCACGACCATGCTGCCCGAAGCCTTTGACCCTCCCGCCGAGCCCGGACGCCCCGCGCCAGCCTCGCCCCGTCCCACCCTGGCGCTGCGCCGGGTGGCCATCGATACCTGGAACGAGAACGTGGCGTACATGCACCGGGACTGCGCCGTCTATCGGGCCGAGGGCTTTCAGGCCCTCTCCAAGATCGAGGTCTGCGTCAACGGCCACTGCGTGCTGGCCACGCTGAACGTCACCAGCGACCCGCGCATCGTGCAGCCCAACGAGCTGGGCCTGTCGCAAGAGGTGTTTGACCGCCTGGGCCTGACGCGGGGTCACCCGGTCACCATCTCGCAGGCGGAGCCGCCGGAGTCCTGTCAGGCGCTGTTTCGCAAGATTGCCGGCGAGCGCCTGCCGCGCGAGGACTACGCCGCCATCGTCCGCGACATTGCCGAGCGGCGCTATTCCAAGATCGAACTGACGGCCTTCGTGGTGGCCTGTAACCGCGACGAGCTGGACCGCGAGGAGGTCTTTTTCCTGACTGAGGCCATGGCCCACAGCGGCCGTAGGCTGGACTGGCACGAGCCCCTGGTGGTGGACAAGCACTGCATTGGCGGCATTCCGGGCAACCGCACCTCGATGCTGATCGTGCCCATCGTGGCGGCGCACGGCATGCTGTGCCCCAAGACCTCGTCGCGCTCCATTACCTCACCCGCAGGCACGGCCGACACCATGGAGGTGTTGGCGCGGGTCGAGCTGCCGTTTGAGCAGCTCTCCGACATCGTGCGCGCGCACCGGGGCTGCCTCGCCTGGGGTGGCACAGCCCATCTTTCGCCGGCGGACGATGTGCTGATCTCGGTGGAGCGCCCGCTGTCGATTGACTCGCCGGGGCAGATGGTGGCGTCCATCCTGTCCAAAAAGGTGGCGGCCGGCTCCACCCACCTGGTGCTGGACATTCCCATCGGCCCCACCGCCAAGGTGCGTTCCATGCCCGAGGCGCAGCGCCTGCGGCGCCTGTTCGAATATGTGGCGCGGCGCATCGGCCTGTCGCTGGACGTGGTGATTACCGATGGCCGTCAGCCCGTGGGCTTTGGCGTGGGCCCCATGCTGGAGGCGCGCGACGTGATGCGCGTGCTGGAAAACGACCCCAGCGCTCCCAACGACCTCCGCCAGAAAGCCCTGCGACTGGCAGGCCGGCTGATCGAGTGCGACCCCGACGTGCGCGGTGGCGATGGCTATGCAATTGCACGTGACATCCTGGACTCGGGCCGCGCGTTGGCCAAGATGCGCGCCCTCATCGCCGCGCAGGGCAGCAAGGACTTTGACCATCACCATCCGCAGCTGGGCAAGTTGACGTTTGAGGTGTGTGCCCCCCGGGCCGGCGTGGTGGTGGGCATCGACAACTTCCAGATCGCCCGCATTGCCCGCTTGGCTGGCGCCCCCAAGGTGGCGGCCGCAGGCGTGGACCTGTTGCGCAAACTGGGCGACAGCGTGGCCGAGGGCGAACCCCTTTACCGCGTGCATGCCAGCTTTCCAGCCGACCTGGAATTTGCCCGCCAGCAAACCCTGCGCGACAGTGCCTATGCCTTGGGTGGCCCCGAACAGGTGCCCCATGTCTTTGTGGAGTTCTGAGCGGTCACAATCGCCGCCTTTGATCCCAACCCTTCCTTATTCGAGAGAGAAAGCCCTGTCCATGCTGCTTGACGCCGACGCCTCCCAACTCGTGCTGGTCGATTACCAGGAACGCCTGATGCCTGCCATCTTCGAAGGCCCGCAGGTGGTGGCCAATGCGCTTAGGCTAGCGCAGATCGCCCAGATGCTGGACGTGCCGGTCTGGGGCACGGAGCAGAATCCCTCGCGCCTGGGCCCGAACGACGCTGCCCTGCGCGCGCTGTGCCGCAAGACTTTGGCCAAGATGCATTTCAGCGCCACCGAGGAAGGCCTGGGAGAATGGCTGCGCCCCCCCGCCAAGCCCCAGCAGGGTGGTAACGCCCGCAGCCTGCCGCGCCATCTGCAAAAACCGGCCCAGGCCCAGGCGCCCGAGCGCGGCAGCATCGTGATTGCTGGTTGCGAGGCCCATGTCTGCCTGCTGCAAACCGCGCTGGATTTGCTGGAAGACGAATTCGAGGTCTGGGTGGTGACCGACGCCTGCAGTTCCCGCACCGAGCGCAACCGCGATGCCGCCTTCGACCGCTTGGCCGGCGCTGGCGCCGAGCTGGTCACCACCGAAATGGTGGCTTTCGAGTGGCTGCGCAGCTGCGAGCATCCCGATTTCAAGGATGCGCTGGCGCTGATCAAGTAAGCCGGGCCAAGTCTGTCCTACTGGGCCGACCACGGATGGTGGCGGTCCTTGTCAGCCTCTCGCAAGCCCCCGCTCTCCATAATTCAAAATTCAAAAAAGGAGACGACCGTGGCTGCCTACGCTGACTTTCACCGCCATTCCATCGAGCACCGCGACGCATTCTGGGCCGATCAGGCCCGGCTGATCGATTGGGAAACCCCGCCCCAGCAAATCTGCGATTACAGCAATCCGCCCTTTGCGCGCTGGTTTGTCGGCGGGCGCACCAACCTGTGCCACAACGCGGTGGACCGCCACCTGAAGGACCGTCCCGACCAGACCGCGCTGGTCGCCATCTCCACCGAGACCGACACCGAGCGCAGCTACAGCTTCACCGAGCTGCACGCCGAGGTGCAACGCATGGCCGCGGTGCTGCAGTCCCTGGGCGTCAAGCAGGGCGATCGGGTGTTGATCTACATGCCCATGATTGCCGAGGCCTGCTTTGCCATGCTGGCCTGCGCCCGCATTGGCGCGTTGCATTCGGTGGTGTTTGGCGGCTTTGCCGCTGGCTCCCTGGCCTCACGCATCGAGGATGCCGAGCCCGTGGCCGTGGTCAGCGCCGATGCCGGCTCGCGCGGCGGCAAGGTCGTTCCCTACAAGCCGCTGCTGGACGAGGCGATTGAGCTGTCGGCGCACAAGCCCGCTGCGGTGCTGATGGTGGACCGGGGTCTGGCGCCCACGCACCTGCGGGCGGGCCGCGACCACGACTGGGCCGCGCTGCGCGCCCAGCACCTGGATGCCCAAGTGCCCTGTGCCTGGGTGGACGCCACCCATCCCAGCTACACCCTCTACACCAGCGGCACCACTGGCAAGCCCAAGGGCGTGCAGCGCGACACCGGCGGCTACGCCGTGGCGCTGGCCGCCAGCATGAAGCACATCTTCAATGCGCAGGCGGGCCAGACCTTTTTCGCCACCAGCGACATCGGCTGGGTCGTGGGCCACAGCTACATCGTCTATGGCCCGCTGATCGCTGGCATGACTACCATCTTCTACGAGGGCCTGCCCACCCGGCCGGATGCCGGCATCTGGTGGCAGATCGTTGCCAAGCACCGCGTCACGCACATGTTTTCGGCACCTACGGCGGTGCGGGTGCTCAAGAAGCAAGACCCAGCCTACCTCAAGCAGCACGATGTCTCCAGCCTGCAGGCCCTGTGGCTGGCTGGCGAGCCGCTGGACGAGCCCACCGCCCAGTGGATCAGCGATGCGCTGCAGGTGCCCATCATCGACAACTACTGGCAGACCGAGACTGGCTGGCCCATCCTGACCTTGGCCAACGGCGTGGAAAAACAGACCACCCGCTTTGGCAGCCCCGGCAAGGCCATGTACGGCTACGACGTCAAGCTCATCGATGAAAGCACCGGCGAGGAACTGACCCAGCCCCACCAGAAGGGTGTGGTCGCCATCGAAGGCCCGCTGCCTCCCGGCTGCATGCAAACCGTGTGGCGTGACGACGCCCGCTTCGTCAGCACCTACTGGAAGAGCATTCCGGGCCGCCTGATCTACAGCACCTTCGACTGGGGCATCCGCGACGCCGACGGCTACCACTTCATCCTGGGCCGCACCGACGATGTGATCAACGTGGCGGGCCACCGCCTGGGCACCCGCGAGATCGAGGAAAGCATTGCCTCCCACCCCAACGTGGCCGAGGTCGCTGTGGTGGGTGTGGCCGACAGCCTCAAGGGCCAGGTCGCCATGGCCTTTGCCGTGCCGCGCGACAGCAGCGTGCTCGACAGCGATGCCACCCGCTTTGCGTTGGAAGGCGAGGTGATGAAGTTGGTGGACCACCAACTGGGGGCCGTGGCCCGCCCCGCACGCGTTTACTTTGTCAACGTGCTCCCGAAAACCCGCAGCGGCAAGCTGCTGCGCCGCGCCCTGCAGGCCGTCGCCGAGCGCCGCGACCCCGGCGACCTGACCACCATGGAAGATCCCGCTGCGCTGCAGCAGGTCAAGGAGCTGGTTGGCGGCTGAGGGCACGCAGGGTCTATCCGCCGGGTTGTGGTGGGAAAGCCCCGGTTTTGATCAAAATGGTGCTTTCTCTGCCCAAACCACTGTCATGGTGAAGTCGCTCCTTTCGAAAACACCCCTCTTGGTCCTGTGCCTGAGCCTGTCGGGTTTCAGCGTCCTGGCTGAAACCCCGATCCAGCCCAGTGCTCATCCCTTGCAGGCCATCGCCGCGCTGGACGTGCCCCGCTACATGGGTACCTGGTACGAAATTGCCAAGTTCCCGAACTGGTTTCAGAAGAAGTGCGTCGGCGCCACCCGGGCCGAGTACCGCCAACAGCCCGACGGCATGGTGCAGGTCATCAACCGCTGCCGCCTTGAAAGCGGCGAGATGAACGAAGCCATCGGCAAGGCTCGCCAAGTGGGGCCAGCCACCTCGCCGAAGCTGAAGGTGCGTTTTGCGCCGGACTGGCTGGCGTTTTTGCCCATGGTCTGGGGCGACTATTGGGTCATCGACCTGGATGAGGCCTACCAGCTGGTCGCCGTGAGCGAGCCCCAGCGCGAATACCTGTGGGTGCTGTCTCGAACACCCCAGGTGGATCCTCAGCGCTACCAGGAGCTGCTGAACCGCCTGGCGCAAAAAGGCTTTGACGTCCGCAAGCTGGAACCCACTCGCCAGGATTGATCCTGTTAAATGGGACGGCACAAGGCGTGCCAATAAAAAAACCCGCCAACGGCGGGTTTTTTGTGGGGAGCCTGAGGCCCTTCAGAAGCGGCTGGGTGCGCGCTTGCGATCGCGATCGTCGCTGGGCCAGGCGTTCAGGATGGAAGGGGTTTGCATGTCAGAACTCCGAAAAAGAAGAGAAGTGCGACCACAACGCCTCCTCGTTTCTTCGCGTTGACAAGGGTTGCAAAAAAATTTGAAAAATTTTTCAGACCCCATTCAAAAGGCCTTCAACCCAGGGTTTGCAGTCCCTCCAGCGCTTCAGAAAGCTCCAGCCAGCGCTCTTCGAGCTGGGCGGTTTCGTCACCGATGGCTTTCAGGCGCCGGCCTGCCTCGGCGATTTCTGCTGGGGGAAGGGGCTCGGTTAGGCGGTTTTCGAGCGCCGATTGCTCTTTGGACAGCGCCGCCAGGCGTTCGTCAATTTGGGCGATTTCCTTTTTGAGCGGGCGGGTCTTTTCGGCCAGTTGCTGCCGGGCCTGGGCGTCCAGGCGGCGCTGTTCCTTGGCGTCTCGCACGGGGATGTTTTCTGAGGGTTTTTGACCTCCAAGCCCCGTAGATTCAGCGGTACTAGCTATCGAATCAGGAGTATTTTTGGCTTCCTCACGCAGGCGGCGGGACTCTTCCAGCAGGTAGCGCTGGTAGTCGTCCAGGTCGCCGTCAAACGGACCGACCTGGCCCCGGCCCACCATCCAGAACTCGTCGCAGACTGAGCGCAGCAGCGCCCGGTCGTGGCTGACCAGCATGACGGTGCCTTCGAATTCATTCAGTGCCATCGCCAGGGCTTCGCGGGTGGCCAGGTCCAGGTGGTTGGTCGGTTCGTCCAGCAGCAGAAGATTCGGGCGCTGCCAGACGATCATGGCCAGCACCAGGCGGGCCTTTTCGCCGCCGCTCATGGTGCCCACGGGCTGCTGCACCATGTCGCCGCTGAAGTTGAAGGAGCCCAGGTAGTTACGCAAGTCCTGCTCGCGGCTGGGTTCGCCGCTGGCGGGGCCCAGTTCCTTGGCCAGGCGCACCATGTGCTGCAGCGGGTTGTCGTCGGGGCGCAACACGTCCAGCTCCTGCTGCGCGAAGTAGCCAATGTTCAGGCCCTTGCCCTCGGTCACCTTGCCGGCCAGCGGTGCCATGGTGCGCGCAATGGTCTTGACCAAGGTCGATTTACCCTGGCCGTTGGCGCCCAGGATGCCGATGCGCTGGCCAGCCAGCACCGAGCGGTTGACGTGGCGCAGGATGGTTTTTTCACTGCCGTCCTCGGCGCGGTAGCCAAACGCGGCGTCGGTGAGAGCCAGCATGGGGTTGGGCAGGTTGGCCGGCTCCTTGAATTCGAAGGTGAACTCGGCGCTGGCCAGTACGGGGGCGATCTTTTCCATGCGCTCCAGCGCCTTGACCCGGCTTTGCGCCTGCTTG
>CAZQXQ010000093.1:0-10688 GCA_964597235.1 uncultured Burkholderiaceae bacterium | reverse complement strand
ACCGTCGCCGGGGACGCTCTCCGCCTGATCTTCAACTACGGCTGTAGTACTAGGGTGCAGGGTTTGCGGTTTGGGCGTGCAATCGAGCGCCAGGTCAATGGAATCAGGCGGTGCTAGCGATGGATTTGGGAGTGGTCAGAGCGTTGTAGTGACTGCCGGACTCAGGCGTGCGCGTGGTGCTGCCCCGGGGGATTCAGCGGCTGGATGGCCAAGCGCATGCCCATGGCTTTCAGGATCGCTGACAGGGTTTTCAGTTCAGGATTGCCTTTTTCGGAGAGCGTCCGGTAGAGGGTGTGGGCATTGACGTCTGCCTGACGGGCCACTTCCTGCACGCCACCGAAGGCCTTGCTCAGGGAACGCAGGGCCAGCATCAGGTCGGTCTCATCGCCGTCTTCCAAGACGGCGTTCAGGTACTCTGCGGCCAGTGTCGGATCGTTACGGAACATCTCGACCGTCGCGTCTTCGTGCGTTCGATGTGTCTTAGCCATGTCGTTTCTCCCAGTCTTTCAATAACTTCACTGCCCGCTCGATGTCCCGGCTTTGCGACGGTTTGTCACCGCCGCTGGTCAGCAGGATCACCATGTTGCCTACATGCGCGTAGTAAACGCGGTATCCGGCGCCTACATCCACCTTGAGTTCCCAGACCCCTTCACGCAACGACCTGCAGTCACCAAACAGGCCCATCTCCATCCGGGCAACGCGCCGGATGATTGCCACCTTCGCCACACGGTCGCGCAAGGAGTCGAGCCATTCTTGATAAAGGTCGTTCTCCCCTTCGTCGAGGTAATGAAGGATGGTGTGCATGGGGGGGTGATTTTAGCTTTTAGGCGAAATTTGCGGTATCTCGCAGCGGCAGTGCTTCCCATCACCAGGGTTGGGGTTTTGGCTTGAAGGTCCAATCGCGCGCCAGGCCAATGGAATCTAGCGGTGCTAGCGATGGATTTGGGAGTGGATGACGATACCGCTTTTTGCCACCATCAAAATATGAAGCGGAAGAACCAACGCACCCTTGAACTGATCTTTGCCCGGCCTGTCTCCGCCAATGTGCGGTGGGCGGACATTGAGGCACTGCTCATCGAATTGGGGGGGCAGTTGACAAGGTGGCGCTGGAGTCGATCCGCAAATGGTTTGAAGATCACGGGGTAAAGCCATGAACACCATGACGATCAATGGTTATCAAGCAGTCATCGCATTCGACCCGGACATCCAGATGTTCCGAGGGGAGTTCGTGGGGCTGAATGGGGGGGCAGATTTCTACGCCAAGGATGTCGATGGCCTGCGCCGTGAAGGCGAGATTTCGCTGCAGGTATTCCTTGAGGCCTGTGCGCAGGACGGCGTGGATCCGCACAGGCATTTTTCCGGCAAGTTTTCGCTGCGCGTCGATCCTGCGCTGCACGAGGCAGCTGCCATTGCCGCCGCTGCTCAGGGCATGAGCCTCAATCAATGGGCAGCACAAGCGTTACGGCAGGCAGCGCGGGCATAGGGTGTGTCTGTGGCCCTGGTCCGCGCGGTCAAGGGGCTGGGTTTGGCCGGCGTGGTGTGGCTGATCCTGGGGTGGTGGGGGGTAAGGTTGTGGGGTCCAATCGGGCGCCAGGCCAATGGAATCCAGCGGTGCTAGCTATGAATGTAGGAGTATTTGGTGCGTAAGAGTACCGTCCTCAGGCGGGCGATTGGGTTTTGATCCAATCCGCCAGCACCTGGGCCGCTCGGGTCTGCCAGCCTTTGCCGCTCGCCCGCCACGTGGCCAAGGCTTCTGGGTCCATGCGCAGGGTCACCGGTTGTTTGTGCGTGGCCTGCACTGGACGGCCACGGCGAGCCGTGATCTCACCCGGTGTGTGGACCCGTGCGTGGATGCCGGCTTTGGCTTCTACCAAGCCCTGCTCCAGGTCGCGCATGAGTTGAGCGGTGTCAGCGTCCACCTCAGTGGTGGAAGTTGCAACATCAGACATCGTAGAACTCCTTCAAACGGTTCAAAAAAGCAGAGGGCAGGTTGTTGGGCGCGCCCATCGCACTTTGCGCAATGCCTGTGTTCCAGGGATCACCTCGCCCGCGAAGGGGCTCTTGGCGATGTAGTCCACGAATGCCTCCCGCTCAGCATCGCTCCAAAAGGCCTGGGCAGTCCGCTGGAAGGTGGGTGTTTCAATCACGGTGAACATGATTTATTGTACATCTAATTATTTAAGCACCATCTTTGATTCAGTATCCAGTGTGAGGACCCGGACAGCGCTGGCCACCATCCAGCTGAATCAGCCCTTCCTCCGCGCCGAACTGGGCGTGTCCGTCGCCCTGGTCAGCGCGGTCAAGGGGCTGGGCTTGGCCGGCGTGGTGTGCCTGATTCTGGGGTGGCGGGTGGTGCGGTTGAGGCGGTAAATCGGGCACCAGGCCAATGGAATTCAGCGGTACTAGCTATGAATTTGGGAGTGGTTTGAAGCATATTAATTTATTGGAGTTACAATAAAAAGATGTTAACCGTCATTGAGACCCCTATCTTTCAGCGCATGGTGACGGATGTGTGGAGCTCGTCGCAGCTTCAGGACTTTGTCGTTTACCTCAGCGAGAACCCGATGGCGGGCGATGTCATCCCTGGTGCAGGTGGTCTGCGCAAAGTTCGATACAAGCGCGAAGGAATGGGTAAAAGTGGCGGCGCTCGCGTGATTTACTACACCCGTCTTTCCCAAGGGGAGCTGGTGCTGGTGGCCATCTACACCAAGGCCAAATTCGACAACATGCCCGTTGAAGTCTTGAAATCCTGGAAGGACGCCTACGATGCCTAAAGAAAAAATGGACGATGAAATGAAGGCTTTCGCAGCCGATGTGCTCGAATCCATCGCGCAAGCCAAGCAGGGCGAGCTTGCACGAGTACACACGCCAGCCGACATTGCCACCTACAAAACAAGGGGCCGTCCTGCAGGAACCACCAAAAAAGACAGCAAGCAGGCGGTGACCGTGCGTTACAGCCCCGATGTGCTGGCGGCATTCAGGGCAACAGGCAAAGGCTGGCAGGCCCGTATGAATGACGCCTTGAAAGACTGGCTGCAAACACATTCCCCCGCGTGAGCGTGTCTGTGACCCTGGCCAGCGCGGTCATCCGTGATCAGTTGATGAACCAGGAGTCCAGACAGCGCGGCCGCCCCAAGGCGGAGGTCACCAAGGAGCGCATCACTATTCGGCTTTCGCCTGAAGTGGTGGACTCTTTTCGCGCAACTGGCGTGGGCTGGCAGACGCGCATCGATGCAGCCCTGAAGGATGGGCTCAAGTCGTATTCACCAGCGTAATTGATTTCCGGTCACATCGGCCGCCAGGCCAATGGAATCCAGCGGTGCTAGCGATGGATTTGGGAGTGGTTTGCTGCGTTTGGCACGGTGGGGCAGACAGCCGCACAATGCGTGTCATTTTGAGGAGATCCCCATGCCGACGATCAGCATGTTCTACGGTATCTTGGTCGCGATGTTGTTCGAGGACAACGACCGCCACAACTTGCCCAATATCCATGTGCGCTATGCGGGGAGCAAGGCATCCATCGCGATTGCGGACGGTGCCGTGCTCGCCGGAGGCATTCCGCCCAAGCAACTGAAATTGGTGCAGGCGTGGATTGAAATCCACAAAGATGAGCTGTTTGCGGACTGGGAGCTTGCAGTGGCTGGAGAGCAGCCTTACCGCATCGCTCCCTTGCAATAAGGAGGTGCCACCATGGATATCCTGCTGGACGTGGTTCACGTCGTGGCCAAGCCTGACTACACCTTGTACCTAGAGTTCGAGAACGGGGAAAAACGGCTCTTTGACATGGCCCCGCTGATGGACAAGAAACCGTTTGTCCAATTAAAAGAGTCGCCACGGTTTCTGCAAGCCTTTGTGGATTACGGCACGGTGGTTTGGCCGGGCAACATCGATATTGCGCCAGAAACGCTGTACGACCGTTCGGTGGCAATCCCCAGCGTTCATCGCCCTTGATCCCTCTGTATTCATACCGCCCTTCCTGAGCGCCGAACTGGCCATGGCCAGCGTCGCCAAGTGGCTGGGTTTGGCGGGCGTGGTGTGCCTGATTCTGGGGCGATGGGGTGTGCGGTTGCGGGGAGAAATCGGCCTCCAGGCCAATGGAATCCAGCGGTACTAGCGATGGATTTGGGAGTGTTCCAGCACGAAAAACACGGGTCGTGCGCGGTTTAGGTGGCGGCCAGTTCGGCCAGCAGTTCCGGGTGTCGGCTGACCAGTTTCAGCAGGCTTTGCGCAGCGCCGCTGGGCTGCTTGCGGCCCTGCTCCCATTCTTGCAGGGTGCGCACGCTGACGCCTGTGGCCCGGGCAAACTCCGCTTGCGACATGCCAGAACATGAACGTGCTGCCAGCAATTGCCACTTCGGGCCTGTCAGCACTTCCTGGGATTGAAGGGTCCCGTCGCCCAGCGTGACCGTACGCCGCACGCTGCCATCGGGCAGGGGCTCAAAGCGGGTCGTTCGGGCGGCCTTACCAGCCGCCATTTCTTGAACGGCGGCCAGCAGTTCTGCCCCAATGTCGCGCTTGGCATCGCGCTCGCGCAGTTGTTCGTCGCTCATCATGGCGTCAATACCTCTTTCAGTTGCTTCAATATCGATCCCGGAATGCTGGCCCGTACGCCTTTTGCATAAATGACCAGCAACAGGATTTGTCCGGCCGTGGTGCGCGCGTAGTAGCACACCCGCACCCCGCCAGACTTGCCTGCGCCTGGGCGTGCCCAGCGCACCTTGCGCACGCCACCAGACCCTTTGACGACATCCCCCGCTTCAGGGTTTTCAAGCAGGAAATGCTGAAACGCGGTGTAGTCTTCCTCCGTGAGGTAGTCGTACACCATCTTGGTGAACAAGCTGGACTCGATGAATTCGTAACGCATGAAAAATTGTACGTCTTGGACGTATAGCAGCATGAAGTGGCTGGGCTTGGCCAGCGTGGTGTTCTTGATCCTGGGGCGGCGGGTGGTGCGGTTGAGGGGACCAATCGGGCTCTAGGCCAATGGAATCCGGCGGTGCTAGCGATGGATTTGGGAGTGGTTGGTCTGTAGTCGGTGCGGACGTTCAGTGGGCAAATGGGCTTGTATGCTCCAAATATTGTCAAACATATTTGACATTATTTTGGCGGAATGCTTCAATCTCGGCATGAATCTGTCTGACATCGGCCGCCTGGTTCACCAGCGGCGTCAATTGCTCGGTTTGTCGCAAGATCGGCTGGCCAAGTTGAGTGGCTTGTCCCGCGCCACCGTCAACCAGCTTGAATCGGGCAGCCTGAAGGACTTGGGTGCTGCCAAGCTCATCGCGCTGCTGAATCTGCTGGGCCTGCAACTGGATGCCACCGAGCGCACGGGCCAGCGCAGTGCCTTGCATTTGGTGAGCCAAACGGCCAGTGTGAGCTACCAGACCGCACTGGACCCGAATGCCTTGGCCGCCGCTTTGGTTGATGGCCATTTGCCAGAGGCCATCACGCCGCAGGTCGCCACCTTGCTGGACGAGGCGCCCTTGCCCTTGATCGTGGCCGCCCTCGAAGAAGTGGCCGCCAACGCCAGGCAGCCCGCTAAAAACCTGTGGAAGCATGTCCTGCGCTGGGCGCATGACCTGCATTCGCCCCGCCCGGTGTGGGCATGAACATGGCGAGCCAAACGCCCAAAGCGTTGCCAGACGGTGTGTGGCAGGTTCTGCTGAGCCACGCATTTCAGCTGGTGGACGAAATCGCTGCCAAGGGCGGTATCCACCATCCGACGTGGACGTTTGGCGGTGGCACGGTCCTGATGCTGCGCCACCGGCACCGCATGAGCAAAGACATCGACATTTTTGTGCCTGATCCGCAGTACTTGGGTTTCGTCTCGCCACGGCTGAGTGACGTCGCGGAATCCATTTCTCACGACTATGTGGAAGGCCCTGGCTATATCAAGCTGCTGCGGCCAGAGGGAGAAATCGATTTCGTCGCTTCGCCAAACTTGACGCAGCAGCCCACGGAGCCCTGGCACCTGTTGGGGAGGACGGTTCAGGTGGAAACGTCCGCAGAGATCGTGGCCAAGAAACTTTGGCACCGGGGAGATCGCGCCACGGCGCGTGACTTGTTCGACCTGGCTTTGGTGATTGAACGGGAGCCAGAGGCCTTGGCCAGTGCCGGTGCGTTCCTGCTGCGCCACCGAGAAGCGTTCCTGACCCAAGTGGAACAACGCCAGGCCGTGCTGCGCGTTCAGTTCGACGCCATCGACCGACTGGACTATCAGCCCAGCTATGAAAAAGCAGCAACGCTCGCACGAAAATTTCTGGGCGGGCTGTGAGCGTCTGCAGTCTTTCTCAGTGGAGTGGGAGCAATCTGAGTGCTTACCTGGGCGAGGCGGTGGCACTGGTCTGCGCGGTCAAGGGGCTGGGCTTGGCGCGTGTGGCGTTCCTGATCCTGGGGTGGAGGGGGGTGCGCGCTTGAGGGGACCAATCGGGCGGGCGCCAGGCCAATGGAATCGGGCGGTACTGGCGATGGATTTGGGAGTGGATGACGATACCGGGACATCGAGGCACTGCTCATCGAATTGGGGGGGTAGTTGACAAGGGGGCGCTGGAGTCGATCCGCAAATGGTTTGAAGATCACGGGGTAAAGCCATGAACACCATGACGATCAATGGTTATCAAGCAGTCATCGCATTCGACCCGGACATCCAGATGTTCCGAGGGGAGTTCGTGGGGCTGAATGGGGGGGCAGATTTCTACGCCAAGGATGTCGATGGCCTGCGCCGTGAAGGCGAGATTTCGCTGCAGGTATTCCTTGAGGCCTGTGCGCAGGACGGCGTGGATCCGCACAGGCATTTTTCCGGCAAGTTTTCGCTGCGCGTCGATCCTGCGCTGCACGAGGCAGCTGCCATTGCCGCCGCTGCTCAGGGCATGAGCCTCAATCAATGGGCAGCACAAGCGTTACGGCAGGCAGCGCAGCCGTAGGCTGTTGGCCCTGGCCGCGCGGTCATCCGTGATCAGTTTTCGCAAGGCCAATCCACGGGGGCGTGAACAGGTTTTTAACCCACGGTTCACGCGACCTTTTTGCGCTGTGCCCGGTACAAGCGTTGTTCGTACCGCAAGGTGCACAGGCCAAGAAGCGAGATAAAGGCTTGCCAAGCCAGCACGCCTCGTTTTACATATAACTTTCAGTTTTAAAACTTGCCACAGAATGCGCTGCTGATTGTTTTGCAAGACTTTTCCGCTGCATTCCCATGGCCCTCCGCTCTGCCCCGCCCTTCTCTGAATCTTCATCTGCATTCACCCCCACGCCTGCTGCGCCGCGCCTAGGCACCTGCAACCTGGTTGGCGCCGGCCCGGGCGATCCCGAGCTGCTGACGCTCAAGGCGCTCAAGGCCATCCAGGCGGCCACGGTGCTGCTGGTGGATGACCTGGTCAGCGATGCCATCGTCGCCCACGCCGCCCCCACAGCGCGGGTGGTCTATGTAGGCAAGCGCGGCGGCTGCCAGAGCACGCCGCAGGCTTTCATCGAAAAACTGATGCTGCAGGCCGTGCGCGCCGGCGAGCAGGTGGTGCGCCTCAAGGGCGGCGATCCCTTCATCTTTGGCCGGGGCGGCGAAGAGGTGGAGCACCTGCGTGCTGAAGGCATCGAGGTCACCGTGGTCAACGGCATCACCGCCGGGTTGGCGGGCCTGAGCAGCCTGGGCGTGCCCCTGACCCACCGGGACCACGCGCACGGCGTGGTCTTCATCACCGGCCACGCCAAGCCGGGTGACGCCGGCACCGACTGGCGCCAGCTGGCCGCCACCGCCCGCGACGCCAAGCTGACCCTGGTGATCTACATGGGTGTGAGCGGCGCTGCCCACATCGAACAGGAACTGCTGGCCGGCGGCCTGGCGCCCAACACCCCCGTGGCCATCATCCAGAACGCCAGCCTGCCCCAGCAACGCCACGCCTGCAGCGTGCTGGCCGACCTGCAAACAACGCTGGAGCGCGAGCACCTCGCCAGCCCCAGCGTGATCGTGGTGGGGGATGTATTGCAGGGGCTGGTGGCAATCGCGCAGCCTCACAGCCAACCAGCCATTACCCGCCAAGCCGTCGCCTAAAGCCCTCCCCCGCTCCGCTACACTGCGCGCCGGGTGTTGGCCCCGCACGGGGCGGGCCAGCAGGTTGTACGCGCTGGTCGGGCCGCCACGCGACTTGTCTGTGACCATGCATTCCCCCACCCTGCTACAAATTTTGGGCGCCGTGCTCTTTGGCCTGGCCGTCCTGCACACCTTCTCCACCAAGTTCTTTGAGACCCTGGCCCACCGCCAGCCCCGCCATGCAGGCCTTTGGCACTGGCTGGCCGAGGTCGAGGTGGTCTTTGGCTTTTGGGCGCTGCTGCTCATGCTGGCCATGTTCGCGCTCAGTGGCCCGCAAGAGGCCACGGCCTACCTGGATTCGCGCAATTTCACCGAGCCCATGTTCGTCTTCGCCATCATGGTGATTGCCGGCACCAAGCCCATCCTGCAGCTGGCCGGTGCGCTGGTGCGCTGGGTGGCGGTCTGGTTGCCGCTGCCGCGCGGCATGGCCACCTACTTTTTGGTGCTGGCCCTGGTGCCGCTGCTGGGCTCCTTCATCACGGAGCCTGCTGCGATGACCCTGGCGGCGCTGATGCTGCGCGACCAGCTGTTTTCGCACCCGGTGTCGTCCAAGCTCAAGTACGGCACGCTGGGGGTGCTGTTCGTCAACATCTCGATCGGCGGCACGCTCACGCCCTTTGCTGCGCCGCCGGTGCTGATGGTGGCCAGCACCTGGAACTGGGACCTGCTGTTCATGCTCACGCAAATCGGCTGGAAGGCAGCGATTGCCGTAGTGATCAATGCCGCTTCGGCCATGCTGCTGTTCCGCAACGAAGTCGGGCACATGGGCAAAAAGCCCGGCGCCGATGCAGAGGCCGACACCGTGTCCTGGACCGTCGTGGCGGTGCACCTGCTGTTCCTGGGCCTGGTGGTGGTGTTTGCCCACCACCCCGCCGTGTTCATGGGCCTGTTCCTGTTCTTCCTGGGCTTTGCCAGCGCCTACCAACGGCACCAAAACCCGCTGATCCTGCGCGAAGCGCTGCTGGTGGCCTTCTTCCTGGGCGGTCTGGTGGTGCTGGGCGGCGTGCAGCAATGGTGGCTGCAGCCGCTGCTGATGCGCATGGATGCGGACAGCATCTTCTTTGGCGCGACGGCGCTGACAGCCATCACCGACAACGCGGCCCTGACCTACCTGGGCTCTTTGGTGGATGGGCTGAGCGATGAATTCAAGCTCGCCCTGGTCACCGGCGCCGTGACCGGTGGTGGCCTCACGGTGATTGCCAACGCGCCCAACCCCGCAGGCGCCTCCATCCTCAAGGGCAGCTTTGCGGACAAGGTCATCCACCCGGTCGGGCTGCTGATTTCGGCACTGCCGGCCACGCTGGTGGCGATCCTGGCCTTCCGGCTGCTGTGAGTTTTTCCTTTCTGACCGTTTTTTCTGGAGCTTCCGTGTCCCCTGCCCTGCCTGAGTTTGATGCGATCGTGATCGGTGCCGGTGCGGCGGGCCTGTTCTGCGCGGCCCGGGCCGGCCAGCGGGGGCTGAAGGTGCTGCTGATCGACCACGCGGAGAAGGTGGCAGAAAAAATCCGCATCTCCGGCGGCGGGCGCTGCAACTTCACCAACCGCGACCTGGACCCGCGCGCACCACACAAGCACTTTGTCGGGCAGAACCCGCAGTTCTGCCGCTCGGCGCTGTCGCGCTTTACGCCGGCGGACTTCATCGAGCTGGTCGAAAAACACGGCATCCCCTTCCACGAAAAGCACAAGGGCCAGCTGTTTTGCGACCGCTCGGCCGAAGACCTGATCGCCATGCTGCTGGCCGAATGCGCGCAAGGCGGGGTGGAACGCTGGCAGCCTTGCGGCGTCAAAAAAGTAGTGTTTTTGGGCTCCGAGGCCCTGGATACCAGCGGTATGCGCTATCAAATTGAGACTGACCGTGGCCCCGTGCGCGCCCGCAGCCTGGTGGTGGCGACCGGAGGGCTGTCCATTCCCAAGATCGGGGCGACGGATTTTGGCTATCGCATCGCGCAGCAGTTCGGCCTGCCGCTGGTGGAGCGCCGCCCGGGCCTGGTACCGCTGACCTTTGACGGCGACGCCTGGGCGCCCTACGCCAGCCTGGCCGGCCTGGCCCTGCCGGTGCAAATGGCCACCGGCAGCAAAAAAGCGCGCATGGCGTTTGACGAGGACCTGCTGTTCACCCACCGGGGGCTGTCCGGCCCAGCGGTGCTGCAAATTTCCAGTTATTGGCAAGAAGGCCAGCCGCTGCAGATCAACCTGGCCCCGCAAACCGACCTGCCCACGACCCTGGCGCAGGCCAAGGCCCGCTCGCGCAAACTCATCGCCAACGAGCTGGCCGCCCTGGTGCCCAGCCGCCTGGCCGATGCCTGGACCCAGCAGGACGCCGACTGGCAGCGGCCGATTGCCGAAGCCTCCGACAAGGCCCTGACCCGCCTGGCCGAGCGCCTGGCCCGCTGGGAGCTGACGCCCACCGGCACCGAAGGCTACAAAAAAGCCGAGGTCACCCTGGGCGGCGTGGATACCAAAGCCCTGTCGCAGCAAACCATGGAGGCCAAGGCCCAGCCGGGGCTGTATTTCATTGGCGAGGTGGTGGACATCACCGGCTGGCTGGGGGGCTACAACTTCCAGTGGGCCTGGGCCAGCGCCGACGCCTGCGCGCAGGCCTTGC
>CAZQXQ010000092.1:2598-10703 GCA_964597235.1 uncultured Burkholderiaceae bacterium | reverse complement strand
ACTCGTCGGTGCCCGTCACGGCCTGGTAGAGCGAGAGGTAGATCTCGTAGCTCTTATCCACCTGCTTGGTGGTCGGGCTCACGGCCAGGGTCAGCCCTTCCACCGTGGTCTGGCCTTGCGCGTCGATGCGCTCCACGCCCTTGGCGTTGGGGCTGAGCTTGGCCATCGCGCCCTTGAAAGGCCGGAAGTCGTTGACCATGGTCTGGTCGATCAGGATGTTGCGGTCGGCCAGGAACAGGATGCGTTTTTTGGCGCCGCTCTTCCACAGCCGCCAGATGATCTGGAAGGCGGTGTAGGTCTTGCCGGTGCCGGTGGCCATCACCAGCAGCGCGCGATTCTGGCCGTTGGCAATCGCTTCGACGGTGCGGTTGATGGCGTTCAGCTGGTAATAGCGCGGGGTTTTGCTGGGGGCGTAGTCAAAAGCGGCCACGCGCTGCACCTCGGGGCTCCAGCCCTTCCAGGCGCAGTAGCGCGCCCAGAGTTCGGCGGGCGAGGGGAATTCCTCCAGCGTCAAATTGCGCTCCAGCACACCATCGGTCAGGGTGGCATCGCGGAACACGAAGCCGTCGCCATTGCTGGCAAAGCAAAACGGCACACCCAGCAACTCGGCATAGCGGATGGCCTGCGCCATCCCAGCGCCCACGGCGTGGCGGTTGTCCTTGGCCTCCACCACCGCCAGCGGAATGTGGGCCTTATGGCACAGCACGTAATCGGCCCGCAGCACCGTGCTCAGGTCACGCTGCGCCTGCTGGCCCCGCACCACCACCCGCCCGGCGCGCAGCGGGAACTCGCGGTAGATCTGCTCCAGACCATTCCAGCCCGCCTTTTCGATGGCCGGCCGGATGAACTTGTCGCACAGGTCGCTTTCAGAGAGTTTTTTCTTGTCCATGCCGTGGCAGTGTTTGACCTTACAAGTGGAAATCGCCCGCAGCTTCTGGCTGGTAGAGCACTTTCTCGATGCGGATGTGGCAGGTCCGGTGCGGAATCCGCCAATTGAACGCGTCGCCTTCCTTGTAGCCCAGGATGGCGGTGCCGATGCCCGAGCACACCGAGAGCTTGCCGGCACGCTCGTCCGCATCCTCGGGATAGACCAGCGCCACTTCCACTTCCCGGTCGTCCACCTGCAGCAAGGCCTTGGAGTTCATCGTGACCACGTCTTCCGCCACGTCGCGGGGTGGGACGACGATGGCGCGCTCGATCTCGTGCTCCAGCTCGAAAATCTCTGCGCCCTGTTCGAGCAGCAGCAGGTGTCTGAGCCGGGCCAGGTCCAGCTCGGTGATGTAGATGGCGCTGCTGGAATCTGCCGGGTGGTCGCGCAGACGCCGCAGGTAGTGCTCGGCGTGCAGGACCAGGGACTTCATGGACGGCGTCTCGCTCTCCAGCGCAAAGCCGTTGTGCAGGAAGGCTTTGAGCGAGCGCGCGTTGTCGGGGTGAATCTTGGCAATCAGCCGCTCGGCCCGCATGTCGAAGAAGGCGAGTTTCATGCCTTCGCGCAGGGTGCTGGCGCCCAGCTTGCGGCCCCAGTTGTCGCGGTTGCCGATGACCAGCACCATCTCGCAGTCCGTGCCCGCCTTGACGAGGCGCACAAACCCGACGGGCACATCGTCGCGGTCGTAGGCCATGAAGAAGCGGCCGCCCTGGTTGAACAGATGGGTCAGGATGGGCAACTGGACCCGTCCGATGACCTGGCCGATGAAGCGCGAGACATGGCGCGAATCGCTCAGGTAGCGGGTCACGTCCTCGTCTTCGAGCCAGTCCATCAGGGTGAGCGCATTGGCGCGGGTGATCTCGGGGCACAGGGAAATGAAAGGCTTGTTCATCTTCACCACCTTTGGTTTCAAGAATGAAAGCCTTCCATGGCCACGGCCATGACGGTTCTTTCGAAGGAGCGCGGATTTTAAAGCGGGGTGTGCGTGTGGATGTACCGCTGAAGGGTGCTGGCGCTGCCTTGCACTGGGGCTTTAGGTCAAAAGTGCCTCTAGGCCAATAGATACCAGCGGTAGTAGCTATCAATAACGGAGCGATTTTGGCCAGTGCCACGGCCAGGCGCTGGCGTGGCAGAACTCAGGACCGCACCTCGGCGAGCAGTTCCGGGTGGCGGTCCAGCACCTTCAGCAGCTTGACCAAGGCTAGTGGGGGCTTGGTCTTGCCCGTTTCGTAGCGCGAGAAGGCGTTGACGCCACCGCCAAAAATCTCAGCGGCTTCGCGCTGGTCGAGCGCGAGTTTTTTGCGCACCTCGGTGATGAAGCTGGGGGCAACGTAGGCGGCGTTGACCTGGCGTTGGAAGGCGCCCACCAGTTCGCTGTAGCGGTCGCCCTGTTCGCGGCCCAGAAGAACCTCGCTGCACGCGGGGCAGTGGTCCCCAGTGACGGCAGGAATGACCGTGGTTTCGCCTTTGTAGGTGTAGGGCAGGTCGCGGGTGTCATGGATCAGTTCGGCAGCGCCGCACACGGGACATTTCATGTCATAGCTCCTTGAAGGAAACAATCAACACATCGTCAATGACGGTCAATTTGAGATACACCGCCTGACCCCTGGCCGTGCGTGCGTGATAGACGTCTTGCCAGATTCGGTGGTCTGCATGGGTCGTCATGCTCTTGTAGAAGTCGGCGCTGGTCAGCGTCAGCACGACCGCACACATGCCCGCAAGGTCGTTAATGCCCAATTCACGCGCTCCGACAAAGGCGCTGCCGGTGGCACGCACGGCGCCGGATCGAACCAAGTCCTGAACCACCGAAAGTTTGCAATGCGGCGTGGATTTTTCCATGATTATTAACCTATTTGGTTATTGATGGTGCCCAGCGATTGCGCCAGGAGGCATGGGGGGTGCTTGGGGGAGGTGGCGATGGGGTGACGATGGTAGTGCGTGGCCACGCTCAGCGATCCATTTCCCCCAACTCCATGCAATAAAGCTCCCGACCCGCCAGCCCATGTCATCCAAAGGTCAGGCTTGAATAGAATTTTATGGGGGTACAATTAAATTATGTTTACCGTAATCGAAACCGAAGAATTCACAGCTTGGTCTGCTCTGGTGTGGAGCGATGTAGAGCGTGAAGCCTTCATTGATTGGATTGCGGACAACCCCGAGGCGGGCGATGTGATTCCAGGCTCTGGTGGATTGCGCAAGGTGCGCTGGAGCCGCGCAGGCGTTGGAAAGCGTGGCGGAGCCCGGGTGATTTACTTCACTCGCAACGAACGGGGTGAATTGGTTTTGGTGCTGGTGTATGCGAAAGCGAAGTTCGACAACATCAGTCCCAGCGTGCTCAAGGCCATCAAGGAGAAATTCGATGCCCAACACCAAAGACAAAGACCCTGAAGTGGCTGCTTTTGAAGCAGCCTTGTTGCGCAGCGTTGACCAGGCCATCGGCGGCCAGCTTGGCCGCGTGCACACGCCTGAACAGATCGCTGCCCGCCGCCGTGGTCGGCCTGTTGGCAGTGTGCAGGCCACGACCAAAGAAGCGGTGAAGATCCGCCTGGACGCCGACTTGCTCGCCGCCCTGCGCGCCACCGGAGACGGTTGGCAAACACGTATCAACGACACCCTGCGGGCTTCGATGCTCTTGGCGGGGCGTATTTAGGCTGAGGCTGTGGTTTCAAGAGAAAAGGGCTGCTAGCCCGATCGATACCAGCGGTAGTAGCTATCAATAAAGTAGCTATCCTTTACTCAAAACTTTGAGTGGCGGCTGACCCTGCCCACGGGCCATGCCTCCAGAACTCAATGCGCTGCGGCGTTCGAGAACAGATGGATGACCGCCACGCCGCACACGATCAGCGCCATCCCCGCCATGGCGCCCCCGTCCAGCTTTTGGCCGTGCACCAGCCACGCGATCAGTGAAATCAGCACTATCCCCACCCCCGACCAAATGGCATAGGCAATCCCGGTCGGAATGCTTTTGAGCGTCTGGGCCAGCAAATAGAAAGAAACGAGGTAGCCAAGCCCGCAAATGATGCTGGGTACCAGTTTGCTGAACCCGTCGGCGGATTTCATGGCGGTGGTGGCGATGACTTCGATGAGGATGGCGCCGCCAAGGAGCAAGTAGGGGGTCATGGGGTGGTGTTAGCTTTTCTAAGGAAGTCGATGTCTGCAATCGGCCAGGAGCTGACAGCCATGAATACCGGTGTACAGACAGCTTCAGGCTGGTTGCGGACACTCACGGTGGGCTTGGTGTCAGTCGGCTCTCGACCCAAAGCTGTACTTCAAAGTTTTCCTCAAATTTGCCATTCAGCCGCAACATTGGTAGAGCGCAACGTTGATCGGGCAGAATGATTCGCAAGGAGCAAGTCAAATGGCCATTCAGATCTCTCTTTTCAACCACAAAGGCGGCGTTAGCAAGACCACCACAGCCTTTAACCTTGGATGGATGCTCGCGCAGAAGGGAAAACGTGTCCTTCTCGCTGATTGCGACCCTCAGTGCAATCTCACAGGAATGGTTCTTGGCTTCAAAGGTACCGATGACTTTTCAGCTACCTATGCCAGTGGCGGCGTAAAGAACATTCGCGATGGATTGGCTCCCGCATTTGAGTCTCGACCTGCTCCGATTGAACCTGTGGCGTGCGAATCAATTGCAGGCCAACCAAACATGCACCTGATACCGGGGCACATCGGCCTCGCAGAATACGAAGTAACTCTTGGGATTGCCCAGGAGCTTTCTGGCTCTCTCGTCACCTTGCAAAACCTCCCTGGTTGCTTGCACCATCTATTCCAACTCACCGCGAAAAAGTACACCAGCGACTACGTGATAGTTGATATGAGTCCGAGCCTTGGGCCGATCAATCAGAACCTCCTCATGACAAGCGATTACTTTTTGGTCCCAATGGCACCGGACTACTTTTCTGTGATGGCCACGGAGTCACTGGCAAATGTTCTTCCGAAGTGGAGGGCTTGGGCCAAGCAAGCTCAGGGACTCTCGGTGCTTCAAAAGGCGACTTACCCTTTTCCGATCATTCAGCCAAAGTTCTTGGGCACCGTAATTCAAAAGTACAGAATTCGCGAGGGGATCACGCCATCCGCCGCCTTCCAGAAGTGGATTGATGAAATAGAAAACGGGGTGAAGACCAAACTAATCCCTGCTCTCGCAGGTTGCGAAATGCTGCTTCCAGCAGAGGCCTATGCCTCGGTTGGCCTCGAGGATGGGAAGCCACTCCTTCAGATGTCTGACTTCAATGGACTGATCGCACTTTCGCAAAAACACAAGGTTCCTGTCTTCGCTCTGACAGACGAGCAATTAGAACAAACTGGTATCGTGCTCCAGAGAACCAAGACATCGATGCATAAATTTGGTGCCTTGTTCGAGGAGGCCGCAGATCGAATCATTGCCCTCACTGAGTATGCAAAAAGCCCTTGATGCATTCCGAGACAGCATCAACCGCGTGCAGCATCTTGGTGGCTTGCACCAGGCAATTCTGTCTCTGACCACCCCAGCAATTGATGCAAGTGATCTGCTACGTGCGCAGATCGTATTGGCTGTGAGTGCGCTCGACTTCTATGTTCACGAGATCACCGTCATGGGAATGTTAGAGGTCCTTGTAGGAGCGCGTCCCGTCACATCAGCGTTCGAGAAATACAGAGTATCGGTGGGAGCCATGATTGCAGGATTGCCTACAGGGAACCATGATTGGTTCGTGGCAGATGTGCGCGAGCGCCACAGCTTCCTATCCTTCCAGCAACCAGACAAGATTGCGGATGCAATCCGATTGTTTTCCGATGTAAAGCTGTGGCCAAGCGTCGCTGCTGCCCTTGGTCAAGACGAAGCTACTATTAAGGCCAGGATTCGGCTCATAGTGGACAGGCGCAACAAGATTGCGCATGAGGCAGACCTTGACCCGTCGTATCCAGGGTCAAGGTGGCCGATAACACAGTCGGATGTAGCTGCGAGTTGTCAATTCTTGTCCCAAACAGCAGAGGCAATTCACATCGCAGTTGCCTGACAGTGCAGTTACCCAACCACGTCCATTCAGAGGCTCGCCGCGGTAAGGTGGGCGTCGGCCCGCCCAATGTCAAAGTCCTCTTCTCGATAAACCGCTGACCGCTTCTAGCCGACTTCCGCCCGTCAACGCAGCGACCGTGAAAGTCAGCAACCGCTGCTGAGCAGTCACCAGCCCTTGTGCGAT
The DNA here is from genome assembly GCA_964597235.1 of uncultured Burkholderiaceae bacterium. GTDB lineage: Bacteria > Pseudomonadota > Gammaproteobacteria > Burkholderiales > Burkholderiaceae_C > CAYZPX01. The sequence continues at coordinate 4,592 of CAZQXQ010000092.1, read as the reverse complement.
GACAGGCTGCAATGGGTCGCAAAGCGACATTCCACTAATCCCTTTTAGCCGTTCTCACTACAAATCTCCTCGCAGGCCGCTCTTCCTCCTCCCCCGCCGCCCCCCATCCGCCACCTGACAAGCCTTCCGATACGCCTTGAGCTGCGCCTCCGCCCGTTCGATGACTTCGCGGGGCAGGGCGGCGATGCCGGCCAGGCCTGGGGGGGCGCTGGGGCAGTCGGTGCCGGTCAGCAGGGCGATGCCCTCGCCGATGTGGGTGGCGGTGTGGACGTGGAATTGGCCGGCTTCCACGGCTTCGACCACGCGCTGGTCCAGCATCAGGTGGCGGCGGTTGCGGGCGGGGATGAGCACGCCCTGGGTTCCGTCCAGGCCGGCGGCCTCACAGGCTTGGAACCAGCCTTCGATCTTTTCGTTGATGCCGCCCACGGGCAGCACTTCGCCCAGCTGGTTGAGCGCGCCGGTCACGGCGATGCCCTGGCGCAGCGGCAGGCCCGAGAGGCTGGACAGCAGCGCGTACAGCTCGGCGCACGAGGCCGAGTCGCCTTCCACGCCCATGTATTCCTGCTCGAACACGATGGAGGCGTTCAGCGCCAGCGGCGCCAGGTGGCCGAACAGGGCGGTGAGGTAGCTGTGCAGGATGAGCACGCCCTTGTCGTGGATGGGGCCGGACATGTCCACCTCGCGCTCGATGTTGAGCAGGCCCTGGCGGCCGGCGTAGGTGCGGGCGGTGATGCGCACCGGAAAGCCAAAACGGTAGTCGCCCAGGTCGATCTGGGTCAGGGCGTTGATCTGGCCCACCACGGCGCCGTGCAGGCTGATCAGCCGCTCGCCCTCGGTCAGGGTGGCGTGCATTTCTTCCTCGGGGTGGTTGTGGCGCAGGCGGCGGGCCTGGCGGGCGGCTTCCACGTCGGCCACTTCCACCCAGGGGCCGCCCCGGGCGCGGCAGTGCTCGGCGCTTTCGATCAGCAGGGTTTCGGTGTGGCCGAACACGGCGCTCTGGCGGCCCTGGTCGTCGGCTGCGCGGTGGCTTTCTTCCAGCAGGCGGGCGACAGCGGCAGCGGTGAAATGCGGCAGCCCGCGCTTTTGGCAGGTGTGGGCGACGAACACGGCGGTGGCGTGGCGCGTGCCCTCCGTGGCGATGAAGTGCTCGGCAAAGTCCACCTTCACGCGAAAGCGCCGGGCGGTTTCGGGGTCGCCTTCTTGTAGGGCGTAGTACTCCTCGACCGAGCCGATCATCACCAGCTTGACATCGACCTCCACTGCCTCGGGCTGCAGCGCCACCGCGGCCATCGCGCTGTGCACGGCGCCGGGTTCCTCAATTTGCAGGCGGTTGCAGCGCAGAAAGCGGCGCAGCCGCTCCCACAGGCCGTCGTCGCCCAGCAGATCGCGCAGGTGCAGCATCAGAAAACCGCCGTTGGCCTTGAGCAGGCTACCGGCATGGATGCACGAAAAATCCGCGAGCAGCATGTCGGACTCGGCCTGGTATTCCACGCTGCCAAACAGGCTGCGCAGCTGGGGGTTGTCCTCCACGATGACCGGGGCGCTGGTGCGGCCGTCGTTGTCCACCACCAGGTTGACGTGGCAGCGGGAGAGCAGGTCGTCCAGCAGCTCTTTGCGCTCGGTTTCCAGGCTGGCCTGTTCCGGGTCGCTGGGCTCGAACAGGGTGAGGTTGTCCAGCAGCTCGGTCTGCACGCTGTCCAGCCATTGGGTGAGCTTGACGGCGTCCTTGATCTGTTTTTTGAGGTCCTGACGGATGGCTTGCAGCCCCTGTTCGATCAAGGGCTTGATGGTCTTGCGCCGCAGCGTGGCCAGGGCCTCGTCGCGGCGCTGCTCCAGCGGGCGCACCTGGTCGATGAAGCGGGTGATCTCGCTGCGCAGCTCCTGCTCCAGCCGGTCAATCTCGGCGCGCTGCTCGCGCGACAGGGCGTGGGCTTCTTCTTCGGTGTAGGGCTGGCCGTTCGGCCCCAGCAGCGTGAAGACCAGGTGCCCGCTGT